>JAUNVL010000058.1:0-1878 GCA_030537675.1 Propionibacteriaceae bacterium | reverse complement strand
TACGGCAGCGAGGCCGCACTCCGGATCGCCGTCGAGACACCCGCGCGACGCGCCAGCGGGCTCGGCCGCTCCCTCAGTGGCTGAGCAGGGGTGAGCGCACGGCCGCGATGGCCCTGGCCACCTGTGCGACGTTTCCGGAGTTCAGTGCGGCAACGCACATCCGGCCGGCGTCCGTGCCATAGATCGCGTGATCGGTGCGCAGCGCCACCATCTGGTCCCTCGTGAGGCCGGAGTAGCTGAACATGCCGAGTTGCTCCGCGATGAAGTCCATGTCGTCGATGCCCTCGGCGCGCAGACCCTCCACCAGTTGCGAGCGCAGCCGCTTGATGCGCTCGCGCATCCCGGCGAGTTCCTCCTCCCACATCTGGCGCAACTCCGCATCCCCCAGCACCTCGGCCACGAGCGCTGCCCCCTGCTTGGCCGGGTTGGAGTAGTTGGTGCGGATGCAGATCTTCAGTTGCGAGAGCACGTTGCGGGCAGTCTCGGCATCCGGCGACACCACGTGCAGGGCGCCGATGCGTTCGCCGTAGAGGCTGAAGGACTTGGAGAAGGAGGTGGCCAGGAAGAACTCGAGTCCGGCGTCGACGAACCTGTCGATGACGGCCCTGTCCTCCTCGATGCCGAACCCGAAGCCCTGGTAGGCCATGTCGAGGAATGTCACGAGCTTGCGTTCGGTCACCGCCGCGATGACCCTGTCCCAGTCCGCGGGCTGCAGGTCATATCCGGTGGGGTTGTGGCAGCAGGCATGGAGCACCACCACCGTGCCCTCCTCAGCCGCTTGGAGGTCCTCGATCATCCCGTCGACATCGATCCCCTTGAGTTCCGGGGAGTAGTACCGGTATCCCTGCACGTCGAACCCGGCACGGGCGAACAGCGCCCTGTGGTTCTCCCAACTGGGGGTCGAGATCAGCACCCGTGCATCCGGTGAGAGCTGCTGCAGGAGGTCGGCGCCCACCTTCAGTGCGCCCGTGCCACCCAACGCCTGCACCGAGGCCACACGCTCCAGAACGGGTGCATCGGCGCCGAACACCAACGACCGTGTGGCGTGGACGTAGGTGGGGAGACCAACGATGCCGAGATAACCGTGGGGGCTGGCCTGCTTCTCCAGACGCTCCTCTGCTGCGCGCACACACCGCAGGAGTGGCACCTTCCCGGTCTCGTCGAGATAGACGCCGACACCGAGGTTGACCTTGTCCATACGCGGGTCCTTGAGGAAGGCCTCGGTCAGTCCGAGAATGGGATCGGCCGGTGCCAGCTGGACGGTGTGCAACAAGGACATGGGTCTGTCCGCCTCTCAACGGGTGTGTATCTGCGGCCAAAGCCTACCGCTGGTGCGCAGTTTTGCCCCCGTGACCGTCTGGGCCGGGCATGATCGGTGGGTAGCAGGAGACCATCGAGCAAAGCGAGAACCCGCATGAAGATCAACTTCAAGCCCTCACGGCGGGCGACGCTCGGCGTCGAATGGGAACTCTCAGTGGTGGACCTGGCCACTTTGGAAGTGGTCCCCAAGGCACACCTCGTGCTCGACGGTGTGACAGATCCCGTGAACGGACCCATCCGCGCGGAGTACCTGCAAAGCATGATCGAGCTCGTCAGCGGCGTCCACACCCACGTCGCCGACGTCGTGGAGGAGATGGATGCGCTGCTGCACCACGTCATCGAGGCGCTGGAGCCCCACGGCCTGGCTGTCATGGCAACCGGTGCCCACCCGTTCGGCGACCCCGCACGGCAGAAGCCGGTGAAGAAGGCCCAGTACCGGCGTGTGCGGGAGCGCAACGGCTGGTGGGGCGAGCAGATGGCCGTCAACGGCGTCCACATCCATGCCGGTGTCGACAACCGCGACAAAGCACTCCCCGTCACCTACGGTCTCGCGCGCTT
>JAUNVL010000057.1 GCA_030537675.1 Propionibacteriaceae bacterium | reverse complement strand
CCGACTTCACGGTGGGGTTGCGTCGCAACTCCGCGTCGGTGACGATCGACAGGAAAGGCAGCATCAGCTGGTTGAGCGCCGGCACGGACGAGTGCGTGAAGATGGTGATCTTCTGGGGATCCAGCCCGGCGGCCACGTAGTCGGCGAGCAGCGAGTACACGCGGTCCCGAATGGGCCCGACGCCGTCCCTGTCGGTGATCACCTGGTAGTCGGCGATGATGAGGAACGTCTCCACGCCCGCATTGGCCAGCCGGACACGATTCTCCAGCGAGCCGAACCAGTGGCCGATGTGCAGATTGCCGGTGGGACGGTCCCCGGTCAGGATCCTGAACCGTGACGGATCCTTCTCGATCAATCGCTCAATCTCTGCGCTGCGCTGCGTGGAACGCGCCAGTGAGGCGTCCAGTTCCACCATCGACTCGGCGTCCATGACTCTCCTCAGGGCTTGCGTGTGACAACAACGGTGGAAACCTTACCGGCCGCCGCAGGCCGCCCACCACACTGACGGGCTCAGACGATCCCGCCGCGTTGGCGGATGCGGGACACCAATTCCATGAAGGCGGGCTTGCGAGTGAGGTTGCAGCCCAGTGCATGGCCCTCCTTGCCGGTGCCGTGGTGGTCACTGGACCCGGTGCGGACGAGCCCCAGCCGCCCACCCATCTCGAACAGCAGGCGGCGGGTGTGATCGTCGTGGTCCTCGTGGTCCACCTCGATGCCGTCGAGTTCGTGTTCGGTGACGAGTTTCTGCAGCAGCGGTGCTGTCAGGACGTGACGACTGCTGTCGCGCCAGGGATGCGCAATGACGGCTGCACCGCCGGCGCCGTGCACGAGGTCGATGGCCCGGACGAGATCAGTGTTGTACCGCGCCACGTAGGCCTGCTTCCCCACCGCCAGGTATTTGTCAAAAGCCTCCTGCCGGTTCGCCACGTACCCCTTGGCCACCAGCGCGTCGGCGACGTGGGGCCTGCCGAGTGTGCGTGCGGAGCGCGCGGTAGCGGCAATGTCATCGCCAGTGATGTCCATCCCCAGCTCTGCGAGCTTGTCGCACATCTCGGGGAGCCTCCGGGACCTCGCCTCGCGGAGCGCGGCCAGTTCCTTTGCCAGCGGCGCGTTGTGCACGTCGCAGCCGTACCCCAGGAGGTGGACGCTCGTGCCGTCGACTTCAGTGGACATCTCGACGCCCGGGACCACCCTCACCCCCACCCGCTTGCCGGCGGCGGCGGCTTCGAGGACGCCGTCGAAGGTGTCGTGGTCCGTCAGTGCGATGACATCCAGCCCAGCATCGAGCGCCTTCAGAACCAGGCCGGTGGGCGTGTCGGTGCCGTCGCTGACGCGGGAATGGGTGTGCAGATCGATCCTCATGTCCTCATCCTAGGAGAGCGTCGGCGCCACTTGTCGCCGGGGATGGGTAGATTGTGGCCATGCACCTGAGCTACCGGCACACCTATGACGCCTCTGCGGACGCGGTCATTGCCCTCATGGCCAATCCTGACTTCCTCTCGGACGTCGCCACACAGTCCGGGGCCACCAGCCATGACGTTCGGATCGAGGGGCCCACCACACACATGGAGATGGCTCTGGAAGCTCCCGCCGACGTGGCCAAATTCGTCGGCAAGACCATCCACGTCACGCAGAGCCTCACTTGGGGCAACCCGGATGCGCAGGGCACGCGCCGCGGGACCGTGGACATCGCCGTGGCGGGATTGCCGATCAAGATGGCCGCCGTGGCAGTGCTGAGCCCCACGGGTCCGGACACGTCGGTGGGCACGTACGAGGGCGATCTGAACGTGCGCATCCCGCTGGTGGGAAAGAAGGTGGAGTCGCTGGTGGCGCCGTCCATCAACGACGCCTTCGATGGCATCCAGCGCCGTGCGCAGGAGTGGCTCAAGCGCTGACAAGCCCCGGCGCCTCCCACCCTCCGCCGTGAAGGTGGGCATGATCGCGCCGCAGAGCAGGGGTGCAACGCTCAGCCGACCGGAGCGACCTCGAGAACGAAATTCCGCAGACGGTAGCCAGCGATGATGTCGTCCCACGACATCGTGGGCTCCGTGACCGCGGTGACAGTTTTTGACAGTAGTTTCCGCAGCATGATGTCGGTCTCCTGGATCGCCAACGCGTTGCCCGGGCACTTGTGGGCACCATCACCGAAGCTCATCACCTCCGCGCCCCATCCCCTGGCCACGTCCCTGCCGGGGCACAGCGTCAACGGGTCGGCTCCCACAACACTCTCATCCGCGTTGGCTGCCCTGATGTAGAGATCCAGCAGCTCACCGGCGGGTATCACGGTGTCACCCAACTCGATGTCCTCGGTGCTCCGGCGGTAGAGATGCCCGACGACGGGCTCCAGACGCAGGATTTCCCCCAGCATGGCCAGTCGTTCCTTCTCCTCTGCCACGAGGAATCGATCCTTCAGCGCAGGGTTGCCGAGGAAGTGCCAAGTGGCCATCGAGATGAACTCCCGGGTGGTGACCATGCCGGCGGCGCCGTAGGTCAGGCACTCGATCATGATCTCGACGCCCTTGTACTTCTCCTTGATCAGGTGGCTGATCACATCCTGCTGCGGTGTCTTCCTGCGGGCACGAATCGCGGGACGCACGTCGAAGAGGTAGAACGGGATCAGCGGCAGTCCACCGGTAACGGCGGCACGGATCTGGGTGAGCCGGCTGCGGCCTCCACCCTCCTGGGAATGGTCGTACTCCGGCTGGTTGAACAGTCGCTCCAACCTTTTCGACAGTCCCGCAATGGAGGAGTTGGTGAGGCCGATCACGTCTGCCGCGATGATCACCGAGTACTTCAGTGCAAGGTCATCGAGGAGGAATCGGCTGCCTGCGGCCCGGAGCAACGCCTCCGCCTGCTCATCCATGAGTTCCCGGTAGCGTGAGGCCACCACCTTGGGCGCGAAGAAGCGTGCGATGCGGGATCGCTGCTGGCGGTGTTCCTCACCGTCGGCGAACAGGATGGGCTGCCTCAGGTGTGCGTTGCTCACGGACTCCGACGTGAAGCCCGCCTGGGTGGTGCCGTCCTTTGCTCGAAGGACTTGCCGGACGAGGGCAGCGTCCCGAACATGCCACGTCCCACCGATGCGCTCGAGGCCGGGCCCAGCCGCTTCACCGGGTCGGACACTTTTTCGATCGGTCATGGATACAGTCATGCATCCAATTGTGCCCCCTGCGGGGAAATCGCGTGGCTCGTGCGTGGGTTTGAGCGGTCCTGATCAGCCAGCCTTGGCCTGAGCGGCGTCCTCGCGTCGCTTCCTGGCTGCTTCCACCGATGCCTTGAGCGTGGCCATGAGATCGACGACGTCGCCCACCGGCTGGGACGTGTCCGACTGCTCGGGCAGCGCCACGCCTGAAAGCTTCGCCTCCACGACCTTCTCGAGGGCCTCGCGGTAGGAGTCGCTGTAGGCATCCGGGTCGAAGCTGCCCTCCAACTGCCCGATCAGCAGGTTCGCCATTTCGATCTCAGCATCGGAGACGCTGACCTCCTCCGAGGGTGCGGCGAACTCCCCGTCGCGCAATTCGTCGGGCCAGTACATGGTGTGCATGACCAGGAGGTCCTTGTGGGGCCGGATCAGTGCCAGGGATTCCCGGGAGCGCAGCGCCACCTTGACCACCGCCACCTTGTTGCCCCTGCACAGCGCCTCCCTCAGCAGTACGTAGGGTTTCTGTCCGGTCTTCTGCGGCTCCATGAAATAGGCGCGCTGCAGGTACATCTCGTCGATCTCATCGGCTTCCACGAACTGCACGACGTCCACGGCTTTGAGGCTGTTGAGTGGGAGAGCATTGAGATCCTCGGTGCTCAGCACTGCGACGCGTCCGTCGTCTGCCTCGTAGCCCTTGGCGATGTCACCCCATTTGACGACCTCGCCGCATTTCTCGCACACGCGTTGGTACTTGACCCGTCCGCCGTCCTCGGCATGGACCTGGTGGAAGCTGATGTCCTTGTCCTCGGTGGCGCCGTAGAGCTTCACCGGTATGGAGACCAGCCCGAACGACACCGATCCACTCCACATCGCCCTGGGCATCGACCCACCTCCCGTTGGAACAACACATGAACTGTGGCACCCCAGCCGGGAAGCCGTGAGCGTCCATCGTGTCATCCGGGTGAGTCACATGGCCAGAGCGTCAGCCAACTGGTCTGTGATCCACCGGATGGGGGGTCAATCCCGGCGGCGGTACTCCTCGACGTCGTTCCAGAGGAGATCGTGCCCGTGGAGCAGTGCCTGGACCTCGTCCATCTCCCAGGCGATGTCAATCTCCAAACCCTTCGCGGCAGCGGCCGCGTCGCCGGAATCCACCTCGTCGGCATCGCTGAACCAGCAGGTCATGGCTGTCTGAGGGACCCTGGAGACCACGCATGCACCATTGACGAGGTCATCTCCGGGTGCGATGAAGGAGGAGTCCACCTCGGCCACCAGCACCAGTCGCTCACCATGCGTGGCCAGCGCAGCCACCGACGCCAGGACGAGCGTCGCGTACTCCGCATCCTCCTCCTGCCCCGGTTCAAAACCGAGTTCATCCAGCAGTTCAGGGGTGACCCGATGGGCCGGGCGATCCCGCAGCTGGGTCTCCCCCTGGATGGAATCGAGCTCGGTACGGGCGACTGGGACGAAGACAAGTTGGCGTTCCACGACCACAGCCTAGTTCGTCTAACCCCCAGCGGCCGGAATTGGGGCAGGGACTCTCAGCTGGTGTCGCGTGTCGCGCTCCAGCGCCCAGTGCCGCCAACCCGGTAGGTTGGTGGGCGATCCAGCACTGCCCAGGAGAGTCATGACCCGCCCAGCATCCCTACTTCTGTCGATCATCGCCCTTCTTGGTCTCGTGGCCTGCTCGGGGGCTGCTGACGTACCTCCCACCACCATCCGCATGACGATCACTGCTGAGGCGCCCGCGGAGCCTGTGGTCGAGGAGGTGCCGCTGGGCTCCGTGGTGACGCTCGAGGTCTCCTCCGAGGTCGACGGCCTGCTCCACGTCCACGGCTACGAAGAAGAGCTCACGCTCGTCGCAGGCGAGACGGCCAGCGAGACGTTCAAGGCCAACATGACGGGCGCCTTCGAACTGGAGACCCACGAGCCCGACGCTGTGTGGGTCAAGATGGTCGTGTCGTGATCCCCCTGCACGGCATCGCCTCCCGTGAGGACCTGCCGCTGCCCTTCCCCCTGATCGTCGCCGCGGCTGCAGCCGTGCTGTTGATCACCTTCTGGATCCTGCTTTTCGCCTGGCGTGAGCCCCGCTACCCCAACCGGTCGGGTCGTGAGCTGAAGCGCCTGACTGCGATCGTGGACTCACCATGGTTCTCACGCCCGTTGCGGCTGGTCGTGGGCATCATCTGGTTGATCGCCGCCGTGGCGCTGGCGTTCGGACCTGACCGCGTCGACAACCCGGTCTTCGGATTCGTGTTCGTGTGGCTGTGGGTGGGTCTGGTGCCGGCCGCACTGCTGTTCGGTGACGTGTACCGACGGACCAATCCCATCCGCCTGTTGCTGCGTTTTGTGGGCGCCACTGCCCCAGCACCAGTCAACAACGCCCGTTCCCGACTGCCAGCGGCTGCGGCCCTCCTGGCCTTCGCCTGGTTCGAACTGGCGGAGCCACAGGCCGCGACGCTGCCGGTGCTGCGTGGGGCTGCCGCTGCCTGGGTGGCGTGGGTGGTGGTGGGGACGCTTGCCACCTCCACCAAGTGGATCGCGATGGCTGATCCCTTCGAAGCCTTCGCCAGCACCGTCGCGAAATTCTCACCCTGGTCACGCACCCGATCCGGTCAGTTGCTGCTGATCAATCCGCTGCGGAACCTTGCGTCGTGGAACCCTCCCCGCCACCTCTGGTTGCTGGCCTCTGTCCTGCTCGGCAGCACGCTGTTCGACGCGCTGTCCGGCTCTGCCTGGTGGGTCCGCACGTTCCAGGACTCCGTGCTACCGACACGACTGGTCGGCGCTCTTGGCCTGGTGGCAATGGTGTCCGTGATCGCAGGATTGTTCCTTCTCAGCGTCGCCCCGTTGCGACGCCCTGGTCACACCCTGCGGCGCACCGCCGATGCACTGGCTCCCGGACTCGTGCCACTGGTGGCCGGCTACTTCCTTGCGCACTACGCCACGCTGCTGTATTTGGAGGGTCAGCGCACTGCCATCAGAATGTCGGACCCGCTGGCGCTGGGGTGGGACTGGCTCGGCATCGCGGAGGCAGGACCCAATTTTGTTCTTCTCGGTTTCCCGACACTCATCGCGCTGGCACAGGTCTTTTTCATCGTCGCCGGTCACGTCTGTGCGGCCCTGGTCACCCACGACATCGCGCTGCGCGAGCTGGAGGCCACCCGCGCTGTGCGCGGACAGGTGCCGCTGCTGGCACTGATGGTGGCTCTCACCATCGTCGGCATGCTGTTGATGTTCGGCTGACCCACCTGTTCTTCTGACGATGTTGTCCGGCGTTCACCAGGTGTTGTCCGGGGTCCTGGCGTGTTGTCCGCCGCTTCAGTGGTCTGTCCCGATCACAAGGCCTCCGCTTAGCGTCGGGCCCATGGGAACACGAATTGATGAACGCCCGGCCCTGCGCCCCGCATCACAACTGAGGGCGCCCGTTCCGCCGCAGGCAATGGGATTGGCCCTGGCCACCATGGAGGCCCTGCTGGGTCGTCGCGGCCTGCACCAGTTGCGTCCGTGGCTCAGCCACGCAGCATTCCTCCAACTCGTCTCCCATGTGGAGGCCGGGACGTTCGCCCGCAGCACACTGGGCCGAATGCGCCTGCAGATGCCGACGGCACTGGCGGTTGAGGCCTCTGCAGGAATATCCCTGGGACACCGCTGGCTTGCCTGCACGGTCCGTCTGGACCGTGCAGACACCTGGTTCTGCTCCGACCTTGTTGTCATCGGGGCGCCAGGGGCGTGAGCCTCAGACGTTGACGCCCAGACCGTGGCAGGCCTTGTACTTCTTGCCGGAGCCGCAGTAGCACGGCTGGTTGCGCCCGGGCTTGTTGCCGGCCTTCGCCTGCGGCTTGGCCGTTGTGGTGGCCTCGCCCGACTCATCAGGAGCCGAGTAGGAGAGGTTGCCCTGCTCCCGGCCCTCGAGACCCTTGGCGAGCGGAGCGGGTTGTTCCGGTGCCGCAGACTTGTCCGCAGAAGCGGCCGCCCTGACCCTTCCCAGCACGTCCATCGGCGTTCCGTCGGTCTCGGTCACCAACCCGATGCCGGGCTCCGGTGCGGGGGGCTTGACCTCCAGGTTGAACAGGAGGCCGACGACCTGCTCGAAGGAGGCTTCGCGCATGGCGATGAACATGTCACCACCTTCGCGCTGGTACTCGGTGAGCGGGTCACGCTGGGCCATGGCACGCAGCCCGATGCCTTCGCGCAGGTAGTCCATCTCGTACAGGTGCTCGCGCCAGTTGCGGTCGACGACGCTCAGCAGCACCTGGCGTTCCAGCTCACGCATGGTGTCCTCGGTGAGTGCCTCTTCGCGCGCCTCGTAGGCGCGAGCGACGTCCTCCACGAACATCTCGACCAGTTCCTCCTGTTCCGGGAGGTCCTCTTCCACCTCGTCGCGGCTCAACCCGACGGGGTAGAGGGTGCGCAGCTCGTTGAAGAGCATGTCCACGTCCCACTCCTCATGGACACCGACGGTGTGGGTGCGGACCACATCCTCCACCACCCGCTGGGCGCGCTCGCGGAGCTGCTCGCTGAGGTCCTCGCCGTCCAGTACCCGACGGCGGTCGCGGTAGACCACGTGGCGCTGCCGGTTGAGGACGTCGTCGTACTTCAGGACGTTCTTGCGCATCTCGAAGTTCTGGGCCTCCACCTGCTTCTGGGCGGATTCGATGGCGTTGCTGACGGACTTGTTGTCGATGGGTACATCGTCCGGGACCTTGAGCATGAGCAGGGCCCGCTCGAGGAGTTCTGGACGGAACAGTCGCATCAGGTCGTCGCTCAGCGACAGGTAGAAGCGGCTCTCGCCCGGGTCACCCTGGCGTCCGGAGCGACCGCGCAACTGGTTGTCGATGCGGCGGGACTCGTGGCGCTCGGAGCCCACCACGTACAGTCCGCCGGCATCGACGACCTCCTCGTGCTCGACCGCCACCTGCTCTTCAAGACTCTTCAGCGCCTGGTCCCAGCTGGCCTCGTACTCCTCCGGTGTCTCCACGGGATCAAGCCCCTGCTTGCGGAGTTGCAGATCAGCCAGGAACTCGGGGTTGCCACCGAGCATGATGTCGGTGCCTCGGCCAGCCATGTTGGTGGAGACCGTGACGGCGCCCTTGCGGCCTGCCTGTGCCACGACGATGGCCTCGCGCTCGTGCTGCTTGGCGTTGAGTACCTCATGCGGAATGCCCGAAGCCTTCAAGAGCTTGGACAACAGTTCCGACTTGGCCACTGACGCCGTGCCGAGCAGCACTGGCTGACCGGTCTTGTGACGCTCGGCCACGTCGGCGATGATGGCGTCGTACTTGGCTTCCTCGGTGCGATAGATCTTGTCTCGCTGATCGATGCGGATCATCGGCTTGTTCGTGGGCATCACGATCACGCCGAGACCGTAGATCTTCTGGAACTCCGACTCCTCGGTCTTGGCGGTACCGGTCATGCCAGCGAGCTTCTTGTACATGCGGAAGTAGTTCTGCAGCGTCACGGTGGCGAGCGTCTGGTACTCGTCCTTGATCTGCACACTCTCCTTGGCCTCGAGCGCCTGGTGCAGTCCCTCGTTGTACCGCCGGCCCGCAAGCGAGCGTCCCGTGTGCTCGTCGACGATGAGGATCTCGCCGTCCAGCAGGACGTAGTCCTTGTCCTTCTTGAAGAGTTCCTTGGCCTTGATGGCGTTGTTGAGGTAGCTGATCAGCGGCGTGTTGGCTGACTCGTAGAGGTTGTCGATGCCGAGACGATCCTCGACGGCTTCAATGCCGGAGGGCCCGATCGCGATGGTGCGCTTCTTCTCGTCCACCTCGTAGTCCTCGTCACGCTTCAGCGTGCGCACCAGCTTGGCGAAGACGGGGTACCACTCGTGGGTGTCCTCGGCGGGTCCGGAGATGATGAGCGGTGTGCGCGCCTCGTCCACGAGGATGGAGTCGACCTCGTCGACGATGGCGTAGTGGTGACCGCGCTGGACCAGATCAGTTGCCTTGAGGGCCATGTTGTCGCGCAGGTAGTCGAAGCCGAATTCGTTGTTGGTGCCGTACGTGATGTCGCAGGCGTAGGCCTCGCGGCGCTCGTCCGGGGTCATCTGCGCCAGGATCACGCCGACGCTCAGACCGAGGAAGTGGTGGATGCGTCCCATCTGCTCGGACTGGTACTTCGCGAGGTAGTCGTTGGTGGTGACGATGTGCACACCCTTGCCGGTGAGCCCGTTGAGGTAGGACGGCAGGGTTCCGACGAGCGTCTTGCCCTCACCGGTCTTCATCTCGGCGATGTTGGTCCAGTGCAGCGCTGCACCGCCCATGATCTGCACGTCGAAGTGTCGCTTGCCGAGCACACGGACCGACGCCTCACGCACCGTGGCGAAGGCCTCGGGCATGATCGAGTCCAGCGACTCCCCGTCAGCGAGCCTCGCCCTCAGCTCATCCGTCTGGGCCCTGAGCTGCTCGTCGGACATCGCCTGGAAGTCCTCTTCGATGGAGTTGACCTGGTCAGCCACCTTGGAGAGTTTCCTCAGCTGTGTGCCGGACCCGATGTTGCTCAAGAAGTCCATGAATCCCACGTCTGCGTTCCTCCTGTTGATCAACGGTCGGCGAGCCTTACCGCACAGCGCACCGCAGAACATCCTACCCAGCCCCACCCCGGGCACCCAAGACGCCCGTGCATTGCTGCACGGGCGTCGCATGGTTTCCTGCCGGTCGGCTTCCGGCCTCGGAGAATCAGCTGACGTTCAGGTGGATCACCCCGTAGTTGTACGCCTTGCGACGGTAGACCACTGATGGGCGTCCGGTGGCTGCGTCCTGGTACAGGAAGAAGTCGTGTCCCACGAGTTCCATCTCGTCAAGCGCCTGCGCCAGTGACAGAGGCGAGGTGTCGAACTCCTTCTCCCTCACCACCAGCGGGCCGTCTCCGTCCACCACCATGCCGGCAACTTCGTACTTGTCCTCATCTGCTGCCGTATCCGTGAGCGAGGCCGACAACTGAGACGTGTCCAGCGCCGAGGCCAACCGCAGACCCTGGTGGGTCTTGCGGCGGTCAGCAGCCTTCCTCAGTTGCGACTTCAGCCGGTCGAACGCCTGGTCGAACGCCGAGTTCTTGTCCCCGGCCCGTGCCTCTGCCCGCACGACCGGTCCTCGGCTGCGCATGGTGATCTGTACGGCAACGGCATCGGAGGGATCCTTGATGTTCTCGGCGGAGAACTCGACTTCGACGCGGATGACGCGGTCTCGCAGCCGCTCCACGGTCGCAATGCGCTCAGTGACGAGTTCTTTGAGGTCGGGGCTGACGGTGCAGTGCCTACCGGTGACAACTATGTCCATTGCTACTCCTCTTCCAGGTCCCGCCGAGGGACTTCTTCTGTTCCGGGCGCCCATGCTGGACGCCGGATGTGGCCGTTGGTCGACGGCCACCAAATGAGAGAGCCACCAACGACCATCAACAATTCTGTCACCGGTCGTGGTGGCGTCTCCATGGAGCCCATGCTATTCAACTCTGGGGTCCGCCGGGATGAAAGTCTCGCTCCCGTGCCCATCCTCTTCGGTCGGCGTCCCCCACGACTGCCCCACCCAGCACGAGCACCCCCGCCTCTGAGAGGGCCCGTGCAGCTTCGACCAGACTGGCCCCCGTGGTGCAGACGTCATCCACGATGATCACCGGAGCTTCAAGCCGGAGCGCGGACATGCTGCCCGCGACGTTGCGTTGCCTGTCCCGAGCCCCCAGAATGCGTTGATCGACGCCCCACGCAGTGCGCGTGAGCAAGGGACGGCAACGCACCCCCAGTCTGCGCGCGGTCCGGGCGGCGAGCATCACAGCATGATCGTTGCCCCGGTGCCTCACCGCGGACGCCAGCGACGGCACGGGGACCAGACACACGGTGGCGGGAGGGTGGAGGCCCGCAACGGCCTGCGCCAATCGTGCGGACAGCACCCCCGACAGATGCAGCGCTCCATCATCCTTGAAGACGGGAACGAGCTTTTCCAGAATCGGCCTGTAGTTGTTTGCGGCCAGCACTGGGATCCTGAGTCCGTGCCGGTGCACAGGAAAGGGGACACCCGCGTCGAGGACCCTCAGACAGGGACCGCAGGCGCCCCACGCCGGGTTTCCGCACACAGCACACTCAGCACCCAGGAACAGGTGTGCCGCGGACACCAGAAAGTCACGCACATCGCCCATTGTGGGCATCACGGCAAGAAGGGCGTCAGTTTCCCACAGCAGCCCCTGCCCGAAGGCACCCTCGCCAGCGCTCAGCCCGGAAAAGTGGCTTCCTGCAGCAGACCGTCCATCCTCATCCAGCGACCGCTGACGTCACGCCGAAGCACCGTCCCATCCTCGGAACGCGTCACCACCGCATCCCCGCTGGGCCGCGGCAGCGCGGAAACCTGCATCGCGTCCTCCGGGAGTGGGCCCAGATCCTCCACCATGGAGCCGTCCAGCCGCGCGCGGAACACCGACCGGTTGCCCGTGCCCTCAGCGAGAACCACGAGTTCGGTCTCGCCACTGAAGTCGAGGCTGCGGAAATCCCGTAGCCGGGTGTTGGTGCCACCCATCAGCGGCAGGCTCATCACGGGCGACAGGCGCGGCTCACCGACGTTGCTCAGACTCGCCATGATGAGGTCCGTCCCACCGGCGCGCTGCACCACGGCGGCCACGCGGGCACCGGCCTGGGTGATCGAGAAGTCCACGATTCGCCCGGTCAGCTCGCTGACATCCACCTCAGCGACCTTGCCCTGGGGGTCCACGCTCAGCAGGTGTGTGTAGCCCTCGGCATCCTCTCCCGTGACCCACAGGTTCCCCAGCGCGAATTGGGCGGAGCGAAGATTCGACCAGCCTGGAATCGCCGATACCATCGCCCCACCCAGTGGACCGATCATCACCGTGGTGCGCGCCGCGTCAATGAAGCCCACCAGCGTCCCGTCGACGGAAACGGCAAGATCCGACACGGGAACGTCGTCCGAGGTCAACGGGAGGAATGCGTCACCCGGTCCAATCCTGCCGCCAATGCCGTCCCGTACGCCGAACAGGTCACTTGTCGCAGCTCTCGACAGGAGCTGGTACCCCTGCTGTGACGCCAGTTCCAGCACTCCGGCGGGGTTCTGACCGGGTAGTGGAAACGCTTCGCCGTCGTTGGTGATGCGCAGTCCGCTGACGCGCGGAATGGAGGTCAGTGACCAGAGCAGCTGAGCGCCCAGCAGCCTCCTGCGATCATCCCGCATGCTCTTCGACAAGCCCTCGAGGGCAACCGTCGCGGTCCCGTCCGTATCGACGCTGGCTCCATCCTTGGCCAACCGCGTGCCGGCGCCGGCGGCATTGCGCACCACCGGCGCGACCGCTGTGCTCGGGCCGGCGATCTGCGCCTCAACCACCCGCCTGGGGGTCAGGAGGGTGTCCGGCACATGGACAAGATCCGGCACCACGTGGTCGCCAGCGCTGGCCATGAAGTAGATCGTCACATGCGACCAGTAGCGTTCGAAGATGTAGTCGGAGACCAGCACGCCGGAGGGTGGGATACCTATGCGCCACTCACCGTCCACCAGGACGACGCCGAAGTCGTGGTTGAGTGCCTCCCCGGTGGCAGTGAACCGGCCGTCGGCATCCAGGTCCCCGGTGCTCGTGCCGCTGACGCGGATGCGTCCCTCGTCGTCCTGCGAGACCGAGCCCCTGTAGACCATCCCGCCCTCCCTGGGGTCCCACTGCGTGGCGGCCTGACTGGTGAGGTACTGCCGGGCCACGGAGTAGTTCGCCTCCGGGACCGCCATTGCTTGCACGAAGCCCTCCACCAGCCTCACCGGGGTCACGCCCGGCTGAGGGGGCTCGGGCGCGATCCTGACGCCACGCTGTTCCGACCCCAGGGGGACCTCGACGACGGGCCCGACGGTGTTGATGTCGGTGCACCCCACCAGCAGAAGGGCGAGCAGGAAAGCGGTGACAGCCCGGATCATGTGGTGGTCCTCCTGGCGTCGACATCAGTGGGAATCACGGGCAGTGGCGAACCCAGCAGCGGATGCAATCCGTCGCGCGGCAGCGTGAGACGGAACTGCGCCCCCCGCCCCGGACGTCCCCAGGCGCTCAGCCAGCCACGGTGGAGCCGGGCATCCTCGAGTGCGATGGCCAGTCCCAACCCAGTGCCCCCCACCACCCTGTTCCGGGAGGGGTCGGCGCGCCAGAATCTCTCGAAGACGAGCCCGGACTCACTTGGCAGGAAACCGGCACCACGGTCCCGGACGGCGACGGCGACGGCGTTGGCGTCGGAAGCCACGGTGATGTCGATGGGTCGTGAATCCCCGTGTTCGATGGCGTTGGTCAACAGGTTGCGCAGGATCCTGCGGATGCGGCGGGAGTCCATCTGCGCTGTCGCCGGGCCGCTGCTGTGGACACGCATCCTGATGCCCTGCCGGGCGGCGAAATCACGCTGGGCATCCACCTCGGACTCCACCAGGATCAACAGGTCCACCTCGTCCAGGTCGAGCACTGCGGCCCCTGCGTCGTAGCGGGAGATTTCGAGGAGGTCAGCCAGCAGGGAGTCGAACCTGTCAATTTGCGTGGACATCAGTTCCACGGTCCGCCGGGGTCGCGGTTCGAAGTCGTCGCGTGAGTCGTACAACACATCCGCCGCCATCCTGATGGTGGTCATGGGGGTGCGCAGTTCATGGGACACGTCGCTGACGAAGCGCCGCTGCACCAGCGACAGGGACTCCAGTTCCTGAATGCGTGCGGCCAGATCCTCGGCCATGTCGTTCATGGACACGGCAAGGGTGGCGATGTCGTCGGTGCCCCGGACCGCCATTCGCTCTCCCAGATTGCCGGAGGCGAGCCGACGGGCTGTCTGGCTGGCCCGGCGCACCGGCCGCACCACCTGCACCGTCACCAGGTAGGCGATGGCGGCGAGCGCGCCGAGCAGGGCCAGACCCGTCACCACCACCGCTCGTTGCAGAGCCTTCAGCGTGGCGACCTCGTTGGTCATCGGGAAGATGTAGTAGACGGGGAACCGCTCCCCCGCACTGTCGATCAGCGTCGTACCCACTGCCCATCCCGGCTCGTTGGGAATGGCTTCCGTGAACACCACCTCGGTGGGCGTGATGAACATTTTGTCGCTGTCGCTCACTTGCTTCTGCAGCACCGCGGGCACGGATTCCCACGTGATGCCTCCTGAGAGGATGGCGCCCGCCGGTCCCTCGATGACCACCTTGTACTGCCCTGCCTGTTGCTGTGCCTGTTCGGCAAGGTTCGTGAGCTGTTCGTAGACCGCAAAGCTCCGCGACTCGGGGAGGCGGAGTTGTTCGGTCATGAAGTTGTGGATGCCGGTTGCCTCCGTGACCGAGGCGTCTCTCTTCGTCTCGACGATGCTCGAGCGGGCCTGCTGCATCAGCAGCAGTCCGGCGAGGACGAGGACGAGGAAGGACGCGGCGACCGTGGTGAACAGCACACGGAGCGGCAATGAGCCCCACCAGAGTTGTCCCAGCCCCGATGCCCGCCTCTCAGCTTTCTGCAGATGGCTCACCGGCGCGGTATCCGACCCCCCGAACAGTCACCACGATCTCGGGGTGCTCCGGGTCCAGTTCAACCTTGGCGCGCAGCCGTTGGACATGCACGTTCACCAGTCGCGTGTCCGCCGCGTTGCGGTAGCCCCAGACGTCGTCCAGGAGTGCTTCTCTGCTGAAGACGTGGGATGGCCGCTTCGCCAATGCCAGCAACAGATCGAATTCAAGCGGCGTGAGTTGGACGGCGACGTCGCCGCGCTTGACGGTGTGCGCTGACACCGAGATGACGAGGTCGCCGATGCTCAGGACGTCCTTGCCCGGTTCGGCGCTCATCTGCCGCAGCCTGGTGCGGATGCGCGCGATGAGTTCCTTCGGCTTGAAAGGCTTGGCCACGTAGTCGTCAGCGCCGGCCTCGAGGCCAGCCACCACGTCGGAGGTATCAGACTTGGCGGTCAACATGACGATCGGGACCACGGATTCCTCGCGCATGTCGCGGCACACCTTGACCCCATCCCGGCCGGGCAGCATGAGGTCCAGCAGGATCAGGTCGGGACGACTCTCCCGCATGGCAGCCACGGCTTCAGTACCGGTGCCGCAGTGCACGGTGTCGAACCCCTCCTGGCGCAGCACAATCTGCAGCATCTCCGAGAGAGCCGGGTCGTCGTCGACGATCAGGATGCGCGTTCGAGACCTCGTGTCGGACAATGCCCCTCCTCCGCTGGCGGTCGAGGCCCATGCTAGCCCCACGCCCATCACGCACCGTTCACACCCGCCTGTGTACGCCCGGGCATCAACGGCAATTGAGTCAGTTGAGTTCGGGAGTCTCGGTCCAGGTGGACCAGCGCCCGGGGGCGCCACCGATCCGCCTGAGTGTGCGCCGCCACAGGTCCGCTGGGGTACCGAAGACTTCTTCCGCGGTGGCTGAGGCACGAAACCACGAGCCGCGAATGAGTTCACCCTCCAGCTGCCCCGCGTCCCAGCCCGCGAGCCCGACGAAGATCCGTAAGTGGGAGAACCCGCCGGCCACGAGTTCGACGGGAGTTTCCAGATCAAGGATCCCCACGTCCTCGAACAACCGCTTCCAGCCGGGCGGGTCCTCGAACGGGTTCGCCACCTGGGCGAGGCACACCGCGGCCTGCTGTGAGACGGGGCCACCCTCGAAGAGGACCTTGGGAGGAGTGAGGAGATCAGAGAAGTGCTCGAGGACGTCCACCATGCCGAGTTCGCTGACACGCTGCAGGCACACTCCGAGGGAGCCGTTGTCGTTGTGGTCGAGCAGGAGGATGACGCTTCGGTCGAAGTAGCCGCCACGACCCGGTTCGGTCGCCACGAGGAACTGTCCTGCCACTGGCGCCTGGTTCATGGCCCCCATTCTGGCATGAGCGTGCCGCGCAGCCCGGGAACCAGAACAGCCGGACCCGTCAAGGGTCCGGCTGCAGGGTGATGAGCCACGGCAAACCGTGGCACATCGTCATCGGGGGTTGAGGTGGCGGAATTGAACCATCCTCAGGTGAGGAGCCACGGCGCCGTCGAATCACTTCAGGTACCGCCCGGTACTTTTTCTGCACTGAACTGGGATGGTTCTCGGGGTCCGCCGGATGGTGCCGTTCCGTGCTTTGCCAAGGGCTTGGGATGCGAGTCTGAGATGCTGAGGGGGCGTAGTGGCAATTTATGCAGCGGAGGGAACCATGCCGGAAGAGGCTCGGCCGAGGAGTGCCTCCTACGACCATGTCGATGAGAAGCCCGCCCATGCGACTTCGCCAGCTCTGTCGCCGCCTGACGCTGGTGTTCATCAGCAGTGGCCGCAATCAGAGATGCCTCCCACGCATGCCGCTGGCACTGTTCTGCCCTATTTTGTAGCGCTCCTTGTGTGCGCGATCGGCGCATCAGTCGGGGGAATGCTCCTGAAGGGCAATGACCTGGCCATTGTCATCTGTGCCCTGATCTGTGCCGCCGTAGTCATGTTGAGCTACCTGTTGCCCAACGGTCCGCTTCGCAGACTCTCCGGTAGCCGCTGGCCCATGCTTGCAACGGTCGCGACGGCTCTGGTGGTACCCGCTGCCGTCGTACTCCTCCGCAACCAAGAAGGCAGCGGGTACACAGTCGCCGTTGCGGCTGTCACCGCACTGTCTTGCGCAGTCCTCCTGGTTGCCGCCTTCGAGGTGGATATAGAAGACGCCGTCATGAGCTGCGTGACCCTGCTGGCGGGTGTTGCGATCCTGCTGAAGGGTGTCACGGCCCTGATCGACAGTTCGAGGCTGTTGGGTGTCGCGTTCCTGCTGGTCGGTGTCGCGGTCTTGCTGTGGGGTGTCACGGCCCTGATCGACGGTGCGTCGATCAGGACACTCGTGCTGCTGTTGGGTGTCGCGGTCTTGCTGTGGGGTGCCACGACCCTGATCGTCTATTCCTCACTGATGGATGTCGCGATCCTG
>JAUNVL010000200.1 GCA_030537675.1 Propionibacteriaceae bacterium | reverse complement strand
GACAGTGTCGGGGGGGGTGCGCGGGGGGTGGGGGCTTGGGGGGTGGCTGTCGGTGCGACTGTCGGATCGGTGCCAGCAGCCTTGACCGTGAACGCCTTCTCCGCGGTCAGCGCGGCGAGGCCGGTGGCCTCATTGCCGGGCTGGGAGATGCGCAGAGTCCATTCACCGGTCGCGGCGTCAGCCGGGATGGTGAACTCCTTGGATCCCTTGCCCGTGGCGTCGATGTCCATGGTGCCGAACGGCGCCGTGACATCGCCCTTGACGAGCGTCAGTGTCGCCTCCCCGGCACGCATGCCGGTGACGTCGACGGTGATGCCGCCGCCCTGTGTCGCTTCCTGGGCGCCACCATCCGGACGGATGCTGGCGGCCGGGTTGACGGCGTAGCCCTTCAAGCGGATGATCGCGGCGGTTCCAAATTGATTCGCCGGGGCATCGCCGTAGTGGGTGTCGATGTAGAGGCGGATGTAGCGGAGGCTGGTGGGATTGGCGAAGTCGACCTTCTTGACGTTGCGATCCTTGGCCCACGTCCCCCTTGCCAGCTCGACAGGCGTGGTGAACGCCGCATCGGAAGAGCCCTCAATGTGCCAGGCGTTGGCCACGCCGTTCCAGGAACTGTCCTGACGCGGGGTGTAGGCGAGCTCCGTCAGTTCATGGTTTGCCGGGCCCTGAAGCGTGATCCAGTGCGGCGGTGGACCCGCCGGAGCGGACCACCTGGAGTGCCAGATGGCGCTTGCGTTGGCATTGTTGACGTTCGAGGCGGGGCCATCACCCTGAGCGCTGGAGGCGCCCACGACGGTGATCTCGGAGAAGTCGATGTACTCATCCACCGGCTTCGGCGGGGCAGGCGGGTCAGCTGGCGCAGTCGGAGTGGTGTGCACGGCTGATGCAGAAACCGCTGTGGCGGTACCGTCCCACTTCGGGGTGACGGAGACGTCGTCGCAGAACATGCCTGCAACTGTCGCGCCGCCGCTGTAGCAGAAGGCAGTGAACCGCTTGATGCCCGAAGGATCGTCAAGCTGGATGTTGAGGTCCACCTTGGCCTGGGTCCAGCCCGTGGACGCGATGGTGCCGGTGGCGATGTTCGCGCCGCCACCGCCGGACTTCTTTGCACCCACTGCGAGGCTGCCGGATGGGGTCTTGCCCCATGCCCACATCTCGTAGTTGCCGTCCGCAGGGACAACGACCTCGGGGTTCTCGTAGTTTGCCCTTGCTCCAAGGTTCGCGCCGTACTGGCCGGAGACGAAATCGGTGACGCTGCGGGTGCCGCCCCACGGGCTGTTGGAGGGCGACTCGAAGGAGCCATCCACCACGTAGTCCGGGATCTCGGTGAGTGCAATGTCGTCGACGCTGCCCGTTCCGGCAGCCTTGACGGTCATCATGTCCGCCATGGAGGCGGTACGGAACGTGGTTGACACGGGAGTCCAGCCATCAGCGACGGTGCCCTCCTGCGAGGCCGTGGCGGTGACCGGGTTCTCCGTGCGAGGCAGGCTGAGTGTCACATCGACATCGCCCTTGACCGCAGCGGTCAGGCGGTAGGTCTTGTTGAGCCCGGCCCGGAATTCCTGTGCGACGGAGCCGCCGTTCAGGGTGACGGACTTGGAGCCGTTGCGAGCCCCCGTGGTGGCGACGGTGGCGTCGGTGAGCGTCCACGCAGCCTGCGTCGCGTTCTCAAATCCACCATCAGCGATGGCGACGTCGGCGGTCTCGTTGAAGGGGGTGAGCTGCCAGGCGCCGGCGTCGGGCCGGATGTGCGAGGGGACGGGGCTCGTGCCGATGTCCTTGCCCTCGTTGTCCTGGCTGATGGCCAGTCCCTCGTCCACCGAGGGATAGATGGGCAGACCTGCGCCGATGACGGACTGGGTATTCACCTTGAGGCGAGCCAGGCCCTCCCCGTCGAGCATCTTCAGCCCGGGAACAACCTGGTTTCCTTCACCATTCTTGGGCCAGGAGTTCCAGGTGCCGGCAAACACGTTGTTGCGCCAGGGCTCAGCCTTCTCAGTGGTGGAGCGGACATCGCCCTGCGCGAGCAGGACGTTGTTGGAGAACAGCACTGCGGTGCTGCCGTTGGCGCCGCCCTTGCTGAGCTGCACGTTCGGGTACAGGAGGAAGGTGTTGTTGTACACCTCACCGTCGGACTGGCCAGCGTTGAAGAAGACCCGGGGGCCTTCGTTGTGGCTGTCCGCGCCCGCACCGTCATTCAGCGAGATGTTGTAGCGCATGACGGTGTCAGTGGACAAGCCACCGCAGCCGCAGAACAGCATGAAGCCGCCCTCGTTCTCATGCGTCAGGTTGT
>JAUNVL010000056.1:3093-17088 GCA_030537675.1 Propionibacteriaceae bacterium | reverse complement strand
TCCTGTGCCATGTCGCGGGTCCGCAGGTGTCGTTCCTGAATGGTCTCCACGCGCCCACGCAGTTCCTCCTCGGAGGTGGAGTGGCAGGTCTGGCAGGAGGCGTTGATGTTCTCCAGCGGGCTGCGCACGTTGTGTTCGCTGACCTTCATGGCGCCCTCACGCTGGTACGGCATGTGGCAGTCAGCGCAGCCGACGCCGGCTGAGGCGTGCACTCCCTGGTTCCACATCTCGAACTCCGGGTGCTGCGCCTTGATCATCCTTCCGCCGGTCTCCTTGTGGGTCCAGTCGGTGAAGCCCACCTCCTTGTAGTACGCGTACTCGTCGTCGATGTTGAGGCCCTTGGCCCAGGGGAAGGTGAGGGTCTTCTCCTCGCCGGCGAAGTAGTACTCCACGTGACACTGGGCACACACGAAGCTGCGCATCTCCCTGGCCGTGGCGTCGCGGTTGACGTCGTAGTCCTTGATGCCCTCAGCGGCCTTTGCGTCGGCAATGCCCTTCTCGAACGCGGGTTTGGTGATCCGCAGTTCCATGGTGTCGGGGTTGTGGCAGTCGATGCACGTGATGGGATGGTCGAAGAGTTCGGCCGCGTCGTCGTAGGACATGGCGTTGACCTCGTCGAAGCCCTTCCTGGTGTCGCCGTCTCCGAGCTCGTTGAAGACCACCCACGTGGACGCATGACAGTTGATGCAGGCGCCGGGCTGGTCAACCTGCTTGACCCTTTCGGTCACCTTCTGGTCGTGCAGCATGTAGGCGTGGCCGCGCTTCTCGCGGTAGTCGATGGAGAAGGCGTAGCCCCTCCACATGTCGACGAGCCGGGGGTCCAGTTCCAGCTTCTGGTCGCTGGTGGTCTTGGCGCGGGGATCATCCTCGTCGAGAACCGCTGGCAGCCCCTCGGAGCCGCCGGGGCGCCCCTCGTCCATTTCCAGGGTGCGCTTGTAGGACTCGAACTGCAGGGGGAAGTTCTCGCCCCACACCTCGGCTGAGGTGGTCTCCTCGGTGAGTTCGGTCACGCGGAAGTACGGCTCAGTTGCCTCGTTGCGGCGCTCGGAGATGTTGACGAGCAGGGCAGCGATGCCGACGGTGACAAGTGCCATGACCAGGACGGCGACGCCCAGCAGCAGCTTCCAACGGCGTGGGGGGCCGGGTGGGCGCTGCGGTGCCGCGTCAGCGGCTGGCGTGGATGCGGCCGCGTCGTCGTTCTGGATGTGGTCGTTCTCGTCATTCATCTCAATCACCTCATGTGTCCGACTTCGGAGTGGCACTGGACGCAGCTGACCTGCTCATCGCCAGAGCGGGTCATGTTGATGCCGTGCACCAGGTCTCCATGACAGGTAAGACAGGCGTTCTCCGTGATGCGATGGTTCTTCTCGCGGATCACGATGTTCTCGGGGTAGTCCTCAGTGGTGAACTTCAGCGCGTGCCAGAAGCCGTTGTCCGCCTTGTTCCAGTACTTGTGCACGATGTTGTCGTGCGGTGAGTGGCAGTCGTTGCAGGTGGTCACGGATGCGTGGCTGCCCTTCTGCCACCCCTTGTAGTGCTCGTCCATGGCGTGGCACTGGGCGCAGGTCTCGGATTCTGTGCCGAAATAGGCGATGCCGTTGGCAAACCCGAAAGTGAACACCCCGAGCCCCATGGCCACTCCGACGAGCAGCGCGAGGCTCGAGTAGACGAGCCCCGCCATGCCGAACCGCTCCCACAGCCGGGCTGGGAAGCGCCTGATGCTGGACATCGACACTTGTCCTTTCCGGGATTCGACGTTGAATTGTGGGCTTGCCACCAGTCTGTCAATGGGGCGAGAGTCGCGGACAGGATTCGAGGCCCATCCGGGATAGATCTTGCGGATCGGCGATGTGCCTTTGGGTACATCCGCCGAAGCGTCGGGCCGTTGTCAGTCCGTCGGGCCGGGGTACCGAAGCCCCTGCGTCGTGAGGAAGTCGGCCGCCTGCGTGCGGTTCTCCAGCCCCAGCTTGCGCAGGCAGTTGTGCATGTGGTTCTTCACGGTGCCCTCGGTGATGTAGAAGCGTCGCCCAATCTCCCGGTTGGTCAGCCCTTCCGCGGCGCTCTGCAGGATCTCCAGCTCGCGCTCGCTGAGGTCGTGGCGGGGAGCAGTCGGTGCCGCCTCGCTCGCTGGGCCCTGGCGGAGCTGCTCCAGCAGGCGGGGCAGCAGCTTCGGCGCGATGGGACTCTGACCCGAGACCGCGGACCGGATCTGCTCGAAGAGCTCGTGGGGGTGGAGGTCCTTCAGCAGGTAGCCGTGCGCCCCGGTCCGGATGGCTGCCAGGAAGGAGTCGTCGTCATCGTTGACGGTCAGCATCACGACTTTCGTGGCCGGGCGATGCGCGATGATCTCTCGCGCAGCCTCGATCCCGTCCATGCCCGGCATCTCCAGGTCGAGCAGGACGACGTCGGGCTCGGCCGCCAGCACGATGGACACCCCCTCCTCACCATTGGCCGCCTGGCCGACGATGCTCATGTCCGCCTGGGCATCCACGAGCGTGGCGATGGCCTGCCGGAAGAGGCCCTGGTCGTCGACGAGCACCACGCGGATGGGGCGCTCGGCGCTCCACGTCGGGCTCATCGCGGGGCCACCCTGCTGCGCTGTGGCATGTGGATGCTGACCCTGGTCCCCGTTCCGGGCGCGGACGACACGTCGAGTCGGGCACCGATCAGGACGCTGCGCTCGTGCATGGTCTGGAGGCCATAGCCGACGTGTCCACAGTGGCTGGCGCCCGGATCGAAGCCCCGGCCATCGTCCTCGACGAGGATGTGGTGGCCCGTGTCGTCATCATCGAGGCTGATCCGCACCCGTCGCGCGTCGGCGTGTTTACGGGTATTGGTGAGCGCCTCCTGAATCATGCGCAGCAGGTGGAGTCTGGCGGCGGGATCGAGTTCCGGCTCGGTGCCCTCCACCTCCAACAGGGTTTCCGGGCCGCCGAGCCGTGTGTAGTGGGAGGTGTAGGTGCGCAGTGCCTGGGTGAGCGACTCCTCGGGGCGGGTGAGCGATCTCAGCCCCATGATGGCTTCCCGCACGTCCTGATAGGCGGAGTGGCAGAGGTCGCCGAGGGCATCGATCTCGTCGCGGACCTGTGCGCCGTGGTCCTCCACCGGATCAGGGATGGCGCGCAATCGCAGGTGCAGGGTGCCGAGCACGGTCGCGAGGCTGTCGTGGAGTTCGCGGGCGATGCGGTCGAGCTCATCGACACGTGCGAGGTGGCGTTCGTTCTCGAGAACACCAGCCTGCGCCACGGCCAACGCCACCATCTCGGCGGCGATCCCCAACAGACGGTGCTCCCGGCCGTCCAACTCGCGGCTGCGCCGTATGCGGACCGTGCCGATGGTGGTGCCCCGCAGCACCACGGGAGCGAAGGGCTGGTCATGCTGGGGGGACTCATTCTCGACCTGGTGTGCCAGCGCCGTCGGGAGTCCGGTCGATGGTTGGCCGGGCTCCAGGGTGATGGTGGCCTCGTCGGCGTCCAGGAGTTCCAGGACGTGGGCCCTGATCCTGGCAAGAACTGCCGGCAGTGGCTCGTGGCTCGCCACGTCGGTGAGGATGGCGTTGGTGCCGGCCAATTCCAGCCGCTGGCTCTCGATGAGTCGGTATCCACGGCCCAGCAGGGCGAACATCGTGATGCCGAACGCGACGACGGCAGCGACGGACGAGATCCCGATGATGAGGTCGGCCAGGCCCTCTCCCGCGGCGTCGGCCACGAAGGGGCGCAGGATCTGCAGGGCAATGATGGCGGAGACCGGCAGCACGATGCCGACGAGACGCAGCCGCCGCAGCCAGGTGGGCACGCCCGTAGGGGTCACCGACACAGGGCCCCCTTTCCGATGCGTCGCCGTCGAGTCGCAGACGCGTTCGAGCGTATCCCAGCGCCATGGAACGATGCCGGACGGGGTGTGCTGTGACAGCGTCAGGGTCTCCGACTGCGCACGCTTCACGCACGTCGTTTCGTGGGCCGTGGCACCATGACGGCATGTCCAGATCAATCGTCATCCTCACCGGCGCGGGCATCTCCGCCGAATCCGGTATCGCGACTTTCCGTGACTCCGACGGGTTGTGGGAGAACCATCGACCCGAGGACGTTGCCACCCCGGAAGCCTTCGAGGCGGACCCGGACCTGGTGCACAGGTTCTACAACGCCCGCCGCAGGCAACTGCTGGACGGTGTCGTGGCGCCCAACGCGGGCCACATCGCGCTGGCGCGGCTGGAGAACGAGTTCGATGGCGAGGTGCTGCTGGTCACACAGAACATCGACGACCTGCACGAGCGGGCCGGCTCCACACGCGTCCTCCACATGCACGGAGAGTTGCTCTCATCCCGCTGCAGCGTGTGCGAGGCCGTGAGCGAGTTGCGCGGTGACGTCGACGGCACGACCCGCTGCCCGGTGTGCGGCGCCGAGGGTGGGATGAGGCCCCACGTCGTCTGGTTCGGGGAGATCCCGCTGTACATGCAGGAAATCTTCACGGCGCTGGAGCGTTGCGACGTCTTCGCCGCCATCGGTACCTCCGGCAACGTGTACCCGGCCGCTGGTTTCGTGGCTGTGGCCCGTGAAGCCGGAGCGCACACCGTCGAGCTGAACCTGGAGCCCTCCTGGGTCAACACCGATTTCGAGGAGACCAGGCTCGGCCCGGCTGGCACGTCCGTGCCGCAGTGGGTCGACGAGCTGTTGAAGAGCTGACACCCGCCTCCGAGTGTGCGGGTCACGCCGTGGGGCGATGTCCTCCGCGGTCGAGGACGGTGACCTCCAGCGCGTCGCCGCCCATCACCAGAATGTCCTCTCCCGGGTGGTGGCTGAACGCCGCCAGCAGAGCCTGCTCGGACCACGCCGGGGCGGCGTCGTCAGCCCTGACGAGGAGCTCCACATGGGCGCCGCTGGCGCGTGCCAGTGTCCGCGCAAGACCGGGGGCCGCGGCGCCGACGAGGAGCACCGACCGCGGGGCCGGTGGTCTCTTTGTCACCGGAACCCCACGGTCCTCCCTGAACACGGCTCCGTGGTAGGCGGAGACGGCGGCGGTTGTTGCGAGCACACCCAGCGCGTAGCGCATGGACCGGATGGTCTCAGTCGAGGCCGTGCCCGCGGTGATGTCCTGCAGGAGAATGAACACGGCCACCAGCAGAGCCACCACCGCTGCCACACCAGCGATGCCGAACAGCAGCACCAGGTACGTCCTGCGGGTGGGAGAGGTTATTTCCGACTCGGGTTCGGCGGTCCGTGCCTGCTGGATCCTGCTCCAGAAGAGCCACCAGAGCGGCAGACCGACCACCAGCAGCGTCACGGCGCCGAGGATGGTGTTCGTGACCGAGACACCGAGGTCGAGCCCGGGGGTGAAGGACTCGATGACGGCGACGATGACCATCCCCACACCCGCCGCTGCGGCGAGCAGTCCGATGGCTGACACCAGGTACTCATACACGCGACGCACCTCGGTGCGGTTCTGCCGCTTCTCCGCCAGCACTGCGCCGTGGTACCACCAGACCAGCAGGCCCACGAGAGCGAAGCCAAGTGCATCGGGGGTCTCCGAGAAGTGCAGATCGAAACGCGGATCGGACGGCTGGCCGAACACCCATACCAGGATCGTCCACAGGACGAGGCTTGCGGCGACCAGCGCCGTCAGCAGTCCGCCGCCGACGCCAACGGGAAGGACGTACACGAGCCAGCCGGTGAGGCGAGGCAGTCGCGCCGCAGCCGTCGCCCAGTAGCGAACCCACACCAGCGCTCCTGCGGCAAAGAGGGCGCCGTACTCGGCAAGATCATGCCCCACGCCCACGATCATCACCTGCGGAGGATCGAGAAACAGGGCTGAGAGGCTGGCGCCGAGCAGGAATCCGAACCCGATCATGGCGGTGCTGAGTCCGACGAGGGAGCCGAAGAGCAGATGGGGCCATCCGCGGTCCTCACCGAGGCTGCGGGACAGTCTCCAGTGCAGGAACCACAGCCCACCCCACACCACCAGGTTGGCGAGCGCTCCACCATCGAACGTGCCGCCGAGTAGTGCGGAGAGGACGCCCTGGAGTCCCACCACGGCGACGATGAGCGATGTCAGGGATGCCAGCGTGACGTAGATGCTGTGGGCAAGCGAGGTACCTTCCCGGGGGTCCCGGCGAATCATGCGGCGGGTCCACCCGGCAATCGCGAGAGCCAGGGGCACACCCACGATGGTGAAGGCGAGTGGCAGCGCCAGGTCATACCCCTCGTAGTTTTCTGCGCCGAACAGTCTTCCCAGCAGGTCCGCCACCCCGATGCCTGACACGATCACGAGCGCGTACAGCAGCAGGTACTGGAAGAAGCGACGCACGCCGCGGGTCCCGCTGACCGGGTCGTCGTGCGCAGCCTGACCGCGCCGGACGATGAGCAGGACCACGAGAATGACGAGGCCAACGGGGATGGCCCACAGGATCAGGGCGAAGAAAATGGACATCACGGAGTCACTCGTCCTTGCAGCCGTAGAGGGGCCAGACTTCTTCGCTGATGAGCCATGTGTCACCTTCGCGATGAAGGGCGAAGGACTCGTCATGTGAGTAGCTGCCGCCGAACCCGGAACCTTCCTCGATCCGCAGTTCCACCCTGGCGGTGTCCCCGGTGGTCTCGGTCTTCAGCACGGCCACGCGGGAAGCGTCGCCCAGGTAGATCTCCTGCTGTGGGTCCGAGCAGCCGAGAGCGGGGTCGAGGTATGTGACTGCAGCCTCGACGTCGTCGTCGAACAGGGCGGTGATGAAGAGCTGGACCACGCCCTCGGGGGTGCTCGGGTCGAGGGTTGGGCGCTCCCGATTCGCGGACACGACAGCCGCGACGACGGCGAGCACCACGACGAGGGCCGCCACGACGGCCAGGATGATCGTGGGACGGGCTTTCATGCGGTAATTATCACCCAGCGCCCCCGCCGTTCAGGGGATGTCATCCCCGGCAATTCCGCGTCGTGGTGGAACTGCCCGGATCAGCCCTGCGGCTGGCAGGTGGGGCACCACCAGGAGACGCGCTCACGGCCCGCGCGGGGATCGGCGATGGTGGTGGCCCCGCCGAGGAAACCGGAGCGGATCGTGGTGCCGCACGCTCGGCATGGCTGGTTGGCACGCCCGTACACCCAGGTGTTGTGGCCGGGGCGGTTGACGCCGGTGAACACACGCAGGTTGACGTTGCGGTTGGCGCGCATGGTCTGTGCCGCCAGGTCGACGGCGCGATCCGCCGGCACGTCCGCCGCCGGAGAGGTGGGGTGCGCGCCGAGCAGAAAACACAGTTCATTGCAGTACACGTTGCCCACACCGGCAAGCACCGACTGGTCCAGCAATGACTCGCCCAGGCTGCGTCGACCCTGTGCCACCAGTCGACGCAGGGCCTCCTCGCGGCCCGGGACGGACCACCTGCCAGCCTCGTCCCAGTCGTCATCCAGCGGATCGGGGCCGAGATGGCCGGTGTGCCGGGGATACTCCCGCGCCGGAAAGAGCTCCACCTTGCCGAGCTCATGGCCCACCAACTCCACCTCGTCCCCAGGATCGGGGAAGCCCTCGACGCGCACCACCACGCGTGCGGTGTGGCCGGGGGAGCGCCACCGGGTGCCGGCGGCATGGATGTTCCAGATCCCGTCCATGCGCAAGTGTGTGTGGAGCACGAGCGTGTCGCTCCCGGAGGCGCAGTCCCAGTACAGGTTCTTTCCCCAGGCCCACACTCTCTCTATGCGGCGGCCCGTCAGCGTGGCCGTGGCGAGTTGGGGCACCCGGAAGTCCGACGCCGTGATGAGTCTGCCCTCCAGGCTGGCCATCCGCGCGGCCAGCCGGTGGACGGTGTCACCCTCGGGCATGACCACCCTCGATGATGACGCCTTGTGGGCTGACGCGTGCCCCGGCGTCGCGCATGGCGTCCAGCAGCCCTGAGGCGGCCACCCTCTGACCGTCCACCTCCTCCACCCGCACCCGCGCCACGCGGTTCTGGAGTGCCGCGCGGTGCAACGCCCCCACCACGAGGGCCGCGAGCTCCTCGCGGGACGGTGCCTGCGGCGATGCGGGGGTGAACAGCGTGAGCTGGCGGCCACCCCGGCTGATGTGGGCCAGGCACACGCCATCCGCCAGGACCACGAGGGCACCGGCCGCGCGCGACGGCCGACCGGTGTCGTGGGCGGGCCAGGGCAGAACACTGCCGTAAGGGTTGGCGGGGTCCACGGCGGACAGCACCACCACGGGCGGCTCCACGGTGCCTGAGGGCCAGGGGGTCTCGTCGGGGGAATCGCTGAACTGCCTCACCTGATCGATGGTGGCGGAGGTGGCGAACTGCGATCCGCCCAACCCCTCCACCACGTACCCGCGCAGTACCTTCCCTGCGGACTCCAGTTCCGCCAGCACCCGGTAGGCAGCAGCGAACCCGCCACCGAAGGAGTCCGCGGTGACGGCGCCGCGGGTGATGACGCCAAAGCGTTCCAGCCACGCCGACACCTGTGCAACTGCTCCCTCGGCAGGGGGGAGCGGTGGGTCCGTCACGGCGTACCAGCGGCCCGCAACCTCGGGTGGGCCGCCGATGGTGCCGGTGCGGCCGAGGAGGGAGCGGCCCGGGCGGGGCAATCGCGCCCTGCGGCGAGGGGTGGGCCGGGCTGTCTTGTGAGCGCCCCGGGACGCGCCACCGATTCTGGCCCTCACAGGCACCATCGAGGTGGGCGCCACCAGTCCAAGCTCCGCGGTCCGCCACAATTCGTCGGCCAGGGCGGCTGAACTGGCGCCGGGATCCGCCGCCTGCCGCAGCGCCCGCAGTTCGGTGAACAACCCGCCCGAGCCCCGGAGGTCCGAGGCCAGGGCAGTGGCATCGTCGTCGGCGGAGGTGTCCGTGGGTGTGAGCAGGTCCAGGTCGTCGCGGGGGACCAGCGCCACCAGGGGATCATTGACACCGACGCTGCCCCGGACCCGGATGACCACCTCACCCTCGGCCACCAATTCGTCGAGATGAGTGGGGTGGTAGCCACGCAGGCGTGACGGCAGGACGTGGGTCTCCCACGCGCTGGCTGGCAGGGCGGCACCGGCGAGCCGTTGCAACGCGATCAGCACCTCGTCGGCACTGGATTGCGGCGGATCGCTGATCTGGTGCCAGTCCGCCAGGAACCGGGCATAGGCCGCGGTTGAGACGGGCCGGACCTGGGAGCGTGCCATTGCCAGGCAGCGTGTGCGGATGCGGCGCAGCACCTCCGGATCGCAGTACTCCACGCCTTCTCGGCCAGGTGTGAAATGACCCTCCACCAGGCGCCGGGCTGACACCTCCCGCTCCAGCACCACGAGCGCCGTGGCCGGACCGAGCCCGAAAGCCGTCGCCACCTGGGCAACTGTGAAGGGAGCGTGGGTGCGGGCGTAACGGGCCAGCAGTTGCGTGACCGGGTCCCGCCCACCCACGTCCTCGGGGGCCGGTGCGCCTGCGGGGACGGGGATGCCGAGCGCGTCGCGCAGCAGCCCCAGGTCGGAACTTGCCACCAGGTGTTCCCGCCCTGCCACCTGCAGGACGTGCACGCGGTTGCGCAGCGTGGCCAGCAGTCCGGGCAGCTGGGAGGCAAGCCCGTCGTCGAGGTGGGACGGCAGCGCGTCCATGGGGATGGGGCCGAGCATGCGGGGCAGGTCAGCGAGCGCCTCGGGCACGCGGACGCGCCGGTCCGTCTCGGTGGTGGCTCCGGCCCGGTGCTGGAGCTCGGCCTCCACGGCCTCGATCACATCGGCATCGAGCAGTTCCCGCAGGTCCACGGTGCCCAGCACGGCAGCCAGCAGGGCAGGATCCATGGACAGGGTCGCGGCGCGCCGCTCGGCCAACGGGGTGTCGCCCTCGTAGATGTAGGCCCCGGTGTAGCGGAACAGCATGGTGGCCGCGAAGGGGCTGGGGCTGGTGGTCACCACCTCCACCATGCGCATGGAGCCCCGCTGCAGGCCCTGCAGCACCGCGGTCAGGGCCGGCAGGTCGTAGACGTCCTGCAACACTTCCCGCACCGTCTCGATGATGATGGGGAAACGTGGGTGCAGGCGCGCCACCTCCAGCAGTTGGCTGGCGCGTTGGCGCTGCTGCCACAGGGGGGCCCGGCGTCCCGGGTCGCGGCGGGGGAGCAGTAGTGCGCGTGCGGCGCACTCGCGAAAACGCGCGGCGAACAGGGCGGTGCCTCCCACCTGTTCGGTGACGATGGCACCGATTTCATCCGGATCCACCGCGAGGATTTCAGTGAGTCGTTCGGCGGCGTCGCTGTCCGGGAGCCTCCAGATGATCCCGTCATCGGAGGCCACGGGCACCACGTCGATCCCGGACTCCCGGGACAGCGCCTCGCCGATGGCCAGTGCCCACGCGCCCAGCACCCCGCGGCCGAGTGGGGAGTGCAGCACGCAACGCCAGTCGCCCACCTCGTCGCGGAAACGCTCCAGGACGATGGTGGTGTCATCGGGGACACTGCCCGTGGCCTCTTTCTGCTCCGACAGGTAGGCGCGGATGTTGGTCTGGGTGTTCTCGTCGAGGTACGGCTGGTTCAGTCGCTCGGGGTTGCGGAGCACCTCCCTGTGGAATGCTCCGAGCTCCTTGCCCAGCTCCGCCGGGCGGCCCTCGGCATCGCCGTGCCAGAAGGGGAGACGGCCCGTGTGCCCGGGTGCCGGGATGACGCGGACCTGGTCGCGGGTGATCTCCTGGATCCGCCAGGACGATGCGCCCAATGTGAAGACGTCGCCGACGCGCGACTCGTAGACCATCTCCTCGTCCAGTTCACCGACCCGGCGGCTGACGTCGTCGTCGGTGGCCAGGAACACGCCGAACATGCCGCGGTCGGGGATGGTGCCCCCGGAGGTGACCGCCAACCGCAGCGCGCCGCGCAGGGCAACCATCCGGCCGTCCTCCACCACCAGCCGGGCACGGAGTTCGCCGAAGTCCGCGCTGGGGTAGGCGCCTGCCAGCAGGTCCACCACGGAGTCGAACACCGTGCGGTCGAGGCCGGCGTAGGGCATGGCACGGGTCAAGGTGGAGAACCACTCGTCGATCTCCAGCCCGGCCTCGCCGGCACCGACGGCGGCGGCGAGGGTCTGCTGCGCGAGCACGTCCAGGGGTGCGCGAGGGATGCGCACGGACTCAATGGCACCCTGCAGCATCCGCGCGGTGGCCACGGCACTGGGGACCAGGTCCCCGCGGTGCATGGGGAACACATCACCTCGCGACACGGCCCCCACGTGGTGACCGGCGCGGCCGATGCGCTGCAGCGTGCTGGCCACCGACGGCGGCGCAGACACCTGGATGACCTTGTCGACGGCACCCATGTCGATTCCCAGCTCCAGCGAGGACGTCGCCACCACGCACTTGAGGTCACCGGACTTCAGAGCCGCCTCGATGTCTGCCCGGGCCTCCTTGCTCACGGACCCGTGGTGGGCGCGCGCGATGACGGCGGGAGCGTGCCCCACCTCGTCGGTGGGCTGCATGACCTGGGCAGGAGGTCGACGGCCGGGGGCGATGAGGGAGTCGGGATCGTGCTGCTCGGCCCACATTTCGTTGAGCCGCGAGGTCAGGCGCTCCGCCACCCGCCGGGAGTTGGTGAAGACCAGCGTGGAGGTTCCTTCACACACCGCGTCGTACACCTCGGCCTCCACGTGGGGCCACAGCGAGCCGGTGGTCTCCGCGTCGATGGGCCCGTCAGCCTGCCCAGCGAGCAGGGGATCGATCGGTGTGGGTGCCGCGCGGGGGCCGGGATCCGTGATGTCTCGCACCGGGACCCGCACGTGCACGTCCCACTGCTTGACAGAAGGTGGCGCCACCACGGACACCCCCCTGTCACCGCCGAGGAAGGCGGCCATCTTCTCGACGGGGCGCACGGTGGCCGACAACGCGATGCGCTGCACATCGCGCCCCACGTGCGCATCGAGCCGCTCCAGCGACAGCGCCAGATGGCTGCCGCGCTTGGTGCCGGCGATGGCATGGATCTCGTCGATGATGACGGTGTCGACGTCAGCAAGCGTGGAGCGTGCCGACGAGGTCAGCATGAGGTACAGCGACTCGGGCGTGGTGATGAGCACGTCAGGTGGCCGACGCAGGAGTGCGGCGCGCTCCTTGGTGGGGGTGTCACCGCTGCGCACGCCGACGGAGATGTCCGCGACGGTTTCACCGAGCCGCTCGGCCGTTCGTCGGATGCCGACCAGCGGTGCCCGCAGGTTCCGCTCCACGTCGACACCCAGAGCCTTCAGAGGTGACACGTACAACACGCGGGTTCCCGTGCCGGTGCCACGTGGCGTGGCTGCGAGTTTGTCCAGGGCCCAGAAGAACGCCGCCAGCGTCTTGCCGGACCCGGTGGGAGCCACCACCAGCGTGTGCTCGCCACTCGCGATCTTTTCCCACGCCTGCACCTGTACCTCGGTGGGTGCAGCGAAGACGTCCGCGAACCACGTCCGGGCAGCGGCCGAGAACATGCCGAGAGATCCGCTGTCCGTCATGGAACGCAAGTGTGCCAGCCCGGTGTGACACTCCCTCATCGCTGGCCGGGACAACTTCTGGTGATGATGTGAGCGTTCTCATACACATTTGGTCACGATGGTGTAACAAATCGCTCAGTCCCATGGCCCAATTGAGGCCCAAACCACCGTTTGGGAACCCCCGGCAATGGTCATCAGACGACTCACTAGTACCGTCTGGCAATAGGAACGAAACCGTTCAACTTGAATACCGGAGGAACAATGTCAGTTTTCCCGAAGCGCTTTGTGTCGGTGGTTGGGCTTCTGTCCGCCGCTGCCCTTGGCCTCACCGCCTGCGGTGGCGACGCCACTCCCGCAGACCCTGCGCCCTCGTCTGACACATCAGTCGTCGAGACCACCGAGGCCGCTGGCGAGCCCGTAGAGCTCGAGTACATGCACCGCCTTCCTGATGGCGAGGGCATGACCCCCGTCTCGGAAATCGTCGAGCGCTGGAACACCGAGAACCCCAACATCAAGGTCACTGCCACCAAGTTCGACGGCAAGGCCCAGGAAATGATCACCAAGCTCGAGACCGACATTGCGGCCAACAATGCCGTCTGCCTGGCCCAGCTGGGTTACGCAGAGGTTCCTGAGATGTTCGTCAAGGGCCTCACCATGGACGTCACCGAGGAAGCCGAGCAGTACAAGGACAACTTCGGTGGAGCCTTCGGCCAGATGGCCGTCGGTGGCACCATCGTCGGACTGCCCCAGGATTCGGGCCCGCTGATCTACATGTACAACGAGACCGAGTTCAAGGAACTCGGCATCGAGGTGCCCACCAACGCTGAAGAGTTCGTTGCAGCCGCGAAGACGGCCGCTGCGAAGGGCAAGTACATTGCCAACTTTGAGTCCGACGAGGCTCAGAACTGGCTCTCCGGCCAGGCTGCCGGCGCCGGTGCTGTCTGGTTCTCCGCGGTTGACGACCAGTGGAAGGTGGACACCACCTCTGCCGAGTCGATGGTTGTCGCCGACATGTGGCAGGAACTGCTGGACTCCAAGTCCGCGCTGACCAACGACCGCTGGGGCGACGCCTACACCGCTGCGCTGGTTGATGGCTCGCTCATCGGCAACATTGCTGCTGCCTGGGAGGTCGGCTTCGCGCTCGATCCCCTGGACGGTTCCGACTACGAGGGCCAGTGGCGCATCGCGCAGCTGCCCCAGTTCGGCAGCGAGCCCATGACCGGCCCCGACGGCGGTTCCGGTGTTGCAGTCATGAAGGGCTGCGAATACCCCGCCGAGGCAATGGCGTTCAACAACTGGTTCAACACGCAGGTCGACGATCTCGCTTCACAGGGCCTCGTGCCCGCCGCTACCGAGGCTGCCACCACTCCTGAGAAGTGGTCCAAGCAGTTCGGTGGTCAGGATGTCATGGCTGAGCTGGTCACGGCCAACGAGAACCTGAACGAGGAATTCGTCTACATCCCGGGCTTCTCCGCTGTGGGCCCGAAGATGACCGAGGCCGCTGCTGCAGCAGCATCCGGCAACGGCAAGGTGGCTGACGTGTTCACCGCCGCACAGGAAGCATCGGTTGCAGCACTGAAGGACGCCGGACTCCCGGTTTC
>JAUNVL010000056.1:0-2993 GCA_030537675.1 Propionibacteriaceae bacterium | reverse complement strand
CCCGGTTTCATACCCTGAAGTTCCCGTGAGGAGTGATTGATCAATGTCGACCGAAACCACGGCCGCTCCCACCCGTCGACGAGGCAGTCGACAGGCGAGAAGCCAGATGTTGTACGGCTGGGCCTTTGCCGCGCCGTTCTTCCTGCTGTTCCTGCTAGTTTTCGCGGCCCCGATCGTGTCCTCGATCCGCGCCGCACTGTTCAAGATGGAGAGCACCGGCGGCGGTCTCTTCGGCGGCGGCGAACGCGTCGAGGTCTTTGCCGGCATGGAGAACCTGGTGGTCGCGGCCACCAACCCTGCCTTCTGGATGGGCATCGGCCGCGTGGTGCTGTTCGGGGTCTTCCAAGTGCCCATCATGATCGGCCTCGCCCTGGGGCTGGCACTGATCCTGGACTCGTTCCTGGTGAGGCGTCCCGGGACCTGGCGGCTCCTCTACTTCCTGCCCTACGCCATCCCCGGCCTGATTGCGGCCATCGTCTGGGGCTACCTCTACGTGCCCGAGGTGTCGCCCTTCGCTGGTGCCTTCGGGTCCTTTGAGGGCCAACCGTTCTTCCTGGCGCCCGGCATCATCCTGGCGTCCATGGCCAACATGACCACGTGGACCTTCACGGGCTACAACATGCTGATCTTCCTGGCGGCGCTGCAGGCGATCCCCGGTGACCTCTACGAGGCCGCCCGGATCGACGGTGCCACCGGCTTCCAGATCACCACCAAGATCAAGATTCCCCTGGTGCGTGGTGCGGCGCTGCTGGCAGTGCTGCTCTCCATCATCGGCACCATCCAGTTGTTCAACGAGCCCACGGTCATGAAGACGTTGGCGTCGTGGATGGGCAATGACTACACGCCCATGATGCTGGCCTACAACTCGATGATGGGCCAGATCACCCCCAGCGGTGCCGGTCCGGCCTCTGCAGTGTCGATCCTCATGGCGCTCGTCGCCGGAGTTCTTGCCATCTTCTACGCGCTGGCACAGCGAAAGGCGGACTGACCCATGGCGACAAAGACCAAGACGACCCCCAGTGGTCTCGTCTACACGCCGTCCATCGAGGACCAGCCTCCTCGCTCCATCGCCCCCGGGCGGTTGGCGCGCAACCTCACCCTGGTGGTGCTGGCCTTCGCGCTGCTCTACTTCCTGTTGCCCATCGTGTGGCTGGTCATCGCCTCGTCGAAGAACAACACGGATCTTGTACGGAGCTTCGGGTTCTGGTTCGCGGACAACAACTGGGTCTACAACTGGAACTCCCTCATGAGCTGGACCAAGGGCCTGTTCCCGCGATGGGTGCTGAACTCGGTCTTCTACTCCACGGTTGCGGCCACGCTGGGAACGCTGATCTCCGTCATGTGCGGCTACGCCATGTCGAAGTTCGTCTTCCCGGGACGTCGTGCACTGCTGGTGTTGATCATGACCGGCCTCCTGATGCCGATCGCCATCCTCACCGTCCCGCTGTACGTGTTGTTCTCGCAGATGGGGCTCACCAACACCATCTGGTCGATCATCATCCCCTCGATGGTCAGCCCGTTCGGTGTCTTCCTGGGCAATGTGTACGCCGAGTCCTCGGTGCCCATGGAACTCCTGGAGGCGGCGCGCATCGACGGTGCAGGCGAGGCGAGGATCTTCTTCACCATGGTGCTGCGCCTGCTGGCACCCGCGATGGTGACGATCTTCCTGTTCATCTTCGTGGCAACCTGGAACAACTTCCTGCTGCCACTGATGATGATCTCCTCCAGCGAACTGAAACCGGTCACGTTGGGCCTCTACGGCATGATGAGCTACTTCTCACCTGACAAGGGCGCCGTCATGTTGGGCGCACTTCTCGGCGTGATCCCGCTGATCCTGCTGTTCCTGGGCCTGCAGCGCTTCTGGCAGGCAGGCCTGGCGGCTGGCGCCGTCAAGGGCTGAGCCACGCAGCAACGGAAATGCCACAAAGGCCCCCGATCGACATCATGTCGGTCGGGGGCCTTCGTCATGCAGTGGGCCGGTCAGGCGGTGCTGTCGGCTTCGGCGGTGTCATCGTTGGGGTGTTCGTGGGCCTCAAGAGCCGGAGTGTCCTTCTGGCGCGTGGTGATGGCGACGGCAACGACGTGGGTGGTGATGACCAGCGCCAGCCATGCCGCGCCGAGGAGCCAGCCGGTCATGACGTCGGTGAGCCAGTGGTGGCCCAGGTACACGCGCGACAGACCCATGAGGAGGGCGTAGAGAGCTGCCAGGACCACGACGGCGATGCGCGTCCGGCGGTAACCGTCGAATCGCCTCCACAGGAGGTAGGCGATGACGCCACCCACCACCACGGCATTGAGTGCGTGCCCGCTGGGGAAGGAGGGGGACGATTCGAACGGTGCAATGGCGAACTCGTGGGGCGGACGGACGCGGTCGATGTAGTTCTTGCCGATGATGGTGACCGTCACGGATCCCAGTGCGGCAGCGAGCATCAGCGTCACTGGAAGCCAGGAGCGCCAGCGCACGCTGAGCGCGACCACCACGATCGTGGCGATGATGGGTGAGCCGATCGTGCCGCCGATGTGGGTGAAGGCTCCGACGATCGTGGTGATCCAGGGCTGGCGGTTCGCGACCATGAAGTCCAGCACCGGCTGGTCGAGCCGCGACAGGCCTGCGCGTTCGGTGACGGCCTCGTAGATCTCACTGGCGCCCCACGACATGAGAGCGAGGATCACAACCCCGATGAGGCTGGGCAGGATGATGGCAACCTGGGGCCGGGCCTTCTCCGGGACGTTTCGCTCGGCCACCTCGACGGCGCCCTCGAGAGCCTTTCTCGTCTTGTCCTTCAACTCATCTGCATCCTTGGCCATGGGGACAAGCCTAGGGGCATTCAGGATTGCGTCCGTGATCGCCAAGGCGGTTGTGTGTGCATGCGCGGCGGCCATTCCCGCTGGTCGAGTGATCGCGGCGAGGTACGAGCAGCGATGTGTCGAGACCTCGCACGGCTGTCCGGGGTCTCGACACGCACCCGGGCTCGTGCCTCGCCGGGCGCTAC
>JAUNVL010000055.1 GCA_030537675.1 Propionibacteriaceae bacterium | reverse complement strand
TGAGGCCGGTGACCACGTCGGTGGAGGGGCGCTGCGTGGCGAGCACCAGGTGGATCCCGGCGGCGCGGGCGAGCTGCGTGATGCGCACCACGGACTCCTCCACGTCGCGCGGCGCCACCATCATGAGGTCGGCGAGTTCGTCGACCACCACGAGGAGGTACGGGTAGGGGCTCAGCACTCGCTCGGAACCCTCGGGGAGCTTGACCTGCCCGGCCCGCACGGCCTTGTTGAAGTCGTCGACGTGACGGAAGCCGAACGCCGCGAGGTCGTCGTAGCGCATGTCCATCTCACGCACCACCCAGGCGAGCGCTTCCGCGGCCTTCTTCGGGTTGGTGATGATGGGGCTCACGAGGTGGGGAATGCCCTCGTAGTGGTTCAGCTCGACGCGCTTGGGATCCACCAGCAGCATCCGCACCTCGTCAGGGGTGGCGCGCACGATGATGGAGGTGATCAGCGAGTTGATGAAGCTGGACTTGCCGGAGCCGGTGGCACCCGCCACCAGCAGGTGGGGCATCTTGGCCATGTTGGCGACGACGAAACCACCCTCGACGTCCTTGCCGAGACCGACGGTCAGCGGGTGATGGTCATTGCGCGCACGGTTGGAGCGCAGCACGTCCCCGAGGCTCACCACCTCCTTGTCGGAGTTCGGGATCTCAATGCCGATGGCCGACTTGCCGGGGATGGGGGTCAGGATGCGGATCTCGTTGCTGCCGACGGCGTAGGCGATGTTGTCCGCCAGGCCGGTGACCTTGCTGACCTTGATGGCGCTGCCGAGTTCCACCTCGTACCGGGTGACGGTGGGACCACGGGAGTAGCCCGTGACGCGCGCATCGATCTCGAACTCGGTGAGCGTGTCGGCGAGCTGCTTCACAACGCGATCCGAGGCCTCGGTGCGGCTCTTGGGTTTGGTGCCGACAGCCAACATGGTGTCCGAGGGCAGCTCGTAGACGATGTCTCCCGTCAACTGCATCTGTTCACCACGCTCGGGCGCCGGGGTGTGGGCGGGCGGGGCAAGTTCCGCAGGTTCCCCTGCCTTCAGTGGAAGACCCGCGGGCGCGGTCCGGGGGCTGGCTGCGGACAGTGTTTCGTCCTCCGCCTGATCCCAGCCCTCCGTCGCGTCGCCCGAGTCCTCCACCAGTGGGGTGTCATAGGGCACGTCCACGCCGAGCTTCAGCTTCGGGGCGCTCTCCTGGGGCTTCTCCACCAGGACGCTGAGGGCGCGGCGGATCCCGCGCAGGAGCTCGGGCAGTGGGCGGCCGATGACCAGGAGGACGCCCCCCAGTGCCACCAGCACCAGCACGGGTACAGCCACCCAGGTCGAGGCCAGTTCCACGAGCACGCTTGAGGACAGGAATCCGAGGATGCCACCAGCCTCGCGCAGTGCCGGCATGTCGTCGGGTTGGGGCAGTCCACGGGAGATGTTGATGAGACCGAGTACCCCGAAGAGGATGAGGAGCCAGCCAAGGGAAGTCCGCGGCGCCACATCCATTTCACGCGGGTGGCGCATGATGCGCCAGGCACCCCACAGCAGCACGGCGGGCACGGCGATGGACAGGGAGCCGAACACCGTGGTGGTGGCGGTCCCGATGGCGGATCCGAAGGCCCCGGGGAGGGCAAACCACATGCGCACGGACACGAGTGCACCGAGCAGGAGCATGAAGAGGGCGACGCCGTCGCGGCGCTGCCCGGGGTCCACGTCCGTCTGCGCCCCACCGAAGCCGCGCGCCAGGTGCCCGATGCCCTTGGCGAGGCCGTTCCAGGCCGTGGCGATGCCGCGGCCGATCAGCACCAGCGCGCCTGGGCCCTGCTTCGCTGCCGCAGCCGGTTTCCGGGAAGCAGCAGGCTTCTTCGCAGGTGCCGGCTTGGGAGCCGGCGGCTTTCTCGCCGGCGCCTTCTTGGCCGGTGTGCGGGCAGTAGAGCCGGACCCCTGCTTGGCAGGGGCTTTTTTGGTGGTCGTGGAACTGGCAGCACGAGACGATCGCGTCGTTGTACTGGAGTTCCGCGTTGGGGAAGATCCGCGGGACGCCATGCATGGCAGACTAACCCACCCGGCCAGCGATTCCTCGGACCCCACACCGCCGGGGATGCTGGTCAGCGAGCGAAATGGTCCCAGCCGGTGGCGCCCTCCCACGGCTCACCATCGACGGTCAGCCCATCTCCCTCTGCTACCGAACCCACGGGACGCCACAGCTCAGGCAGCGTGGTCCCCGCAGGAAAAGTGGCCACGAGCGCGTGGTCCTCGCCGCCCGCCAGGACGAAACCCCACGGCGACTTGCCGGTGGCGGCGCACACCCGGGCCACGGCGTCGCCGACTTCGAAGTCCTCCGTGCGCACGTCGATGGCCACTCCGGACGCCATGGCGATGTGGCCGAGATCGGCGAGCAGGCCGTCCGAGACATCCATCATGGATGTGGCGCCCCCGTCGGCTGCCACCCGTCCCTGCCCGTACGGCACGGTGGGGCACTGGTGTTCGGTGACGAGTTCCTTGGGCGAGCCGAAACCGCGCTGCAGCACGGTGAGGCCGGCAGAGGACCAGCCGAGCCGTCCGCACACTGCGACGACATCGCCGGGGCGGGCACCGGCCCGCGTCACGGGCGAGCGGCCCTGCATCTCACCGATGGCCGTGACGCAGATGGTGATGTGTTCGGAGCTGGACAGGTCACCCCCCACCAGGGAGACACCGGAGCGGGCGCATTCGTCGCGCACGCCGTCGGAGAACTGCGCGTGCCAGGCGGGATCGAGGTCCGCCGGGACGGCGAGGGCCACCACGACGCTGATGGGCACGGCACCCATTGCCTCCACATCGGAGACGTTGACCGCGATGGATTTGCGACCCACCTGAAAAGCCGGGGACCAGGTGCGCCGGAAGTGGACACCTTCCACGAGGAGGTCCGTGCTGACCACGACGTCGCCGTTCGGCCGCAGCACCGCTGCATCATCACCGGGACCCAGCACGGTGGACGGGGACTGATGCAGGTCCGCGGTGATCCGTCGGATCAGGTCGAACTCGCCCAGCGACATCAGCGCAGGCCGATGGGCCGGGACAGCGCGAGCTCGATGAGGCGCCCCACCAGGTCGGGATACGTCATGCCGCTGTGCTGGATCAGTTTGGGATACATGGAGATCTCCGTGAAGCCGGGCATGGTGTTGATCTCGTTGATCCACACCTCACCGCTGGCGGCCGCGAACACGTCCACGCGCGCCAGGCCCTCCGCACCCACGGCGGTGAACGCACGCTTGGCGACAGCCTGGATCTCACGGGTCAGCTCGGCCGGGATGTGCGCCGGGATGTCGAGGGCGGCCTGGTCATCGGCGATGTACTTGGCCTCGAAGTCGTAGAAACCATGCTCGGCCAGCACCCGGATCTCGCCGATGGCGGAGGCGTCGCAGCCGTCCTCGGCCTCAGGGTTGGCGAGCACGGCACATTCCAGTTCACGGGCGCCCACGAAGCCCTGCTCGATGATGACCTTGGGATCATGCACCTGCGCCGCCTCGATGGCTGCCTCGAGTTCAGAGAGTTCGGCCACGCGCGTGATGCCCAGCGAGGAGCCGCCCCGTGACGGCTTCACAAACACTGGCAGCTGCATCGCTGAGACATCCGCGACAACTCCGTCCCGGTCATCACTCCAGCGCTGCGCGGTGGCCACGACGTACGGCCAGACCGGAAGTCCCGCCGCTTCGAAGGCGACCTTCATGTGGTGCTTGTCCATGCCGATGGCGCTGGCCGCCACCCCGGAGCCCACATACCGGATGCCCATCATCTCGAAGAGCCCCTGAATGGTGCCGTCCTCGCCGAACGGTCCGTGCAGCAGAGCGAAGGCCACGTCGACGCGGTTGATGTCCACGAGCGCATGGCCATCGCGGGAGGCCACCTCGCATCCGGAGGCCCCCACCATCCACACGGCGTCGTGGTCACCGTCAGCCACCTCGGGCATCTCACCATCGACGATCCGGTAACCGGCGATGACGTCGAGGGGAACCTGCGTCCATCGCCCCTGTCTGGTGATGCCCACGCCCACCACGTCGAACCGGTCGCGGTCCACTGCCTTGAGGACACTGGTCGCTGTCAGGCAGGACACCCCGTGCTCCGGGGACTGGCCCCCGAAGATGAGCGCAACCCTGATCCGGGCTTGTTCGGACGACGTCTGTTCCACGAATGATCTCCTAGGGGGCACTGCACAGAATTACTGGGCGTCAGCCTACTGCGCGCATCCGAGGATCAGCGCGGCACACTCACCCGCGCCTTTTTCCTGGTGTCCCAGCGGCCCTCCGGCGCCTTCTCACCGCGCAACTGCTCAACGAGTGCCACCACCGCGTCCATGATGGCCGTGGTGGCCAGGTCCAGCTCGCGCAGGGTCGGCTCCTCGCCGGTGCGGAACCTGTCGAGGTCCACGGGCTCGCCGGCCAGCACGTGGACGGGTCGCCGACGCAGACTGAAGAGCTTGCTCCAGTCGATGGTGCCCCCGCCCAGCACCAGTTCCGCGCCGATCTGGCCCACGGGGATCACCGGCACACCCGTGGTCAGGGCGAGTTGCGCTGCGCCACGTCGTGCGGACATGGGCCAGCCGTCCGGATCCTTGGTGATGGTGCCCTCCGGGTAGACCGACACCATGAGCCCGTCCTCCAGTGCCTTGCGCGCGTAGACGAGGGACTGCTTGGCGTTCGTGGTGTTGCGAAGGACGGGGATCTGACCGCACTGACGGGCGACCCACCCGAGAACGGGGGTCTTGAAGATCTCGGACTTACCGAGGAAACGCGGCCACCGGCCGGACCAGATCAGGAACTCCCCCAACACCAGGACGTCGTAGTTGCTGATGTGGTTGGCCACCACCAGCACGCCACCGTCGGCCGGGATCAGGTCCTGCCGCGACCAGTGGCGTCGGGTGAGCAGCGGTGCGAACACGCGCACAGCGCGCACCAGGCTCCGATACACCCAGGGGGCCTTCTCCTTGTTGACCTTGCGCAGCGGCAGCCGCCATGGCTTGTCTGCTGTCTGGGCCGGGGTCATCTCGTGCATGGCGACAGCCTAGGGGTTCCCTGAGCCCGGAACACCCACGCCCGGGCGAGCACCACCATCCCCGGCAGGCAGGAGATGGTGGCCAGCAGACCATAGGCCGTCGCTGACGCAACGGCGTGATCCGAGGTCACCCCCATCGTGGCGGCCAGTACACCGGCGCTGAGTTCGCGCACTCCCCACCCGCCCACACCCAGGGGGATGCTCATCGAGGCGAGTCCGACGACGGCCGTCACGGGCACGACCGGCCCGCCCAGTGCGTTCATGGCCGCCAGGTACAGCGCAATGAGGGACGCCGTTCCGATCACCGAGGAACCCCAGACCGCCAGGCCTTTTCCAGCACCCAGCCCCCGCATGCACCACGCTGAGCCTGCCAGGCAGGCAAGCGCCACCGTCGCGGCCACAGCTGCCAACGGCACCGACCTCGGCAACAGCGCCCAGGCAACCGTGGCGAAGAGGACGGTGGTGGCCGAGAGTCGTTCCGCTCCCAACGCCAGGAGCGGCGAGGACCAGCGACGATCACCTCTGTTGCGGTAGAGCGCGACCCGCGCCGCATCGCCACCGAGTCCGCCCGGCAGCACCATGTTGCCGAAGCTCGACGCGTAACAGTCGGCCAGCGCGCGCCTCCACCCGAGTTCCATTCCCCGCTGGCCTGCCAGGGTGCGCCACCGCAGGGACTGTGCCGAGGTTGCCACCAGTCCCAGCAGCAGTGCTGCCGCGATGGTGGCTGGCGTCAGCGCTTCCCAGCCGGCCAGCAGCGCCTGGGACCCCACCAGCCATGCGGCTGCGGCCAGCAGGAGGAGACTGACGGCGAGCATCGCGGCGCGGCGCGGCCACATCGAGCGACGCCATCCAGGACCTGACAAGGGCTCTCTCCTCACGCGTGGGCTGCCGGGCACAAGCCTACTGACCATCCCTGGGCGCACTCGGGTGTGGCGTGGCCGCGCTGGGCGGCACGAGCGGGTCATCCAACGTGGTGCCCGTCCAGCGTCGGATGAGCGCGAAAACGCCGAAAGCCACGAGCGCCGCGATGCCAGCGATAAGTGCGGGGAATGCAGGGATCGAACCGAGTGCGGTGCCACTGAACAGCATTCCGATCCCCACCAGGGCGGCAAGGGTCGCCATGAAGCACACCCCCGCAAGCACCACGTGGTGGAACAGAAAGCGCACCAAGGGATCACCGAAAACGAAGATCAACGCCATCACCACAAGAGTCGCCACCGCGCTGATCAGTGATCCCAGCGTGATCTCGACGTCCTGACCCAGTGCAAGGGAAGTCCCTCCGTCGATCATGAGCCAGGCTCCCATTGCCAGGAGCAGCAGGCTGACCCAGGTGCTCATGAGTTTTGGTGCAGTCCAGCGCGACTCATCCGGCAGATCAAGTGCCCTGGCGTACTCCACAGCAGACCCAAACGCTTCGGGGACACCCTGCCCACTCTCCTTGCAGTGCGCGTCCACCTCCACCAGAGCGTCGGCGATCGCAGTGCCGCTGGCCCCCTGCAGCCGCAACTCCACGACGAAATCATCGCGCCACTGTTCATCGACGTTGGGCGCGAGCGCGCCGAGGCTGCTCTTCTTGTTCATCGTCTGTGTCCCTTCGTTTGAGCCGGCTCCAGCGCCTGACCTGTGATGGTGGCGAAACGTCGCCATAGTTCTGCTTGCTCCAACAGTTCTGCGGTGCCCTCGGCCGTGATGGCGTACACCTTGCGTCCCGGCCCGCCCTCTCCTGCCATCCATTCGGCCGTGAGGAAGCCGTCTCGCTGCAGGCGATTGAGGATGGGATAGAGGGTTCCACCCCCCACCGTCCCAAGCCCCATCCGCTCCAGGCTCGTGACGATCGCATATCCGTGGGCCGCCTCCTGCTCAACGATTCGAAGAACGCAGAGCGGAAGTGGGCCGCGCAACCACTGGGCTGGCCAGGAATCGGTGATCTCCATGACAGGACTGTAATGCACACTAGATCGCAATGCAATCTACTGTGCAACGGAAGGCATACTTCTATACTGTTCTAGTGTTGTCTGAGACACGACCCGCAGAAGGAGAAGTGCCATCACAGCGAAGCACTATGAGGACCGCAATCTCACCCTGAGTGCCGACACGTTGACGATCCGCGGCTACTACTTCCCCTGGTTCGGTGCCAGGAAGCTGCCACTGTCGGCCATCCGCATCGTCACACGAGTGCCGCTCTCCACGTGGGGTGGTCGTTGGCGCCTGTGGGGTTCGACGACGCTGGAGTACTGGGCCAACATCGACATGCGCCGCCACCGCAAGAACACCGGCTTTGCCCTGGACATCGGCTACTCGATGAAGCCTTTCATCACACCTGACGATCCCGACGGGTTCGAGCGCGTCCTCCGCTCTGCTGTGCCATCGGTGCCGTTCATCGTGAAGCCCGACCCGCTGTCAGCCGTCTGAGCTCACAGCTCTGCGCTCGATGGAGTGGCGTCGGGCCAGTCGCGCCACGACGGTGACGAAGGTGAGCGTGACAGCGATGGAGACCAGCAGGCTGGCGACGCCCACCTCGGTGGCATTCACGTCCAACAGGCCCACTGCCGCCAGTGCAAAGACACTGACATTGCCCACGACGTGCAGGGCGATGGCGGCCTCCAGTCCGCCGGTGCGCCACGTGAGCCATCCCGCGGCGATGGCGAAGACAGCGACGTCAGTCGTGCCGAGCGGTCCGTAGCCATGCCCCAGGACGAACAGCGGCACCGGCAGCAGGATGGCGAAGGCGGGATGGCGGAGCCAGCTGCCGATCATCTGCATGAGGTAGCCACGGAACACGTATTCTTCGGCGGCGGACTGCAGTGGCACCAGGACAATGGTGAGGCCCAGCAGGAGCAGCACTCGCGGCATGTCGATCTCGGGCACGAATGATTCGCCCTGAGCCACGGCAACGAGGATCGATGCCGCGTACGCCACCGCGTAGATGCTGAGCGCCACCACCCCACACCGGACAAGCCAGCGCCAGCGGAGTCTGCCCACCACCGACGCCAACAGGCTCACTGGCCTTGGACCCACGAGTCTGGTCGCCAGGAGCAGGGACGGGATCCACAGGATGAGCATGCCCATGGCGAAGGCAAAGCTGAAGGGATCGCTGAGGTCCACTGTGTCCGGATCTTGCAAGAACCTGCCCATGACGTTCTCGAACGCCGGGAACACGCCGCCGCCGATCCCCAGCACCACCATCAACAGCAGAAATGACGCCACGTAGATCACCGCGGCGACCACACCGACGAGGAGCGGCTTCCACCACCGATGGCCCGTGCGCGCCCGCGCCAGGCGATGGAACTCCGCGCCGTTCGTCTCCCGCGGCCTGCCGGAGGTGCTGGTCACGCTCGTGTGTCTTGTCAGGTTGCTGTCGATCGTCATGCTCATCACTCTCGCGCGATGACGAGCGCAGCACATCGCCCCGGGGAACCCACCTCGCTGACCAGAAGGATGACCCCGAATCGTCCTGAAGGAGGATCCGCCCGGGCAGCAGTTCGCACTACGCTCGAGGACATGCCCACCGAACCATCACAGCGACGTGGCCCGCGCATCGCACGGTTGTGGGGGCCCCTCTGGCGAACAACTCTGGTCGCGTCGCTCGGATTCGTCGGGTTCATCGTCGTGTGGATGGACATCGACACCGCGTTGGTGGCCGGCGGCGGCTCCTTGGAGGAGTTCGCGGGACTCCTTGTCCTCGACCTTCTCCTGGGTGTCACAGCAATTGCGCTCTACCCCCTGCGGCACCGCAAGCCGCTGCTCGTCACCGTCATCATCGTCGCTGTCACCGCGGTGTCGTCGCTCGCATTCCCAGCCGCCGCACTGGCCGTCGTCTCGCTGTCAACGAGGCGTCGACGTGGCGAGATCATCACGATCTCCGTCGTCTTCCTGACCAGCGCGGTGGTGAACTTGCTGACGATCCACGTGCCGGAGACCCCGCCTCTTTGGCTGGGGATGCTGATGGCCGCCGGGCTGTGCGCGCTGCTCGTACTGACTGGGCTCTACATCGGAGGACGCCGTCAACTCGTGAGCGTCCTGCGGGAGAGAGCAGAGTCCACCGAACGGGAACATGCGGCAGGGATCGAGCGGGCCCGGACTGCCGAGCGCACCCGTATCGCGAGGGAAATGCACGATGCCCTGGCGCATCGCCTTTCCCTGGTGTCACTGCACGCAGGTGTCCTGGAGTACCGCACGAACCTGTCGCCCGACGACGCCCGAACGACCGCCGGCATTGTCCGCGAGAACGCCCATCTTGCCGCGCGCGATCTCCGCGAAGTGCTGGGCGTCCTCCGCAACGACGACGACGTGCTCGACACCACCAGGCCAGCACCCTCGATACTCGACGCCCTGGACGATCTTGTGGAGGACAACCGCGCTGCCGGCAACCCGACCACACTCGTGACCGGAGACTCGATCACATCGACGATCGAATCCTTGTCGCCTCCCATCGGTCGTCACGTGCTGCGGGTGGTCCAGGAGTCGTTGACCAACGCGAGAAAACACGCCCCCGGCGAACCCACGCAGGTTCACCTCGAAGGCAACCGAGGAGAGCGTGTGATGGTCCGCGTGACCAACCGGCTGGCAGCGGACGCACCCCATGGGGCAACGACGTCGGGGTTCGGGCTGACGGGGCTGCGTGAGCGCGCCCGCATCGCTGGCGGCGACCTGCAGGCTGGCCGTAGAGACGAAGCCTTCGTCCTCGAGGCGTGGTTCCCGTGGACGCCATGACAGGCGCCATTCGTGTGGTGCTCGTGGATGATGAGACCCTCGTGCGCACCGGACTCCGGATGATCCTGGAGGGGGATCCGTCCATCGAGATCGTGGGCGAGGCTGCCGATGGTGCGGCTGCCCTGCCCGTCGTGGAGAGAACCCACCCCGACGTCGTCCTCATGGACATCCGGATGCCAACCATGGACGGATTGGCCGCAACAGAGCAGATTTTGCGTCACCACCCCGGGGTGCGAATCGTCATGCTGACCTCGTACGACGTCGACGACCTCGTGCCCCGGGCGCTACGACTCGGCGCCGCCGGATACCTTTTGAAGGACACTCCCCCGCAGGAACTGGTGGAGGCGGTGCGGAGGATCTCCGCAGGCGACACCATCTTGTCCCAGGCTGCCATCGGACATCTCGTGGACGCCGTCATCCGCACCCCACTGCGTGTGGAGAATTCGGCTGCCGCCCGGCGGTTGAATGAACTGACGGACCGGGAACGGAGCGTCGCCCTCGCCGTTGCCCGTGGTCTCTCCAATGCGCAGATTGCGTCGGAGCTGTTCATCAGCATCACGACAGTCAAGACCCACGTCGGACGCATTCTGGAGAAGCTGGACGTCAGGAACCGAGTGCAGATAGCGGCATTTCTGCAACGTGAAATTCACTAGAACGCAGGCCGCACTTCTGGGCCCGCATGTGTGGCTGAACGTGACGGAACCTCGGGGTGACGCGGCGCACGTCACCGCGAGGTTCGTCATTGCCACTCAGCAACACGTACCAATGTGAGCGAGTCCAGGTCCAGACTGGCCTGGAAGAGGCCCAGTGACGTCGCCTCGATCACCCGGATCTCACCGCCGACGTCGAGCACTTCGTCGATCGTCCCGGTTCCAGTCGTCGTGCCGAGCCGGGCGAGTTCCTCTCCTGCTGGCCCGAGCACGGCAAGATTCTTGTCCCCGTCGTCCCCGTCGAAGATGACGAACGCCATCGAGTCGCCGAGCAGTGCCACGGACCTGGCAGGCTGCGCGAACCTGATCGGTAGGCCCTCCGCCATTGCCAGATGCGTGATCGAGCCCACCGTTGTTCTGAGTCGCCGCCTCATCCGAAACGTCGGGAATCATGCTCCATCACCACAGCGTAGGTGGGCGCAGCTGCTCGAGTGCCGCTGATGGCTGCCGTCGATACGCTGACCGCATGAGAATTCTCGTGGTCGGCGCAGGCGTCATCGGATCGGTGTACGCCGCGCGACTTGTCGCGGCCGGGCACGACGTCAGCCTCCTGGCCCGAGGTGCACGACGCCAAGCGCTCGAGTCCCACGGCGTGGTCCTGCACACCCGCGCCAGGAACCTCCGTGCCCAGCCGCGGATCGTCGATGCCGGCACCGCCGGGTTGTCTGCCGACCTGACGGTGGTTGCCGTCCGCACCACCCAACTCGATGACATCCTTCACCTCGTCGCCGACATGGACAGCCCCACCGTGGCATTCCTGCAGCACCTCGGCCCGCACGCCGAACGAGTGAGGAGTCTCCTCGGCGCGGAGCGAACCGTCTTCGCCTTCCCCGGCATCGGTGGACTCCTCAGGGGTGATGGTTCGGTGGACTACGTGGAGATCGGCGCCCAGCCCACCACCATTGACGCCGCGGCTGACGGGGCGGACCTTCTCCGGTCTGCGATCGCCTCGACGGGCATGCGCACGGCGCTGGAGCCCGACATGCCGGCCTGGCTCGCCACCCACTCGGTGTTCGTGGCGTGCCTGGGTGCAGGAGTTCTGTCCTGCGCAGGGTCTGCGGAATCACTGGCGTCCGACCGGGATCAACTCCGCACCGTCGTCCAGGCCATCCGTGAAGGCTTCGCCTCCCTTGAATCCTCGGACACACACGTCACGCCGGCAGCACTTCGTGTGTTGTTCACCCGTATGCCGCGGTGGTTCGCGGCCGTCTACTGGCGTCGCGCGCTACGGAGCCCCGTCGGGACCGTGGCCATTGCTCCACATGTCCGCTCCAGCCGCGAAGACGAGTTCGCCGCCCTCTGCTCCGACGTGCTCGACGGTGCAGACACCCGGCTCACCCCCACCCTGAACGCCCTCCTCACACCATGGGCCGCGTAGCGCCCTCCGTCATCGTGTTGGGTGTTCAACTTCTGTTGGTACATGGACAGAACCTGAACACTCAAGCCCCCTTTTCGCGATGTGGTGAGTCAGTCGCGTCCACCTCCATAGGGTGGGCCTCATGAGCACCGGCCTGCGCAACCTGCACCTCACACAGCTCTGTGACGCACTTGACTCTGTGCCCCCGACTGCCCCGACGTTGTGTGAGGGCTGGGATGCCCATGACCTTGCGATCCACCTCTGGGTGCTCAAGCGCGACCCGTTGAGCTGGCCCGGCATCGCCGTCCCGGCATTCGCCGCCGCGACCCAGCGTCGGGCCGAGCACGTCAGGCGGCGGTGGGACTACGAGCGCCTCGTCGCCGAGTTGCGGCACCAGGGCGGCGCCATGGCCTGCATGCCGCTCGACAGGTGGGAGGGTCACCGGCACGCCCTCGGTGAGTACTACATCCACACCGAGGACCTCCGACGCGCCAACAACCTCCCCCGTCGAACCCAGACGGCGGAAACCGAGGATGCGTTGTGGCTCCGCGCCCACACGGCCGGACGACAGCTGTGGATGCTGGGTCGTGACACCATCTCGGTCGCGTCCCCGCATCGCGACGCTTTCACCTTGGGCCGGGGTGCGCCCACTGCACAGGTGACCGGGCTGCCGTCCGAGGTCATCCTGTGGATTTATGGCCGCGGTGACGTGGCCGATGTGGTGGTCACACCACACTGACAATCAGCGGTGAGCCCTGTTACCCGCAGCGGGGCGTCCACCGATCTCATGCGTGCGCTGAGCCTAAACCCGCCACCCCCACGCCGTCCGGACGATCGCGGCGAGGAGGAGCACCTCGACGAGGCTGCCCACCCAGTAGTAGACCCAGGTCTCGCCGTTGATGGACCCGATGATCACGAGCGCAACCACGAGCGCAACCACGATGGTGAGCACACGGTTGAGCCGACGGTGAAGCACCAACGACAGGGTGACCATCAACGTCGGCACCAGGATGTAGCCGAGGGTGGCGACGAGGAAAATCTGGTTGACCACAAACGGAGTCGAGGCCATCCTGCCCTCCAGCGCTGCTTCGAGGACGTCTGCCCTGTAGAAGCCGAAGAGGTCGACGTAGGCGAAAACGAGGACCATGGTGGTCCACAGGACACCCAGAACAATCCGCACGTCGATGGGCGTTTCGAGGCTTGTTGGGGTTTCTGTTGGGGCGGTGGTGGTGGTCATGTTTGTCGACTCCTTTGTGAGGGCTCTCCGCCCGGACACTCCGGTGGCGTTGCCTGTCTCTCCCAGTCTTGTCGCGGCAGGCCCTCTACACATCGGGCGCGGGACCAGTTCCTGGCCTGGCCGAAAAGCCAGTTCTCCAGCAAGCCATGGAACTGTTCTTTCGGCTGGTCCACGAGGCAGGCCGGCTGCGTACCCTGAAGCCATGAGACCACTGCTCCCGCTGATCCGGCTGGAATCCAGCCCGGCGAGGTTGCCCGCCCCGGACAGCGCCGACTGGGCACTGGCTGCGCTGGTGGCGATCGGTTGCGTGGCCGAGGTGGTCCTGCGCGATGACTTGCCACAGTGGCCGGTGGCGCTGGGGATGGGTCTCCTCCTGGCATCGACGATGCTGCGTCGACGCACTCATCCGCTCGCCATGGTGCTCATCGCCTTCGGTGCTCTCGCGGCCGTCGACGTGGTCTCGATGATGATTGTCGGTGAGCCGTTCTTCCTGTACGTCGGGTTCTTCGTCCTGGTGCTGGTGTTCTCGCTGCTCCGATGGGCCGGCAGGCGTCACGCGATGATCGGCATGGGTGTCGTGCTGCTGGTGTGGGCCGTCAGCACCATCTCCGAGGCCACGGGGGTCGAGGACGCCGTGGGAGGCGTGTTGGTGCTCCTGCTCACGGCTGCCCTGGGCCTGATCGTCCGCTACCGCGCCATCGTCGTTGCGCAGCACCTGGAGAACGTCAGGGCAACGGAGCGCGAGAGCCTGGCCAGGGAACTGCACGACACGGTTGCCCACCGGGTCTCGGCCATCACGATCCAGGCGCAGGCCGGGCGCTGGCTGGCCTCCACCCGCGACCTCGACGGTGCGGCCGAGGCGTTGCGGATCATCGAGGTTGAGGCGTCGCTGGCCCTGACCGAGATGCGCGCCGTGGTGGGGGCACTCCGGCGGGACGACAGCACCACAGCCCTGCTCATCCCTCGTGGTCTGGCCGGCATCGAAGCCCTTGCCACCTGCGGTGGCCCCTCGTCCGGCCCGGCCATAGAGGTGGAGCGCCAGGGAAACCTGAATGGCCTGACTGCATCAGTGGAGGCGACCCTGTACCGAGTGGCCCAGGAGTCCGTCACCAACATCAGGAGCCATGCCCTGCGTCCAACGATCATCAAGATCCTGCTGGAGGGACACAGGAATGATGTGCTCGTGAGCGTCACCGACGACGGGGAGCACGTCGCCCCAGCCGGGAACCGTGCAGGCTACGGCCTCGTCGGCATGGCTGAGCGGGTCGCGCTGCTCGGCGGCACCCTGCACGCCGGGCCGGGGCCGGACCGGGGTTGGTGCGTCGAGGCGAGGATCCCTCGCACGGGCGGGACGACATGAGCATCCGCGTCCTCATCGCCGACGACCAGGACATCATCCGGGCGGGCCTCACGACGATCCTCAACGGGCAGCCCGGCATTGAAGTGGTGGGACAGGCAGCCGACGGTCTGCAGGCGGTGGACCTTGCCCGCCGGTTGCGTCCCGACGTGTGCCTGTTCGACATCCGGATGCCACGCATGGATGGTGTGGAGGCGACGCGCCTCCTTGCAGGACCAGACGTGACCGATCCGATGGCCGTCGTACTGATCACCACCTTCGACACCGACGAGTACATCACCGGGGCGCTGCGCGCCGGAGCCAGGGGTTTCCTGCTCAAGGATGCGGGACCCGAACTGCTCGTGCAGGCCATCCATGCGGCCGCGGACGGTGATGCCCTCATCGCCCCCAGCGTCACCATGCGCCTGCTGGCCCGATTCGCGGAATCGACGCCGGTGCGTCGGCGTCCCCTCGTGGTGCCTCTCACCGAGAGGGAGGAGGAGGTGGCCGTCATCGTCGCGCAGGGGCTCACGAACGCCGAAATTGCTGCCCGGCTGCACATCTCGCTCAGCACCGTGAAGTTCCACATCAGCAGCCTCATGGACAAGATCGGTGCACGCAGTCGAGTCCAGGTGGTCATCTGGGCGTATGAAACCCGGTTGGTCAAGCTCTGACCGGTGGACGTCGACTCAGACGATCCGCATCGGCTCCGCGAAGTGACAGGCCGACCGGTGCTCCGAGACGCCGTCGGGGCGATCGATCAACTCGGGCACATCCACGGAGCACTTCGGTTGAGCCTTCCAGCAACGGGTGTGGAAGTGACACCCCGGCGGCGGATTCGCAGGAGATGGCACGTCGCCCTGCAGAACGATGCGCTTCTTCTGTCCTCGCTGCCTCGGATCGGGGACGGGCACGGCTGACAACAGCGCCTGCGTGTAGGGATGGGTGGGGCGCTCGTAGATCTGCTTCTCATCCCCGATCTCCACGATGCGCCCGAGGTACATCACCGCCACCCGATCGGAGATGTGACGCACGACGGAGAGGTCGTGGGCGATGAACACGTAGGCCAGTCCCAGTTCGTCCTGCAGGTCCTCCAACAGGTTGACCACCTGCGCCTGGACCGAGACGTCGAGCGCGGAGACCGGCTCGTCGCAGATCAGGACCTTCGGGTTCAGCGCGATGCCGCGGGCGATGCCGATGCGCTGCCGCTGCCCACCCGAGAACTGGTGGGGGTAGCGATTGATGTGCTCGGGGTTGAGTCCGACGAGGTCGAGAAGTTCCTGCACCCGAGCGCGCCGCCCCTTCTTGCCGACGGCATCGGGATGGACCTCGAAAGGCTCTCCGACGATGTCTCCCACGGTCTTGCGCGGGTTCAGCGAGGTGTAGGGATCCTGGAACACGATCTGGATGTCGCGCCGGACCCGACGCATGGCCGCGCCCTTGAGCGAGTACATGTCAGCGCCATTGAATTCGAGCCGACCGGCCGTTGGCTCCTCCAGGCGCATGAGCATCCGACCGAGCGTGGACTTGCCGCAGCCGGACTCCCCCACCACGCCGAGGGTCTCGCCGGCGTGCAGGTCGAAGCTGACCCCGTCGACGGCGCGCACGTGGCCCACCGTGTGCTTGATGACCCCCGCCTTGATCGGGTAGTGCTTTTTCAGGTCGTGTGCGGACAGGATGACGTCACCGCGCATCATTCATCACCTCGTCAGCGTTGAGGCAGGCGTGCAGCCGGCCGGAGGGAAGTGCCGTGAGTGCGGGCGGGGCGCCCACCGTGCAGTGCTGCGTGGCGAAACGGCACCGGGGATGGAAGGCGCAACCCGAGGGGATCTTGAGCAGGTTGGGTGGCAGACCGCCGATGGCGGAGAGCTTCTGGCCCTTCTGGTCGATCCGGGGAATCGAGTCGAGCAACCCACGTGTGTAGCCGTGTGCTGGAACCGCGAAGACCTCGCCGATCTCGCCGGTCTCCACGATCCGGCCCGTGTACATGATGGCCACCCGGTCGGCGACGTCGGCCACCACGCCGAGGTCGTGCGTGATGAGGATCAACCCCATCTGCGACTCGTGCTGCAGTTCCTGCAGCAGCTGCATGATCTGCGCCTGCACCGTGACGTCCAGCGCGGTGGTGGGTTCATCGGCGATGAGGACCGTGGGGTTGAGCGCAATGGCCATGGCAATCATGATCCGCTGGCGCATGCCGCCTGAGAACTGGTGGGGGAAGGCATCCACGCGCTCCCTGGCGCCGGGGATGTGCACCCGCTCCATGAGCTGGATGGCGCGCTCCTTCGAGTCGGAGCGGTTCATTCCCCAGTGGATGCGCATCATCTCGGCGATCTGCCAGCCGACGGGGAACACGGGGTTGAGAGAACTCAGTGCGTCCTGGAAGATCATGGAGATCTCGGGTCCACGCACGGTGCGACGAACCTTCTCGGGCAGCGTCAGCAGATCGGTCCCGCAGTAGCGGATCTCACCGCCGGTGATGAAGCCGGGAGGAGAGTCGATGATGCCCATGATGGCTTGGGCCGTGACAGATTTGCCGGAGCCGGACTCGCCCAGGATGGCGAGCGTTTCCCCCTCACGAAGGTCGAAGGACACACCGTTGATGGCCTTGGCCACACCTTGGGAGGTGCGGAACTCCACCTGGAGGTCCTCGACGTCGAGCAGCAGGCCGTCGGCGCCGTGGGGCCATTGCCTGGCGTGCTTGGAAACCTCGCGGTGCTTCGTCGAGGATGTCGTCGCGGTTGTCATGGAGGTCCTCACCGGAGCTTCGGGTCCATGGCGTCGCGGATGACTTCACCGAGCATGATGAAGCCGAGCACCGCGAGCGACAGGAACAGGGACGGGAACAGCA
>JAUNVL010000054.1 GCA_030537675.1 Propionibacteriaceae bacterium | reverse complement strand
CGGCCTTGGAGGCCGCGTAGTTGGTCTGGCCCTTGTTGCCGGCCACGCCGGAGGTTGAGGCGATGCCGACGATGCGCGCCGCCTCATCCAGGCCGCCGGGCAGATCCTTGTCCAGCAGGGTCGCATTGATGCGGATCTCGGCGGCCAGGTTGACCTCCAGGACGGAGCCCCACAGCTTCTCGTCGAGGTTGGCCAGCATCTTGTCGCGGGTGATGCCGGCATTGTGGACGATGGCCCAGATGCGCCGATCAGCGCCATGCACGGCGGAGACGTGCCCGGCGATGCGGCGCCCCGCATCGGCGGCCGTGATGTCGAGTTGCAGCGCCGAGCCCCTCACCTCGTTGGCGACTGCGCTGAGGTTCTCACCGGCGGCGGGCATGTCGACGGCCACGACGGTGGCCCCGTCGCGGGAGAAAGTGCGGGCGATGGCCGCACCAATGCCGCGCGCGGCACCGGTGACCACCACTATCCGGCCAGCGAACGGCTTGTTGCGGTCGTACTCGTCCGCGACGATGTCGCCCTTCTTGCGTGGTGCAATGCGCCACGCCTGACCGTCGACGAATGCGGAGCGGCCCTCCAGGAGGAATGACACGCTGGATGCCACGTCGTCAGCGTTGGCGCCACGGGTGACGAAGATCAGGTTCGACGTGGAGCCTCCCCGCAGTTCCTTGCCGATGGTGCGGTTGATGCCGTCGATGCCTTGGGCAACCGACTTGGCCTCCAGTCCCTCGACGTCGTTCGCGTCAGTGGCGAGGAGGATGATCCTGCCGGAACGCTCCAACCCGCGCATGGCGGGCCGCAGTACCTGGCGAAGCAGTTCCAGTTGTGCGATTTCCCGGACGCCGGTGGCGTCCACCACGAGCGCGCCGGGGCGCTGTTCGTAGACGGGCGGCACGCCGCGGCCCTTCTCGTCCGTGGTGCGGTTCTCGGGGGTGTCCACCAGTGCATCGACGGGGTCGATGTCCAGAACCCGCAGGGTCTCCACACCAAGCCCTCCGCCGGGCAGCGTGGCGAGCGCGACGCGTCCCTTCGGCAATGTTCTTCCGCGCCTCAACGTGGGCGGGTCGGCCAAGCCTGCCTTGCGCGCGACCGCGCGCCCCGGACCGGTGTTGTAGAGGGTTTCAAGGAAGTTTGTGGCCATGTCAGATCGCCTCCAGGATCGCGGTGGCGCCCTGGCCACCAGCAGTGCAGATGGATATGAGCCCGCGGCTCCCCGGGCCCTTCTCGGCCAGCATCTTGGCCAGCGACGCGACGATCCGGGCGCCGGTGGCTGCGAAGGGATGGCCAGCGGCCAGCGAGCTGCCGTGCACGTTCAGCCGATCACGGTTCACCGTGCCGACTCCGAGCTTCTCCAGTGCCTTGATGGTGGCCAGCGCGGTGGACGCGAACGCTTCGTGGATCTCGATGAAGTCGAAGTCCTCGAGCGTGAGTCCATTGCGCTCCAGCAACACGGGAATGGCGCGGGTGGGCGCCAGGAGCAGGTCTTCGTTCCCGGTGACGTAGTCTGCGGCGCCCAGTTGGGTGTCGACGATGCGGGCCAGCGTCGGCCAGCCGTTCTGCTTGGCCCACTCCTCGTCGGCAAGCAGCACCAGGGCGGCGCCGTCGCTGAGGGCCGTGGAGTTGCCTGCCGTCATGGTGGCGTCGTCGCCACGGCCGAAGACGGGCTTGAGTTTGGCCAGTTTCTCGGCAGTGGTGTCGGGCCTCAGGATGGTGTCGCGGCTCACGCCGAGGTACCCGGTGACGAGGTCATCGAAGAACCCTGCGTCCCAGGCGCCGGCAAGCTTCTGGTGGGACTGCAGCGACAACTCGTCCTGGGCCTCGCGCGAAATCTCCCACTTGCGGGTGGTGATGGCCTGGGACTCACCCATGGAGAGTCCGGTCCGGGCCTCGTTGACATTGGGCGGAATGGGCATCAGGTCAGCCGGGCTCAACGAGGCAAAAGCGGCGATGCGGTCCAGCATCCCCTTGGCGCGCGATGACTTGAGCATTGCTCTGCGCAGGGGCTCGCTGACGACGATGGGGGCATCGGAGGCGCTGTCGGCGCCACCCGCGATGCCATTGTCGATCTGACCGAGCCGGATCTTGTTGGCGATCGTCGCGATCGCCTCGAGGCCGGTGCCGCACGCCATGGCCACGTCGGTCGCGGGCGTGTGTGGGGAGAGCGCAGAGCCGAGAACGGCCTCGCGGGTGAGGTTGAAGTCGCGGGTGTGCTTCAGCACGGCACCTGCGGTCACCTGCCCCATCTGCCTGCCGGTGAGGCCGAACCGTGCCACCAGGCCGTCCAGCGCTGACGTCAACAGATCCTGTGTGGAGGCGGCTGCGAAGCGGCCTCCCGCCTTCGTGAAGGGTGTGCGGTTTCCGCCCACCACCACCGCGTTGCGAATCTCCATTGTGGGAATCTCCTCCAAGCCGAAATTGTCTAACACCAAGAGTAGCAGGTACTTGAAGTGTGAGGTACGCTGAGTACATGAACCTGACGGTGACTGATCGCCGGACCACGCGCTGGAACGAACACAATGCGCAGCGACGCCAAGCCCTGGTGGAGTCCACCCTGCGCGCCATTCGACGGCACGGGCCCGGCGTTGGCATGGATGAGGTGGCAGCTGAAGCTGGCACCTCGAAGACGGTGATCTACCGACACTTCGGCGGACGCACGGGCGTGTACTCCGCGGTGGTGGAGTCTGTGCACCAGTTCATCTGGTCACATCTCCAGCAGCAGATCTCGGCCAACGAGACCCTGGAGCCAGCAGCGCTGGTCCGGGAGCTGACGGACAGCTATCTCGCCCTGGTGGAGCGTGACCCCCACATCTACCAGTTCGTGGTGACGCGGCCGCTGGGGGAGCGCCCGGTGGAAGACCCGGTCACCGGCATCACCGGGCGCATCGGCAACGAAGTGGCTGAGGCGTTCCGCACCTGGCTGCGCGCTCAGGGGCTCGACCCGCGGGCCGCGAACACCTGGGGCCACGGGGTCGTGGGATTCGTGTGGGCCATCGCCGACAAGTGGATCACCACCGGACATCAACGCCCCCGGGCAGACATCGTCGAATTCACCGTGCGTCTCTTTGAACCAGCTTTCACCCACCAGCAACCAACACCCCGCAGCCCCGAAAGGAGCGCGACATGACCACACCCACAGGACATGGACTCACGGTGGCCCTCGATGGCCCCTTCCATGAGATCAAGAATCACTGGCGCTCGACGATCACCGCCGACGACGTGGTGCGGGATCCCTCGCTGCCGCTTCCCGAGGCGCGTGCATGGGCGCTCGAACACCTCATCGACATCGCCAATCGCGGATACGCCGTCGCCGGATTTCCGGGGCACGGCGGGACGGTGGCCGAATCCGTCGCCCACTTCGAGATGATGGCGCTCGGCGATCTGTCGCTGAACATCAAGTCCGGCGTCCAGCACGGCCTCTTCGGCGGTGCCATCACCAACCTGGGTACGTCGTGGCATCACGAGATGTTCATCGACGACCTCATCTCGTGCGAGCTGACCGGCTGTTTCGCCATGACTGAGTTGGGCCACGGCTCTGACGTGTCGTCAGTGGAGACCACCATCACCTACCGTCCAGAATCCGACGAGTACGAGATCAACTCCCCGACGCCCAGCGCCACGAAGGCCTACATCGGCAACGCTGGCCAGGACGGCAAGATGGCCGTCGTCTTCGGTCAACTGCTGGTGGGCAAGGACAACCACGGGGTGCATGCCGTGCTCGTGCCCATCCGGAACAACAACCTGGAGGACCTGCCGGGCGTGACCACCGGCGACCACGGTCACAAGGGCGGACTGCTCGGCGTCGACAACGGCCTGCTCACCTTCGACCACGTCCGCGTACCGCGCCGCATGCTGCTCAACCGCTACGGCGGTGTGGGCGACGACGGTGTCTACACCTCGCCCATCGAGAGCAAGAACGCCCGCTTCTTCACCATGCTGGGCACGCTGGTCCGTGGCCGGATCTGCGTCGGCAGCGGTGCAGCCATGGCCACGCGGAAGGCACTGAGCATCGCCACCCGCTACTCCCTGCAGCGCAAGCAGTTCCGCAAGCCGGGGATGGGCCAGGAAGTGACGCTGCTGGACTACCAGACGCACCAGCGCAAGCTCCTGCCCAACATCGCCAAGGCGTACGCCTACGGCTTCGCCGTCAACGAGGTGAGCCAGCACCTGCAACGCGTCAGCGAGGCCAGCGGCGAGGATCCGTCGAAGGCCAGGGAACTGGAGACCAGGGCTGCCGGGCTCAAGGCCGTTCTGACTCGCTGGGCCAACGACACCATCCAGGTCTGTCGTGAGGCGTGCGGTGGCGCGGGCTACATGAGCGAGAACGGCATCACACTGATCCGCCAGGACGCCGACATCTTCGCCACCTTCGAGGGTGACAACACCGTCCTCCTCCAACTGGTGGCCAAGGCGCTTCTTGTTGACTACAAGAAGACGTGGGGCGACATGGACATGCGCGGCACCGCGCAGGCAACGGCCAAATTGCTGGGCGGACGTTTCATGGAGCGCACCACTGCCGGCTCCACCATCAGCCGTCTGGTCAGCAACGCCAAGCTCAAGCCGGAGTCGGAGCGGTTGCACGCCCGTGGCTGGCAGGTGGAAATGTTCGAGTTCCGTGAACAGCACCTGGTGGAAACGCTGGCCCGCAGAATGAGGGCCGCGGCCAAGGCGCCGGAGGACAAGATCTTCGACGCCGTCAACGAGTGTCAGGAGCACATGCTGGAAGCCGCGCGTGCCCACACCGATCGCACCGTCCTGGAAGCCTTCGTGGATGGCATCTCCCAGTGCCATGACGAGTACATCAGGGCGCTGCTCATCAAGATCTGTGACCTGTACGCGCTCGCCACCATCGAGGAGAATCGCGCCTGGTTCATGGAGCACAACCGCATCGACGGGGCGCGCAGCAAGGCCATCTCCACTGCTGTCGACGCACTGAACCTGCAACTGCGCGGCAAGGCCATGGAACTGGTTGAGGGTCTCGGGGTTCCCGTGGAGTGGCTTGGCTCAGCCATGCTCCGGGACGCCGGTGGCCAGAACATCAGTGCCGAGGGCGTGAAGCTCTACAGCCTGCGCGACGGGCAGCCAGCCATCTGAGACCCGCGGCCCACGATGGTGACCGCCGGCGAAACGCCGCCCGACGGCAGGTATGTCAGCCTCCACGTGTGGAGGCTGACTTCCCTGCTGCGTCATGGAGCGCCGTCGCGGTGATGCAGGCTCTGGCCACGTAGCTGGGAAACGCTTGTCCGCGCGTGTGATCCACGCAGCATTGAGGTCGTTCGTTGGGCCGGCGGGGTGGCCAGAACGCAGGGATCGACCCCCATCGCGGGGAAGAAATCCTGGCGGTGCGCCCCTGCCGCGCTGGATCATGGCGCAACGCGCCGCGCTCACAATGCATTGGACGCGGCTCGACTGATTCTGGCGACTCGGTCCATGGTGGCCAGCGTGATGTTACGTTGCGGGTGCTATGTGAGCGGCTTCTCGAGGAGTTCGAGCCCGACCCCCGCGGTCTCGACGAGACGTGCGCTCCACGTATGGACCTGGGCGCTCCAACGGCGTCCCTCACCCCCAAGGAGGACAGGCCATGAGCAGTTCCTACTGGCTGGTGTCACTTTTTCTCATCTTCATGATCGTCGTGGCGCTGATCACCTGGTGGAAGGTGCGCGGCAGCAACTTCGAGACCAGCGATGGCTATTTCCTCGCAGGGCGGTCATTGTCCGGCTGGGTCATCGCCGGCTCACTTCTCATGACCAACCTGCAGGCCTCCAACTTCGTGGGCATGTCTGCCAACGCCTATGACGCGAACATGGCCGTCATGGGCTACGAGGTGGGCTCGGGGCTCACGCTGATCCTGGTGGCGCTCTTCCTGGTGCCGCGCTATCTGAAACAGGGGATCACCACCATTCCCGATTTCATCGAGAGCCGGTTCGGAGCAGGAACCCGCAACCTCGTCACCGCGTTGTTCCTGCTTCTGTACGTGGTCAACCTGGTCCCGGTGACCCTTTATGCGGGAGCCGTTGCGCTGTCCGGCATGTTCAACGTCCCCGAGATGTTCGGCATCTCCCAGTTCGCCTCCATCGTGATCTTCGTCTGGATCATCGGCCTCGTTGGCGGCGCGTACGCCGTGTTCGGCGGTCTCAAGGCGGTCTGCATCTCCGACTCCATCAACGGCGTCGCCCTCATCTTCGGGGGACTGGCCGTCCCGCTTCTGGGGTTCTGGTACCTGGGTTCCACCAACGGTGGCGGCTTCTCGGCCGGCATGGACAAATTCCTGCACACGGCCCCTGAGAAGTTCAATGCCATCGGCGGCGTCGATGATCCGAACCTGCCCATCACCGCTGCCCTCACCGGGCTCGTGCTGGTCAACCTCTACTACTGGGGAACCGACCAGTCGGTGATCCAGCGCGCACTGGGTGCAAGGAACCTTGCCCAGGGTCAGAAGGGAGTCCTGATCGCGGGGCTCCTGAAGGTACTGACGCCCTTCATGCTGATCATCCCCGGAGTCATGGCTGCGCAGTCGATGATGAAGGTCCCGGACGGCCAGACGTCGGACTCCATCTACCCGCTGTTCACCGCTGCTGTGCTGCCTGTGCCGGTGTTGGCCTTCGTGGCTGCCGCGCTGATGGGGGCCATCCTCTCCACGTTCAACTCCGTGCTCAACTCCGCTTCCACCCTGTTCGCCACCAACGTGTACAAGCCCTTCTTCAAGGGTGAGAAGACCGAACTCCAAGTGGTGAAATCGGGCAAGTGGTTCGCGATCTCCATTGGGCTGGCCGGTTTGCTCGCTTCGCCATTCCTGATGTACACCGGCACAGGCCTGTTCACGTGGCTGCAGACCGTGAATGGTTTCTTCAACGTCCCCATCTTCACGATCATCTTCCTGGGCTACGTCACCAAACGCGTCTCCTCGAAGGCGGCCAACGTGGGGCTGGTGTTCTTCGTGGTCCTGTACGGACTGTCGCAGACGATCTTCAAGCCGCAGATGGTGGAGTGGAAGCTGCACTTCATGCACATCTCCGCCATCCTCTTCGTCGTCACCTCGGTGCTGATCCTTGCCCTGGGCAGGCTGTGGCCACGGGACACCGACTTCGTCCTGCCCACCTCCAATGTGGTGGAGATGACCCCATGGGCACACCGCTTCAGCATGGGTGGATTCGTTCTCGGCGCAATGCTGTCGATGTATGTGGTGTTCTCCCCGTTCGGGCTGGCGTCCGGGAACGGTCTCTCGCCGTTGGCGCTCGCATCGATAGTGTCCCTGCTGGTGGGCGGCAGCCTCCTCGGGTTCTGGGCTGACCGTCGCTGGCCTGCCCAGGCACCTTCCTCGCCGGAAACCGAAAAGGAGGAGGCGCTCGTCTCCTCCTGATCGCTCGGATTGGTCGTGGGAACCGCACGCCACCGGCACGAGGGTGCCGGTGGCGTTCTGCGCCCAGCGCTAGGCTCGCCACCATGCGACTGGACCTGAGTACCGATCTCGTGACCCTCCTGCAAGCCATCACCGACGTGGAGAGCGTCTCCGGCAACGAACGTGAACTGGCCGACATGGTGGAGGAGGCGCTGAGCGTCCACGACCACCTTGAGATGAGTCGCGACGGCGACTGCGTCGTCGCCCGCACCAATTGGGGACGGCCCCAGCGAGTTGTCATCGCGGGACATCTCGACACCGTTCCCGTGGCCAACAACCTCCCGAGCCGCCTGGAACAGACGCCCGATGGACTGCACGTGGTGGGACGAGGCACCTGCGACATGAAGGGCGGGGTCGCGGTGCAGCTGAAACTCGCTGCGGAACTGGCCGATGCGACGCGCGACATCACCTGGATCTTCTACGACCACGAGGAGGTGGGCGCGGATCTCAATGGCCTGAAGAGACTGGCAGAGAACGCCCCCCACCTGCTGGAAGCGGACTTCGCAGTGTTGATGGAACCCACCGACGCGCGTATCGAGGGAGGCTGCCAGGGCACCTGCCGGATCCGCATTGAAATCGCGGGGCAGGCCTCGCACAGCGCCCGGTCCTGGTTGGGGAAGAACGCGATCCACGGCCTCTCCGACGTGCTGGAGCGGCTCAATGCCTACGAAGCGCAGGAGGTCGACGTCGAGGGCCTCACCTACCGCGAGGGCATGAACGCGGTCCTGGTCTCCGGTGGCATCGCGGGCAACATCATCCCGCCATCTGCCGTGATTGAGGTCAACTACCGGTTCGCGCCCGACAAGGCTCCCGAGGATGCCCTTGCTGAACTGCGACGGGTGTTCGACGGATACGAGTTCGAGGTGACGGACATGTCACCCGCGGCGCGGCCGGGCCTTGACAAGGAGATTGCCATGGACTTCGTGGCCTCCGTGGGGTCCACCCCCAAACCGAAGTACGGCTGGACCGACGTGGCCCGATTCTCGGCTCTCGGCATCCCAGCCGTCAACTACGGCCCCGCCGACCCGTCCCTGGCCCATACGGACCATGAGTACTGTCCGGCGGACCAACTCGACATGTGCGCTGACGGACTTCGCCGTTGGCTCGCCCCTGATCAGGAGTCATGATGCGACCACAACGCAGACAAGGTGCAGTGGTCCTGCGGGGCCTCGAGCACGCAACCCCCACCGCAGACCAGGCACTCCTCGACAGGCGGGAGCCCGACTGGCAGCACAACGATCCATGGCGGGTGCTGCGGATCCAGGCCGAGTTCGTCGAGGGATTCGATGCACTCTCCGGGTTGCCATCCGCCGTCAGTGTGTTCGGCTCAGCGCGCACAAAGCCTGACCAGCGGATGTACCGGGACGCCGAGGCACTCGGGAGGAAGTTGACGGAGGCGGGGTTCGCCGTGATCACCGGCGGCGGTCCGGGTGTGATGGAGGCGGCGAACAAGGGCGCGTTGGAAGCCGATGGACTATCGGTGGGGCTCGGTATCGAGTTGCCGTTCGAGCAGGGACTGAACCCGTATGTCTCGCTCGGTGTGAACTTCCGGTACTTCTTCGCCCGCAAGACCATGTTCCTGAAGTATTCGCGCGGCTTCATCGCCATGCCCGGCGGGTTCGGGACCTTCGACGAGCTGTTCGAGGCGCTGACCCTGATCCAGACCGGGAAGGTGACCCACTTTCCCGTGGTGCTCTTCGGTACCGAATTCTGGTGCGGGCTCATGGAGTGGGTGCGCGGCAACGTCGAAGGTGGCGGCTACATTTCCAGCGGCGACCTGGACCTCGTGACGGTGACCGATGACCTCGATGAGGCGGTGGCCGCGATGGGTACACCCAATGGGCTGGGCTGAGTCGATAGGCTTGTGCACATGGTGTGGGTGACAGTGGTGGTGGCAATCGCGATGCTCGGGGCCGCGGCGTGGGCTGGTACAGGCCGGTTCGGTGAGATGCCCGAGCCCGTGTCCGGCCGCCCGAAGCCGCATATTCCAGAAGGTCCCGTCGACGAGGCCTTCTTGGAAGCGCTGACCCTTCCCGTCGCCAGTACCGGGTACCGACGGAGCCAGGTGGATGCACGGCTCGCGGCCCACGTCGCACACGAACCGGTGGACGCTGATGCCCGCTTCGATGTGGTCCGACGCGGTTACGACATGCAAGCCGTCGACGCCGTGCTGGACCGCCTGCTCGCCACACCGGATGCTCCGCTGGCGGAGCGCTCGGAGGACGCCGGAGGCGACGTCGTCTATGAGGTGTCCGAGCCCGCGCCAACACTGGTGGACTCCGCCGAACCACCCCAAGATCCCGTGTCGCAACATCAGGAATCCACGCCCGTGGAGGACCCTCAAGAAGCCGCTAGGGGGGATCTGCCTGCGAGCTGATCGAGCGATACGGAATAATGGAGTGCAATCACAAGAAATCGGACAGAAGAGGTCGGCAAGATGGCAGCGATGAAGCCCCGCACGGGTGACGGTCCCATGGAAGTCACGAAGGAGGGTCGAGGCATCGTGATGCGAGTTCCCGTCGATGGTGGCGGACGCCTGGTGGTGGAGATGAATGCCACGGAGGCCACAGATCTCCTCACGGCACTCGCCGGAGTGGTCGGCTGAGAACGCCCACCACACAACAAACACAGAAACCGCCCGGGACGAGACGTCCCGGGCGGTTCCTTGTTGTCCTGAGGGCCTGCGCCGAAGCTCAGCCGTGGTGGGCGATGGCGGCGCGGTAGACGTCGATGGTCTGCTTGGCGATCTCCTCCCAGGAGAACTCGTCAATGCAACGCTGACGTCCGGCGAGGCCGAATCCGCGTGCGAGGTCCGTGTCGCGAGTGACGCGGTTGACCTTCTCGGCGAACTCGGACTCGAACGCACCGATGAAGTCGGGGTCGGATGCCCGCGCGGGATCGTAGGGAACCAGCAACCCGGTCTCGCCGTCGACGACGACCTCCGGGATGCCGCCGACAGCGCTGGCCACCACTGCGGTCTCGCAGGCCATGGCTTCGAGATTCACGATGCCCAGCGGCTCGTAGATGCTCGGGCAGGCGAATACCGTCGCGTGCGTCATCACCTGACGCACTGAAGCGCGGGGGAGCATGTCCCGCACCCAGATCACCGGCGCGTTGCGCGAGCGCTCCAGCTCCGCGAAGGCGGCTTCGAATTCTGCGGCGATCTCAGGGGTGTCCGGGGCACCGGCCAGCAGCACCACCTGCGTGTCGGGGTCGAACTGCTGGGCGGCCCGCACGAGGTGGACCAGACCCTTCTGGCGCGTGATCCGTCCCACGAACACCACCGAGGGCCTGTCGCGTTCCATTCCCAGTGAGTCCACGACGTCCGTCTCGTGGTCAGGAAGGAATTCGTCGGTGTCGATGCCGTTCTTCACCACGTGGACGCGCTCGGGATCCAGGTTGGGGTAGCTGTCGAGGACGTCGCCCCGCATGCCCTGGCTCACGGAGATGACGGCGTCGGCGGCTTCGAACGCGGTCTTCTCAGCCCATGAGCTGACCGCGTAACCGCCGCCGAGCTGCTCGGCCTTCCACGGCCTGTGGGGCTCGAGTGAGTGTGAGGTGACGACGTGTGCCTTGTTCAACAGCAGCCCCGCGAGGTGCCCGCCCATGTTGGCGTACCAGGTGTGCGAGTGGAGGACGTCCACGTCGCTCGAGACGGCTGCCGCCATCGACAGGTCGGCCCCGAGCACGCGCAACGCTGCGTTGGCGCCCTCGGGATAGGTCTCGGGGTGCGCGGTGGCGCCATCGCGGGGTTCGCCCATGCAATGGACTTCCACGTCGATGAATTTGCGCAGTTGGGGCACCATTTGCGCGACGTGCACGCCAGCGCCCCCGTAGATCGATGGCGGGTACTCCCGGGTCAGCAGTGACAGCTTCAGGTTCATGAGTCCTGATCGTGTCACATCCTGAGCTCCGCCGTGGTGAGATTTTCAATGGTTTCGTCCTTGGCCCCTCCCGTATGCAATAGGTTCGGGGCATGGTTGGTCGCCCGAAAGTTCTGTCCATCGTCCTTGCTGGTGGAGAGGGCAAGCGTTTGATGCCCCTCACCGCCGACAGGGCCAAGCCCGCTGTGCCGTTCGGTGGTAGTTATCGCCTCATTGACTTCGTGCTCTCCAATCTTGCGAACTCGGGTCTGAACCGCGTGGCTGTCCTCACCCAGTACAAGTCGCACTCCCTGGACCGGCACATCTCAATGACGTGGCGCTTCTCGACGCTGCTCGGGAACTACGTCACCCCCGTCCCCGCACAGCAACGTCTGGGTCCCCGCTGGTACCAGGGATCCGCCGACGCCATCTACCAGTCGCTGAACCTGATCCGGGACGACAATCCCGACTACGTCGTGGTGTTCGGCGCGGACAACATCTACCGCATGGACGTCTCGCAGATGCTCCAGGCGCACATCGATTCCGGCCTCGGGGCCACCGTCGCGGGCATTCGTGTACCGCGGCACGAAGCGAGTGCCTTCGGCATCATTGATGCCGCCGAGGACAACAAGATCAATCAGTTCCTGGAGAAGCCTGCCGACCCACCCGGCCTGCCGGACTCGCCGGACGAATCCTTCGCCTCCATGGGCAACTACATCTTCAACCGGCGCGAACTGGTGGAGGCACTGCGTGCCGACGCGGAGAACCCCAACGCCAAGCACGACATGGGCGGCGACATCGTCCCGTGGTTCACCGAGCAGGGTCGCTCACAGGTGTATGACTTCAAGTCCAACTACGTTCCCGGCGCCACCGAGAAGGACGTCAACTACTGGCGTGACGTGGGGACCATCGACGCGTACCACGAGGCGCACATGGACCTGGTGTCCGTGGATCCGGAGTTCAACCTGTACAACTCCGACTGGCCGATCCTCACCAACCACGCGCAGGCACCCGGTGCCAAGTTCGTGATCCGTGGCAGGGCCGAGGACTCCATCGTCAACCCGGGCTGCATCATCTCCGGCGGTGAGGTGGACCGCACCGTGCTGGGGCCGAACGTCCACATCGACAAGTGGTCCCAGGTCTCCGACTCCGTCCTGATGGACGGTGTGCGCGTGGGCCGCGACGCAGTGGTCAGGAAAGCCATCCTTGACAAGCATGTCTGGGTGCCCGACGGCGTTCAGATCGGCGTCGATCACGAGCATGACAGGGCGCGTGGCTTCGACGTCTCCGAGAACGGCATCGTCACCATCGGCAAGGATGTCGAGGTCCCCAAGGACTGAGAAGGCCAGCCCCTACGAGAGCTAGAAAATCACGACGCCCCCTGGGCCGCCGCACTACAAGTGCAGTGGCGCAGGGGGCGTCGTGCATGCATTGGTGGAAGGGGACACCCACGTGAGCGCGGAATCCACGGGGCGGAGCGCCTCGCGGGGTCCACGGGGCGGAGCCCGGTGTGTGAGGTGTCAGGGTTCGAAGGGGCGGAGCCCCTCGCGGGGTCCACGGGGCGGAGCCCCGTGTGTTCAGTGCTTGACGGCTACCAGCAACCCGTTGCCGACGGGCAGCAACGCACGCGTGTAGGAGTCCGACTGCGTGACGGCTTCGAGCGCTTCACGGATGATGATGGTCTCATCGCCCTGGGAGGACTCGTCGGCCACCGTGTTGTTCCAGGTGGCATCGTGGACGATCAACAATCCGCCGTGGCGCAGGAGACGCAACGCGCCAGCCACGTACTCGACGTACTCGAGCTTGTCGCCGTTGATGAAGACGACGTCGTAGGCGCCGTCCCTCAGCTTGGGGAGGACCTCCAACGGGGTGCCGGCGATCAGCCGGAAGCGTGACGAGGGGTAGCCCGAGGCACTCAGGAGCCGACGGGCGGCAATCTGGTGCTCTGCGTCTGCGTCGATGCTCGTGAGGATGCCGTCCTTGCCCATGCCTTCAAAGAAGGCGATGGCGGACGCGCCCATGAGGGTGCCCACCTCGACGACGGCCTTGGCGCCTGTGGTGGCGGCAAGAACCGTCAGGAGGGATGCCACACCATTGCTGATGGGCACGTGTCCGGCCAGGTGTGCCTCGTCGCGTGCCTGTCGGAGTGCGTCGGACGGGGCGACGAAATCTTCGGCGAATGCCCAGGTGTCTGATGTGGGCGCGTCAAGCTTGCGTGTGGGGGTGCTGTTCACGATCTCACCCTACCCATTGTCCTAGGATGTGCAGCATGAGCCATGTCGTAAGCGCCGAGATCGATGCGAACGTCCTTTCCGTCTCGGTCGAATCCGGCCAGCGTGTGGATGCCACCGATGCCGTGATGATGCTGGATTCCATGAAGATGGAGTTCCCTGTGCTGGCGGAAGTGGCCGGGATCGTCACGGAGGTGGTGGTGGCCGTCGGTGATGCCGTGCACGACGGTGAGCCCCTCGTCGTCATTGCGGAGGCCTGATGAGCGCCACCATGCAGCAGGGCACTGACATCGGTGCCAGCCAGCCCGTTTTCGGGCGTCTCCTCACCGCCATGGTGACCCCGTTCGACGGTCTCGGAGCCGTGAACCACGGCGAGGTGGCACGTCTGGCGAGCCACCTCGTGGATGATCTTGGACACGATGCCCTGGTGATCAACGGGACCACGGGCGAGTCGCCCACCACCAGTGACGCGGAGAAGCGCGCACTCATCGAGAGCGTCGTGGCAGCTGTGGGGGACCGGGCGCAGGTCGTTGCCGGGGTCGGCACGTTCTCCACGTCTCACACCATCGACCTCGCGCAGCAGGCTGCCGACGCCGGGGCCGACGGCCTGCTGGTGGTGACGCCGTACTATTCCCGTCCCCCCGTTGACGCACTGGAAGCTCACTTCGTGGATGTTGCCGAGGCCACGGACCTGCCCTGCATGCTCTACGACATCCCTCATCGCTCAGGCATCCCCATCCCGGAATCGACGCTGATCTCGCTCGGTGCCCACCCCCGGATCGTCGCTGTCAAGGACGCCAAGGGGGACGCCGTGTCCTCCTCGGCGGTGATCGCCGCCACAGGCCTGCAGTACTACGCGGGTGACGACGGCTACCTCCTGCCGCTGCTGGCCGTCGGTGGGGTGGGCGTGGTGGGCACATCCACCCACTTCACGGGGCTCCACGCCAGGGCGATCATCGATGCCCACCTCGCAGGCCGACCCGCGGAGGCCCGTGCCGCCCATGCGAACGCGCTGGGAGTCTTCCGTGGTGTGTTCGCCACCCAGGGCTGCATGATGGTCAAGGCGGCGCTGGATGCCCGGGGCTGGGCCATGGGACCCTGTCGTCCTCCCATGGGGGTCGTACCCCCGGCCGTCCTCGACGGTTTCCTGCGCACGCTGGATGACTTGGAGCGCGGGAACATTCGCTGATCCCGGATCGTTGTACCGGTGGAGGCGGCTTCACAGCTTCCCCACAGGTGGATCTGAGATACTTCCATCATGGAAGGAAAAGTAGTGTTTCGAGGCAAGTCCAAGAAGACGGCGGCGCACACCGCCACGTGGACTGCGCCCACGTGGGCCGAGCTCGTCTCTGACCACACGGATCAGGTCTACCGCCTGGCATATCGCCTGACAGGCAACAAGTATGACGCCGAGGACCTGACGCAGGATGTTTTCGTGCGCGTCTTCAAGTCAATCCACTCATTCCAGCCGGGCACACTCGAGGGCTGGCTGCACCGCATCACCACCAACTTGTTCCTTGACGGCGCACGACGCCGCCAGCGGATCCGCATGGACGCGCTCAGCATCGCCCCCGACCACGTCTGGGGCAGGGCCACCGGCCCCGAGGACCTCCACGTCGACGGTGCGCTGGACAGCGACGTGTCCCATGCGCTCGACGCGCTCAGCCCTGAGCGTCGGGTAGCCGTGGTGCTGTGCGACATCGAGGGACTGAGCTACGAGGAGATCTCCGAGGTCCTCGACATCAAACTTGGGACGGTGCGCAGCCGCATCGCCCGTGGGCGGGCGCAACTGCGCCAGGCCCTTGCCCATCGCGCGCCCGTGGAAGGCCATAGCAGGTACCTCGGAGTGTCGTAGGTGGCAGAGGTACCCAACGCGCCGAGCTGCGAACGCTTCAGGACGGACCTGTCAGCGTTTGCGGATGAGACGCTGCCCTCACGCAAGTGGCATCAGGTGGGCTACCACGTCGCAGGCTGTCCCGCATGCCGTGAGGAGCTCGCGTCCATCCGTTCGCTGCGGTCGACTCTGCAGACGCCGCGACACGGCTCCGATGGTGCTCCGCAAACGCTGGAACAACGGCTGCAACGGATAGCCGGCGAACACATCGACGCGCCGCTCTACATGGCCGCCGGTCCCAAGTGCGCGCTCCCGACCAGGCGCCGGGTCCGGACACGGCGCATGGTCCAGTCCGGCGTAGCCGCCATCACGGTCATGGCGTCGATGTTCGTCATCGCCTTCCTCTTGGCACCTGAGCCGCCCGTGATCTCCAACGCCGTCAAGCACGCCCGCGAGCAGTACTCCCTGTCCACCACCGCCACCAGTGTGAACGCCTCCGTGGGCGCAGTTCTACTGGCACACGAGCGAGGCGCTGCCTTCGGCGTCGCCCGCCAGAAGACGGCACGCTCCATCATGGGCGGCGAGGCCGCTCGCATTCCGAGGGCGACGGCCGCCGCGTTGCTGGATCGTGAGAGCCCCACGCACTCCGGCACCCAGAGGGTCTGGGTCTCCGCAGGGGGTGGGCAGTACCACGTCGCCGATGTCCGGGTGGATGAAGTGGCGGGTGAGGGCACCAGCCTCGCCGTGCTGGACTCCTCCGGGAATCGCTTCATGTCGTGGTTCGTGCCGTCGGGAACGTGCTGCAAGAGCGACGCAGGGCCACCCTGGACGTTCTGGAAGTACCGGGGGATGGACCAGGTGGCTGGGCGTTGGGCGAACGTCGTCGAGGCCCGGGACGAGAACGACCGTCGGGTGGCGAGGTGGTGGCTGGACTGTGACGACGGCCTGATCCTGTTTTCGGAGCGCTACGACTCATCGGGTACCCCCACCATCATGTCCGGCTTCACGAAGATCACGATGGGCGAAGCGCACTTGGCGGACGCGGACGTCGAGACTACGAAGATGAACCCCGTGTCCTCCAGTGGAACCAAGGGCTGGTGCCTGGGGTTGGAGCACTGCCCCGCCGACCTTGCGGGACTGCCGCTGGTGGCACATGCCCCCTCGTACGGGCCTGGAGGCAAGTCCATGCGGCTGTTCTACTCCGATGGTTTCCGGGGCCTCAGCGTGGTGTGGAGCGAGGGTCAACTTGAGGGCGAACCACAGGTGACGGACCGTACCGCCGGTTTCCCCGACGTCGCCGTGTGGCAGGTCAGGGATGGCATCGTGTCGGTGGCCACTTCCAACTCGCCTGAACTCCTGGAGCAGGCCAGTGCACAACTGCCCGGCCTGGAGCCGTGGGCGCCATCGGTGTGGGAACGCGTGGGTCGCGGTCTCGCCCGGCTGGCCGGAATTAACTGAACCCCACAACAGCAGGTAACCTGATCGCGTGTTTGGCATCGACGCACTTGAGCTGATTCTGCTCATCGTGCTCGGGGTCCTCCTGTTCGGTCCGGAGAAGCTTCCCGAGTTCTCGCGCAAGGCTGCGCGAGTGGTTGTTGCTGTCCGCGACATCGCCAACAACGCGCAAACCCAGCTGCGTCAGGAACTCGGGCCGGAGTATGCGGACCTCGAGATCAAGGATCTGAACCCCAAGGCGTTCATTGCCAAGCACATGAGCGCAGAGGTGGCTCTGCTGGAGGAGACCAAGCGTGATCTGAAGGGCGCGAGGGACACCGTGCTCGACGCGCAGTCCACCATCAAGGACGCAGCCACGCTCGCCCGCTCCGAGACCAAGGGCATCGAGAACTCCGTCAAGGGCAAGGGTGCAACGGCCGTCGTCGCCAAGCCGCTGCCCTTCGACATCGAAGCCACCTGAGAAGCACTGGCATCACGGCAGGGTGAAGGGGTGACCCTGTGCAGGATCGC
>JAUNVL010000199.1 GCA_030537675.1 Propionibacteriaceae bacterium | reverse complement strand
GAACGGCCGCCCGGCCAGTGCACAAGCACCAACCGGGCGGCCGTTCGGCACTCCCCGTCCGCATCAGATGCGCGCGGACTTCATCACAGGAATTGGACAGCGGGGTTACGCACTTCTCCCGAATAACGTGACTCCGACATGGCTCTCTCCTAGGCTCCAGACGTCCTCTCCATCAATGTCGAGTGAATGGCCTCCTATGACCCACCCCCAGCAGAGCCGCCGCATGCGGTTCTTTGCCTTGTTCGCCTCCGTGGCGCTCATCCTCGGATTGGCGCCCGCGTTGCAGGCCTCCGCCGCGGATCCCGTCAACCTGGGGCTGAACCGCCCCGTCACCGCCTCCGGCCAGGAACTCTCCGACAGGTGGGGGCCCGAGTTGGCCTTCGACGGCGACCCCGGACCCGAGGGTGTCCCCGGCCCCGGCGTCCACAACGCCGCGGACGCCTCGCGCTGGTCCTCCCCCAACGCCGACGTCGCCTGGATCCAGGTGGATCTGGGCAACACCGCGAAGATCACCGAGATCAAGACGCACTGGGGCAACACCTACTCCAACAAGTACAAGCTCGAGGGTTCAGCAGACGGCACCACGTGGAGCCCACTGACGAACGGTGAGGTTGCTGGTCCCGCATCGAAGGGCGCCTGGACCACGTGGACCGGGCCCGTCGACGGCTTCCGTCACGTGAGGCTCACCACCGGCGGTGGACGCAACCAGCCGTACGGCATCGGCATCTGGGAGATCCAGGTCATGGGCACGCTCGATGGTCCTGTCATCGAACCCCCCAAGCCCGCCTACGTGGACGTCATCCCGCGGCCCGCCACGTTCGTCGAGACCGAGGCCGGCGCATTCCAGCTCACCAACACCACGCCCATCGTGGCCACCGGTGACGCCCTCAGCACCGCCACCATGCTTGCCGATACGCTGCGCGCCTCCACGGGACTGCCTTTGCCGGTTGCCGGCTCCGGCGCCAAGGGAATCACGCTGGAACTCGCCCCCGCCGCCGAGATTCCTGCCGAGGGATACACCCTCGTTTCCGGCGCCGATGGCGTGGCGATCACCGCCTCCGACCGTGCCGGACTGTTCTACGGCACCCAGACGCTGATCCAGCTGCTCGGCCCCTGGGCCCGCTCCGCCGACGCGGTGGTGCAGGACTGGAGCGTTGCCGCCCTCGACATTGAGGACGCTCCCCGCTTCGGGTACCGCGGATTCATGATCGACCCCGTCCGCAGCTTCTACACCGTTGATGAGGTCAAGAACGTCATCGACCAGCAGGCTGCGTACAAGATGAACGTGCTGCACATGCACCTCTCGGATGATCAGGGCTGGCGCATCGCCATCACCAACGAGGGCAAGGCCGACGGCGACGACATCGACTACTCCCTGCTGACCAGCATCTCCGGCGGGACGGCCGTCGCGCCCACCCAGTGGACCGCCATCACCGGCCGCACCGGTTTCTACAGCGCGGATGACTTCGCCGAGATTGTCGCCTACGCGGATGCACGCAACATTGCGATCGTGCCGGAGATCGACGGGCCAGCGCACTCCAACGCGATCCTGCACGCCATCCCCCAGCTCAACTCCGCCAACAGCTTCCCGAAGCTGAAGCCGGGTGAGACCACCGTGCCCCCGAACGTCACCACGAGCGTCGGCGAGTCCTCACTGGATGCGCGCAACGAGAAGACCTACACGTTCATGAAGCACGTGATCGCCGACCTTCTGGCGAAGAACACCACCACGGTGCACGGCACCAAGTACTTCCACCTGGGTGGCGACGAGTCCCACAACACAGGCGCGCAGGACTACCGCGATTACATGGAGCGTGTGGCCGCTGACACAGTGGCACTTGGCGCAGTGCCGGTCGTCTGGAACGAAGGCGCGTCACAGGCGAGCCAGCAACTGCCCTCCAACACCGTCGTGCAGCACTGGACCGGGGGCGGCATTCCTGCCACAACTGCCTTCCTCAACGCGCACGCCGACAGCAAGCTGATCGCCAGCTACGCCCCCAACGCGTACATCGGCCAGCGCCCCGGCCCCGACGTGGTCGGCCCCTCGTGGGCCTGCGGCCAGGGTTGTGGCATCAACCAGTTCTACAACTGGGATCCGAGTTCCCTCTTTGATGTTGCGGACACCAAGATCCTCGGTGTCGTTGCCGCTCACTGGTCCGAGCACACCCGCAGCGAGTCCTCGCTGAACTTCCAGATGTATCCCCGCATGATGGTCACGGCCGAGGTCGGCTGGACCCCGCAGGCGGACCGCAACCTCAATGACTTCCGCAAGCGCGCTGCGTCGTTGGGTACGTCGTTGACGGTCACTGGCCGCAACTTCTACCCCTCCGACG
>JAUNVL010000198.1 GCA_030537675.1 Propionibacteriaceae bacterium | reverse complement strand
GACGGCGACTGCTACGGCGACGGTGGAGCCCTCTGTCACTGCCACGGCGACGGTTGACCCGACGGCCACTGCCACAGCCAGTGCCACGGCATCGGCCACGGCGACTGCGACTGCGACAGCGACGGCCACGGCGACGGTTGAGCCGACGGCCACAGCCACCTCAACGGCAACGGTCACGTCGCAGCCGACCACCACCAAGCCGGCGACTCCGGGCGATCTCTACCAGACGCCCGGGTACCACCAGTCAGCTGGGCGCGAGTGGTTCACCACGTGTGAGCCGTACTCGGCCACGCAGCGCTGCCGCACGGACATCTGGTCCACCCAGGTGACCTACGACAAGGGCAGGTTCGTCAAGACCACGGGTTGGTTCTTCAACAACCTGACCTACCTGCCGGCGCCCAAGTCGCTGTGGGTCGGCAACCCGCTCGCCGAGACCAAGGCGTGGACCAGCACCGATGGTCGCAAGTGGAGGACCGAGTGCAACACCGCTGTCACAGGTGGCAACGGTTGCCGCAGCTACGTGTGGGCGTCCATGGTCCACGCCACGCAGCAGCCGAATGGGACGTGGAGCTACGCGTTGAAGGACGCCTGGGTGTTCAACAACATCGTCCGCTTCAGCTGACCTGATCCACCGCAGCCGCCGCACATCCCTCAGGGGTGTGCGGCGGTTGTCATGTGTTGCCGACGGCCCAGTGCCGCCACGCGGCAAATGAACGTTATGGGGGGTCGAGATCATTACGGAACCGTAGGTTACGGTACCGTAAGGATACGAAGCGTTCATTCTTTTGAGGAGATCCCCCGTGGCAATCACACACCCCCCAGTGCTGATCCAAGGTGGCATGGGTGTCGCCGTGTCCTCGTGGCAACTCGCGCGAGAGGTCTCGCTCTGTGGCGAACTCGGCGTCGTCTCCGGCACGGCCCTGGACGGCGTTCTGGCCCGCGTCCTGCAGGACGGTGACGTCGGTGGACATCGCCGCCGGGCGATGGCGCACTTCCCGTCGCCTGCCATGGCAGCGCGGGTGATGCAGCGCTACTTCATCGACGGTGGCCGCACCGCCGATCAGCCCTACCGCCCCCACCCCACGCTCACGATCTCACCAAGCGTCGGCGCCATCGAGCTGAGCCTCGTGGCGAACTTCTCCGAGGTCTGGCTGGCCAAGGAGGGACATCCGGGCGTGATCGGGATCAACATGCTGGAGAAGATCCAGACTGCCAACCTTTCAGCCATCCTCGGCGCGATGCTGGCGGACGTCGACTACGTCATCATGGGCGCCGGAGTGCCGAGGGAGATCCCGCGTCTGCTCACCGAATTCGCTGCCGGGCGCACCGCACACCTCACCATCGACGTGGCCCAGGCCACCAGCGTGCACCGTGCCAGCCTCGACCCGGTGAAGTACCTCGGTGCGGAGATGCCCGCCATGCGCCGGCCGAACTTTCTTGCCATTGTGTCGGTCCACGTGTTGGCCGACTACCTCAACCGGGACCCCGAGATCCGCCCGGATGGCCTCATCGTGGAAGGACCTCGCGCCGGGGGGCACAGCTCACCGCCCCGCGGAAAGCAGGTTCTTGACGAGAGTGGCGAGCCGATCTACGGGCCGCGAGACAATGCCGACCTGCAGAAGATCGCCAACGTTGGTCTGCCTTTCTGGTTGGCAGGGGGGTACGCAACACCCGAAAAGATCGCGGAGGCACGTGCTGCCGGGGCAGAGGGCGTTCAGACCGGAACCCTGTTCGCCATGGCCGCGGAGTCGGGCCTCAAGCCCTCCCTGCGGAATCGTCTGGTGTCCCAACTCGCCGCCGGATCGTTGAAGGTGCGCAACGACCCGCGGGCATCACCCACGGGGTTCCCGTTCAAGGTTGCGGAGTTGTCGGACACGTTGTCCCAGGAGAGCAACCACCAGGCAAGGGAGCGCATCTGCGATCTCGGCTACCTGCGCGCCCCCGTGGAGCGCCCTGACGGGTCCATCGCCTATCGGTGCCCGTCGGAGCCGACGCACATGTACCTGCGCAAGGGTGGTGACGAAAGTGACACCGTCGGTCGCAAGTGCCTCTGCAATGCTCTGATGGCCAACGTCGGCCTCGGGCAGCTCCGCAAGGGCGGCTACGAGGAGGAGGCAGCGGTCACGCTCGGGCAGGACCTGGTGGGCGCGCAGACGCTCGTTGAGGTGCATCCAGAGGGCTGGACAGCACGGCAAGCGGTGGACTGGCTCCTGTCCGTCCAGTAGGAGTCGGAGGGCCGCCAACGGGACAGTTTTTTGTCCTGCATCAGACTGGAGTCGTGACTTCTGACCGGGGGCTTCCCCGCGCATTGATCGTGAGTTAATCTTGAATATTCGGCCATGACA
>JAUNVL010000053.1 GCA_030537675.1 Propionibacteriaceae bacterium | reverse complement strand
CCCCTCGCGGTGATTGCTCAACCACCTGTTGAGGAGATCCCCTCGCGGCGATTGCTCAACCATCTGTGGGGCGCTTGCTCTAACGTCTGTTGGAGGGACTTGTGTTCGGCTTCGGTGTCACACTGGGGGTTCCAGATCTGAGGGGACCGTGGTGGCAGTGGACGTGGCATTGCCGGGGGATTTCTCGTCATCGAACACCGTCCCTGTTCTCGCGACCCGGAGCCTCAGCAAGGACTACGGACCCATCCGGGTGGTCGCCGACGTTTCACTGAACTTCCACGCCGGCGCCATCCATGCGCTGCTCGGGGAGAACGGCGCTGGCAAGTCCACGCTCATCAAGATGATCGCCGGGGTGGTGAATCCCAGCGACGGAGTCGTCGAGGTCGACGGTGAGTCCGTGCGGTTCCGCTCCGTGAGGGATTCGCAGACCGCCGGGATCGTGGCGCTGCCACAGGAGCTCATGCTGGTGCCCACCCTCGGGGCCGCCGAGAACATCTTCCTGGGGATGCGACGCCCCGGTCCGCCCGGTCTGCTGGGGAAGCGACGCCTCGCAGCAGACGCCCGCGAGCAGTTGGGACAACTGGGGCAGAGCTTCAACGTGAACATCCCGGTGTCCGAGCTCTCCGCTGTGCAGCAGACCATGGTCGCGCTGGCCCGAGCGCTGGCGCGCGATGCTCGCGTGCTGGTCCTGGACGAGCCGACGGCGGCGCTGACCAACACCGAGACAGACCTGCTGTTCACCGTGCTGCGCCAGCTGCGCGACCAGGGCACCGCCATCATTTACGTCTCCCACCGTCTCGAGGAAGTCTTCGCACTCGCCGACACCGCCACCATCCTGCGCAACGGCCAACACGTCTGGACGAAGCCGATGGCGCAGACACGTCAGGCAGAGGTGGTGGCGGCCATGATTGGCCGTGCGCCCGAGCAGGAGTTCCCGCCGCGTGCCAGCACTGACGGCGAACCGGTATTGCGAGTGACGGACCTCACCGGATGGACGCTCCAGGGCGTCAGCCTGGAAGCACGCTCCGGACGCGTGTTGGGCGTGGCCGGTCTTGCCGGTGCCGGGAGGACCGAACTGCTGCGACTCATAGCCGGTGTGGAGCGGGCCCAGGGCGGCACCATCGATCTCGACGGCCGGGACATCACCCGCTCCTCCGTCGCGCAGAGCATGGGAGCCGGCGTGGTGCTGGTGCCGGAGGAGCGACGCCGTCAGGGGCTCGTCATGAACGCAACGATCACCACCAACATCGGGCTTGGCAGCCTCACCGCACTCAGCACCGGCGGCATCATGCGGCCACGTCGAGAGCGTGACCTGGCACGGCGGCAGGCCGAGGAACTCCAGATCCGGGCCACGTCCGTGCGCCAGGATGTGTCGGAGCTGTCCGGGGGAAATCAGCAGAAGGTGGTTCTCGCCAAGTACCTGGCGCGAACGCCGCGCGTGCTGTTGCTCGATGAGCCCACCCGCGGCATCGACGTCGGCACCAAGGCCGAGATCTACCAACTGATTCGTCGGCTGGCTTCCGACGGCGTCGCCGTCATCGTGGTGTCCAGCGAGATCTCTGAGCTCATCGGGCTTGCCGACGAGGTGGCGGTGCTCCATCAGGGCCGTCTCAACACAGTGGTGGACGCCGCCACGACAGATCAGCACACCATCCTTCACCTCTGCTACGGGAGACTTGACGCATGACCGCCACCACCACGGCCGGCCCGCAGCGCGCGCCGCACCGGCGCTCCGCGCTGCCTGCACGCATCGCCTCCTACGGGACGCTGCTGGGACTGCTGCTGCTCATCATGTTGTTCACGGTCCTGGACGAGAAGGGCATCTTCCTCACCGCTGGCAACTTCACCAACATCTTCGAGCAGGTGGCTGTGCTGGCGATGGTGGCGTCCGTCCAGACGGTGGTCATGGTGGTGGGCGATTTCGATCTCTCAGTGGGTGCGCTCGCCAGTCTCGTCGGGGTGTTGGTCGCCAAGCTGTTGGCGGGCGGCACGCCCGTGGTGCCCGCAATCGTGGCGGGACTCCTGGCCGGACTTCTGGCCGGGGCCATCAACGGCTTCCTCGTTGCGTATCTGGGGCTGTCGGCATTCATCGCAACGCTGGCCGCCATGACCTCATTCACTGGCCTTGCTCTGCTGCTCTCGAACGGCTCGACCATCTTCGGACTGCCTCCCGCTTTCGTGGCCATCGGGCAGGGGCGGGTGGGGGCCATCCCTATACCCGTGGTCATCGCCGTCGCGCTGGCAGCGGTGATGTGGTTCGCACTGTCGCGCACGGTGCTGGGCCGCCAGTGGTACGCCGTCGGCGGTAACGCGGAGGCCTCACGTCTCTCCGGCGTCAACACCCGTGCCGTGCGCTTCAGTGCATTCCTCGTGTCCGGACTTGGCGCAGCGCTGGCAGGCATCGTCCTGACCGCCCGTCTCGCATCAGGGCACCCGACGGCGGGGGATCCGCTCATGCTCTCCTCCATCGCCGCCGTGTTTCTCGGTGTCACCCTGTCTCGCGTGGGGCAGCCGGGCATCGGCGGCACTGCCGTGGGCATCGGTATCGTCGGCGTACTGGGCAATGGCCTCAACCTGTTGCAGGTCAACAGCTATGTGCAACAGGTGCTCACAGGTGTGATCATCGTGCTGGCTGTCAGCCTGTCGCAGATCGTCAGAAGACGACGATGACACCGTTGGTGGCGGGGCTGGATCTGGGCACGTCCAGCGCCAAGCTCGTGGTGGTGGACCTCGACGGGACCCTGGTGGCAGAGGCATCCGAGCCCTATCCGACGCACACTGCCTCAGGCGGAGTCGTCGAACAGGACGCTGAACACTGGTGGCTGGCCGCGTGCACTGTTCTCCAGCGCTGCGGTGTCGCAGGCGACATCGTCGCCATCGGCCTGACCGGTCAGATGCAGGACCTGATTCCCGTCGCCAACGGCCGGGCGCTTCGGCCCGCGATTCTGTACTCCGACACTCGTGCGTCCATCCAGCAGGGTCGTCTCGTGGCATTGGTGCAGGGTTGGGAACAACGCACGGGCAACCACCAGGACATCACCAATGTCGCAGCGAAGATCGCCTGGCTCACTGAGCACGAACCCGACGTCGTGCAGGAGGCGGAGCATCTGCTGCTCAGCCCGGCAGGTTTCGTGGCGTGGCGCGCTGGGGCGACGGCGGCCTGCGACGTGACAACCGCCTCCACCACCGGGCTGCTCGATGTCGCCGGCCGCGACTGGCTCGTCGACGTCGTCACCGCAGCCGGTGTGCGCGTGGAACAACTCCCACGACTCGTTGGCTCCCAGCAGGGCGACGCCGTCGTCGGCGAGGTCGGCCATGCCGCGGCCAGCCAACTGGGTCTGAAGGTGGGAACACCGCTGGTGCTGGCCATGGGGGACGCCGGTGCCACCACCGACGGTCTGGTCGGCTCCGAACCGGGCGACGCCTACTTGTACCTCGGCACCACCGGCTGGCTCGCCGGGGTCACGCCAGCCGCATCCGTCGACTCACCGTCACCCATCCACTCCCTCGTCATGCCCGGATGGAGTGAGCGGCTTCGCGTCGGGGCCGTGCAGTCCGCCGGATCTGCGTCCGCTTGGGCCCTGCACAATCTGCTGCCCGGCCTCAGTTTCGCAGAGGCGGAGAAGGCCGTCGCGCCCAGACTTTCGCACATTCGTGACCGCCCCCTGGGGCTGCCCGGGCTGGCGGGGGAGCGGACGCCAGTGCGTGATGGCGATCTCCGCGGAGCCTTCATCGGTGTGGAGGAGTCCACCACCGCCGAGGATCTCTATCTTTCCGTCCTCACGGGCGTCGCCATGGGACTCCGCCATGCCGCGGACGCCATGGGCGTACGGCAAGACAGGATTCCGCTCGTCGGCGGAGCCTCTGTCAGTGGCGTCTGGCGGCAACTCCTGGCGGATGTCTTCGAGGCCACCATCGTCACGGGGGTGGCTGAAGCGCCGGGTGCCCATTCGGCAGCGCGTGCGGCGGCCGACGCCATCGGCCTGCAGCACCGGATGCAGCCCGTGTTCGACCATGGTGACCACACCGAGACCATCCCCTCCTCCGTCCACAGCGAGTACCAGCCGCTGCTGAAGATCCACCGCGGCCTCTACGATGCACTGAAGCCCACGTTCAGCCAGCTGTCACGCGTTCGCTCTGGCCGCAACCAATGACTCAAGGAAGGCGCCACCCATGAAGATGAGGAAGCTCTGGAGCACGATCGCGCTGGCGCTGGTGGCGAGCCTGTCCCTGATGTCCTGCGGCAGTGATGGCGACGGCGCCACCCCGGACACCTCTGATCCGTCCCCTTCCGAAGCCGAAGCAGTCATCGTTCAGGTGCTCACGCCGTACCTGGCCAACGCTGCCACCAAGGAGGTCATCGACCTCTTCCAGGCCAAGGGTGTGGAGCGCGGCTGGGAGGTCAGCGTCGTTGACACCGCTGGCGACATGAGCAAACTCAACAGCGCCTTCCAGGACGCTGCGGCACAGAAACCTGACGCCATCGTGCTCGGTACTGGCGACCCGACTCAGATCTCACTCGGTCTGAAGGCTGCTGCGGATGCGGGCGTTCCTGTCTTCGCGATCGACGCGGGTGCGGCCGACGGCATCGTCGCCAACGTCACCAGCGACAACGCAGACCTGGGGCAGCAGAGTGCCAACGCGCTGATCGAGGCCATGGGTGGCAAGGGCGCTGCCGTGATGCTGACGCACGATCCGCATCCGGGTGTGCGCGCCCGCGCCGAGGGCGCAAAGAAGACGTTCGAGGACGCCGGGATCGAGGTGCTGGAGGCCAAGCACGTCGAGGTTCCCGGACCGGTGGAGAACGCCCGAGCCTCCATCCAGGACATCATGTCCGCCCGCGCTGACGAGGTGACCGGAATCTGGGGTGGTTGGGACGAGCCAGCACTGGGCGCTGTGCAGGCGCTGGAGGCGGCGGGCATCAGCGATGTTCCCGTGGTGGGTGTCGACGGTCAGGACTTCGCACTCGCTGAGATCGAGAAGGGTGGAGCGTTCGTGGCCACCGTGAAGCAGGACTGGGAGGCCATCGCCACCAAGGTCGCTGACCTCGTGGAGGCGAAGGTGGTCGCCAGCCAGGACCCCGAGACCAACAACTTTGAACTCCCCGGGAGCCTCATCACGGGAGACTGACCTGGACCGTGCACGGTTCCGGCGGAATCGCCCTGGAGCGCGCACAACGTCGACGATTCCAGCGAGCTCAGTCGGCCAGGATGAGGTACAGCGCACGGCGGGCCTCGTCGAGCTTTTCGACGGCTGCGGTGCGCTGTTCGTCCGTTGCGGCGAGCCGAAGCTGATGGATGACGCCCTCCAGTTTGATCACACTTTCATGCAGTGCGGCTGCGGACTCGTTGCGGCCGGGCGTCGCGGCCCATGCCTTCGTGATGGCGGAATCGTTCTCCTGGACGTAGGCGAGTCCTGCCTCGGTCAGTTCGTAGGCAGTCCCGCGTCCCTCTCCTCTTGAGGTGATCAGTTCTTCATCCACCAGTTGCTGCAGGGTGGGGTATACGGAACCTGAGCTGGGCCGCCACGCGTTGGCCGTGCGGTCCGCGATGGCGTTGATGAGGGCGTAACCGTTGGAGGGCGCATCCGCCAGGAGCGAGAGAATGGCCAGACGGACATCTCCACGACTTGCTCGTCGAGGGCCGCGCGGGCCGAATCCACGGCCGTGGTCCTGGTGGCGGTGCGGCCCATCGGGAGCGTGGGCGTCGAAGGCTTCGTTGAATGGCTCGGGGCGGCCTTCACCGCGGCCACCGCCGTGGCGCCTGCCACCGGGCCTGCCACCGTGTCCGCGGCCTCCGCCGCGTCCGAGTTCCGATTCCTCTCCGTCCTGGTGTGGGCCAAGATCCTCGGGGGTGTGGTGCAGTCTTTCGTTGAAGGGGTCGTACTGCGTTCTGCGTCGTTTTCTCATGATGTGATCCTTGAGTCAGGCGGAGCCCTCTAGCTCCAGCGATATTCAAAGATATATCGTTAACTGTCGTTGGTCAAGCAAAGGTGGTCAAGTTCGAGGATCACTCAGGGTGTGATGTTCAGCACAAGCCGGGATGTGCGCAGCGCTCGTGAGCCAGGGGGTATGTCATGGACCTATCGCGACGTATCCGAGGAAGCAGATGAGAGCCGCGAAGACCACCGCTACGAGCCATCGTGTCAATCTCGTGCGCGACCACGGGATGAGGGCCAACGGGAGCGCTGCGACGACGCCTGCTGCAATCAGGAAGGCCAGGGCCGCGGGGACGTTGGGGTCGGAGATCCGGCCGTATCCAGCGCCGCTGCACCCGAAAATTCCGCACCAGTTCAGCGTCGAGATCATCAGCATGAGGTAGCTGACGATCAGGGCAAGGGGCAAGGCCCAGATCAGGTTGAGGGCAGGATGCCGTCGTCGGTGGGTCGAGGCAGGATGCTCATTCATCATCTTTCGAAGTCAACCACACAAAGCCCCGACGTGGTTTCGTCCCTGAGTTGATCCAGCATCGTTGCGATTCTTCTCGAAACAGAGCCTGCCATCCTGTCGGGCAGCGCGTCGACGGGGAACCACGCCACGTGCTCGCTCTCGTCACTGACCTCTGGAGGAGACAGCGGGGAAAGCGCCGCGATACCCACGTCCCAGTGCGTGCGGCATCGGCCAAAAGCGGCAGCGAGGTCGTGCGTGTCCAGGTCGAGCACGCCGTCGACGACGGCCAGGCCACGGAGTCCCGACTCCTCGCGCGCCTCGCGCAGAGCGGCGGTCACCACGCCGTCGTCCTCGGCATCGATGTGCCCGCCCACCTGCACCCAGAACTGACCCTTCCTGTGGAAGCACAACAGCACATGGGTCAGCGCTGGAGTGAAAATGAAACAGCTCGCGGTGAGGTGGGCGGGGCCGCCATTGCGCTCCAGTGCGGAGGCGCCCCCTGCGCGCAGAAAGGCGACGTACTCCTCACGATTGCCGACCAGCGAGGACGGCGCATTCCACTGCTCCAGCAACGCGATGGCGTCGGTGACTCGGGCGGGGGATGGATTGGTGTGCTCACTCACCGGCGGTCAGCCCCGCAGGAAGAGTTTGCGTGTGAGTTTTCCGAAGGGTGGGCGCGCCAGGGCCAGCGGATCGGGCCCCCGCAGCTTGGTGAGCACGGACTTCTCATGGCTGAAGGTCAGCATGCTGTATTTCCCGTGGTATCGACCCATACCGCTGGCGCCAACTCCACCGAACGGCAGCGTCGGGATGGCCAACTGGGCAAGGACCAGGTTGATTCCGACCCCTCCGGAGGACGTGGCGTCCAGGATCCGCTCCTGAGTCTTCTCGTTCTTGGTGAAGACGTAGAGGGCGAGAGGCTTTGGCCTGGCATTGATGAACTCAATGGCTGCCTCGAGATCCTCCATGGCCAGGATGGGCAGGATCGGACCGAAGATCTCCTCGTCCATCACGGGGGAGCCGGGGGCAACGTCCAGCAGGATCGTGGGTGCAACGTAGCGATCTTTCACGTCGACGTCGCCGCCGAGGAATGTGCGGCCACTGCCCATGAGTTTCGCCAGTCGTTCAGCGTGGCGCTCGTTGATGATGCGGCCGTAGTGGCGCGACTTGTGGGGGTTCGAGCCGTACATCTGCCGGACCGCTCGTGCAACCGCCTGGGCCAGTGGCTCGACGAGGTCCGGGGTGGTGAGGATGTAGTCAGGCGCGACGCACGTCTGTCCGCAGTTGCTGAACTTGCCCCAGGCGATGGAGCGGGCGGCTGACTCCAGCTTGGCCGAGTCGTCGATCCACACGGGAGACTTGCCACCGAGTTCAAGTGTCACCGGCGTGAGTGTGCGGGCCGCTGCGGTCATGACGATGGAACCCACGGCGCCGTTGCCGGTGTAGAAAATGTGGTCAAAGTCGCACGCCAGAAGACGGGTCGTTTCGTCGACGCCTCCTTCCACCACCTGCACGGCTTCAGCATCGAAGTACTGCGGCACCAGTGCGGCAACCAGACGGGAGCAGGCGCTGGAAACCTCGCTCGGCTTGATCACGACCGCGTTGCCAGCCGCCAGCGCCCCCACCAATGGCGAGAACAGCAGGTTGATGGGGTAGTTCCAGGGACCGATGATCAGCACTGTGCCGAGGGGCTCCCGGCGAATCATCGCGCGAGCCGGCCCCACGGCCACTGAGGTCTTGACCTTGCGGTCGGCAGTCCAGCGCTCCAGATGCTTGAGTGCGAGGCGGGCTTCGCCAGCGACCGATTCGATCTCGGTGAGCTGCGCCTCCACCTCGTTCTTCCTCAGGTCACTCCACAGGGCATCGCGGATCTCCGACGCACGCTCGATCAGCAGCCTCTGCAAGGCGTCGAGCTGTCGTCGGCGCCAGGCCAGCGGCCGTGTCCTGCCCGAGGCGAACGCGGTGCGGGCGACGTGCACCCGCTGCTCCAGCGAGGGCAATGTCTCCTGGAGGGATGCATCAGCCCCGTCGGTGGACCCAACAGGTTCTTGACCGGCCAACGAGACCAACCTCCGTGTGCTCCGCGAATGTCTTCTCTTCGACTGTACCTGCGTCAGAGGACTCGAGGGGGCCTTGCGTGGACCGTCCCTCGTCGTCGAAAGCACGTGGGACACGGTGCCAGTGACACCCCCGCGGCCGCCGGCTCCCTCCGGACACCACGGTTCGCGTGAAGGGATCGAGGGCCTCCCGTTGGTCACGCGGGACGTGGCAGCGAGATCCCCGTCACGCCACATCGTGTATTCATCGAGCGGAGGTGACGGGCCGGTCCGAGTACCCTTCGGTGGCACATGGTCGGAGATGGGAGGTGGCATCACATGCGACAGGCCACGCGCTGGGCGATGGTGATGACTGTTGTGTTGGCGGCCGTCATCGCGTTCCTGACACTGAGGCCCCCGATCGAGACGGGGATGCCGGCAGGCTCGGACAAGCTCTACCACTTCATTGCTTTCGCCGCGCTGAGCTTCCCTCTCGCCCTGGTCCGGCCGCGCTGGAGCGCCGGCCTGCTCGTGCTGTTCACCGCCTACGGCGCTGCCATCGAAATCATCCAGCCCTACATGGGGCGCTCCGGTGAGTGGGCCGACCTCTTGGCCGACGTGACGGGAATCCTCGGTGGCATCGCCGCGGGCCTGCTCATCCGGCACCTCCTGCAGCAGAAGCGCGGCGGCCGACAATCAGCCGGGGGAATGCCCGGGAGCACGTGAACCACTGCAGCGTTGAGGGGCAGTGCGACACGGATCGTGATCGACACGAGTCGCGGTGCCTTAGTCAGCCCCCGAGCCGTGTGACGCGAGGTCACCCGTAGATTGGGACACCTGACAGGAGGTGGCGCAGATGTCATCGAGTGTCGGCCAACGGCCGAAGTACAAGTCCAGCACCGGGACGTTTCCAGGAGCTGATGAGGCCGCCCTGTCGATGGGTCACGTCCGCTCGGGAAGGGTGCGCAAGAAGCCGCTGGTGGCCAGCTGGGTACTCAAAGTGATCATGGCGATGACCGGGACAGTGTTTGCGCTGTTCGTGCTGGTGCACATGATCGGCAATCTCAAGGTGTTCACCGGCGCCGAACACTTCAACGAGTACGCACACTGGCTGCGCACTGTCCTGCAGCCGTTCCTGCCTTATGAAGGGCTCCTGTGGATTCTTCGCATCGCGCTCATCATCGCCCTGATCGGTCACGTATGGTCCGCGGCGCTGATCTGGTCGCGTTCCCGCGCCTCACGCGGTCGACATCGTCGGCCCGGTATGTGGATCAAGAACTTCACGGCGCGCACCATGCCGGTGACGGGCATCGTGTTGCTCGGCTTCATCACCTTCCACGTCCTCGACCTGACCACCGGTACCGCCGGCGTGGCCGCCACCACCTTCCAGCCCGCCACACCCGACACCGCGCACGCCTACGAGAACTTGGTGGCCAGCATGCAGCGTCCCGCGGCCGCGGCGCTGTACCTGGTGTCGATGATCGCCCTGTTCCTCCACCTTGCCCACGGCCTCTGGACCGTGGTGAACGACGTCGGCGTCACGGGACCACGGGTCCGGGCCGTCGCCTGGGTGGTGGGAGGCCTGCTGGCCCTGGCCATCATGCTGGGCAACATATTGATCCCGGTCGCGGTCCTGGCAGGAGTGGTGTCATGAGGAGGAACTGGCGCCCACCGGCCTCCGGGGTCGACGGCGTCCGGGTGGGCGGGAACCTTGATCCGCACGCACCGGAGGGCCCGAACGAGACTGCCTGGCACCGACGCAAACTCGACTACCAGCTGGTGAACCCGGCGAACCGCCGCAAGTTCAAGGTCATCGTCGTCGGCACCGGTCTGGCGGGCTCTGGCGCGGCCGCCGCACTGGGGGAGTTGGGCTACGAGGTGGAGTGTTTCACCTTCCACGACGCTCCCCGCCGCGCGCACTCCGTCGCCGCCCAGGGCGGCATCAATGCCGCCAGGGATGACACAGCCGACAACGACTCGCTGCAGCGCTTCGTCACGGACACCGTCAAGGGAGGCGACTTCCGCGGCCGGGAAGTGGACGCGTTCCGCCTGGCGGAGGAGTCGATGCGGGTGGTGGACCACCTGAACGCCATCGGCGCACCGTTCGCCCGTGAGTACGGCGGCACCCTGTCCACACGGTCATTCGGCGGGGTGCAGGTGTCCCGCACCTTCTACGCCCGCGGCCAGACGGGCCAGCAGTTGCAGGTGGCCAGCGCCCAGGCGCTGCAGCGGCAGGTGAAGGAGGGCACGGTGACGCTTCGCGTCCGCCACGAAATGCTCGACCTCATCATGGACGGGGAGCGGGTGGGTGGCGTCGTCATGCGCAATCTCATCTCGGGCGCCATCACCGCCCACACCGCACACGCCGTGGTGCTGTGCACGGGCGGCTACGGCAGCATCTTCTTCCACTCGACCCTGGCGAAGAACTCCAACGCCTCCGCGGTGTGGCGCGCTGCGCAACACGGCGCACACTTTGCGTCGCCCTCATTCATCCAGTTCCATCCGACGGCGCTGCCCATCAGCTCGCACTGGCAGTCGAAGACCATCCTCATGAGTGAGTCGCTGCGCAACGATGGCCGCATCTGGGTACCGCAGAAACCAGGGGATGAGCGAGGAGGCAACGACATCCCGGAATCGGAGCGCGACTACTACCTGGAGCGCAAGTATCCGGCTTTCGGGAACCTCACACCGCGCGACGTCGCCTCCCGTGCCGCCACCGAACAGATCCGTTCCGGCCGCGGGGTGGGCCCGCTGCGCAACGGCGTCTACCTCGACTTCCGCGACGCCATCGCCCGGCTCGGTCGGGACACCATCGCAGGGCGCTACGGCAACCTCTTCGACATGTACAAGCACGCCACCGGCGAGGATCCGTACACGGTGCCGATGCGGATCGCGCCGGGTGCGCACTTCACCATGGGTGGCCTGTGGAGCGATTACGACCTCATGACCTCGCTGCCCGGTCTCTTCGTCGGCGGGGAGTGCGGCTGGGGCTACCACGGCGCCAACAGGCTGGGCGCGAACTCTCTGCTGTCCGCCTGCGTCGACGGATGGTTCACGCTGCCACACGCGGTGGCAAACCACCTGGCTCCGCAACTGGGCAGAGAACCCTTGAAACACGACTCCCGTGAGGTTCGCTCAGCGCTGAAGCGCACCCGCTCCCGAGTCGACGCGCTGATGGCGATCGGGGGCAGCCACGGACCCGCCCACTTCCACCGGTTGCTCGGGGCGATCCTCTACGAGGGCTGCGGTGTGATCCGAACCGAGGAGACGCTGAAGACCGCCATCACAGCCATCCGCGACCTGCGGGAGGAGTTCTGGCGCGACCTGCGCGTCGTCGGCTCGGGCGAGCGCCTCAACCAGGAACTCGAACTGGCTGGCAGGGTGGCCGACTACCTGGAACTCGCTGAGCTGATGTGCGTCGACGCCCTGGACCGGCAGGAATCCTGCGGCGCCCACTTCCGCGCCGAACATCAGCGCGGCGGCGAGGCTGCCCGGGATGACAAGCACTGGGCTTTTGCGTCGGCCTGGCAGGTGGCTCCCGACGGAGGTTTCGTCCGCCATCACGAGCAGTTGGCGTTCGAGACCGTGCCACTGACCACGAGGGACTACACATGAGACTGATCATTGATGTCTGGCGGCAGGACAACCCTGGCGACGATGGACGCTACGAGACTCACGAGGTGGATGACGCCACGCCGGAAATGTCCCTGCTGGAATTACTGGACCGGCTGAACTTCGAACTCGTGGAGAACGCCCAGGAGCCCGTCGCGTTCGAGTCGGACTGCCGTGAGGGAATCTGCGGTGCCTGCGGCATCACCGTCGACGGTGACCCCCACGGACCCCAGCAGAACACTCCCTCCTGTCACCAGCGCCTCGCCAGCTTCTCCGACGGCCAACGGATCCGGCTGGAGCCGCTGCGCTCGGCCGCCTATCCGGTGATCCGAGACCTCATCGTGGACCGCTCTGCACTGGACGCCATCATCACTGCCGGCGGCCACGTGGCCATCCCTGGAGGTTCCGCGCCTGAGGCCGACGTGCTGCTCTTGTCCCATGAGAGAGCGGAGCATGCACTCGACATGGCGGCCTGCATCGGGTGCGGTGCCTGCGTCGCGGCGTGCCCCAATGGCTCGGCTCACCTCTTCGTCGGCTCCAAGCTCGCGCAGTTGTCGCTGTTGCCCACCGGGAAGCAGGAGCGTGGCAAACGCGCCCGCGACATGCTGGCAGAGATGGAACAGGACTTCGGCCCTTGCTCGATGTATGGAGAATGCGCAAAGGTGTGCCCCGCAGGAATCCCCCTGACCGCCATCGCTGCCGTCAACAAGGAGGGTCTGCGGAGCTTCTTCCGCCACAAGGACGACTGAACCGCACTCCTCGCCGAGGGACCGCCTCGTCGAGGGTCATCGACCAAGTTGCCCCCGTCCGCCGCGTCGATGACGGGAGCGTCCGTGTCCCGCTGCCACGCTGGGTTCCTTGCCCTCCACTGGTGAGCGCATCGTCTGGCTGGGCTGAGCTCGTCGGGGTGGATGATCGCAGTACGCCTTTCGCTGCGCATGCGAACAGCGTGGCGGCGCCCCTCCTAGACTGCCGTCAAGGAAACCGCCGCATCAGGCGAACACAACGACATCGATTCACGAGGAGAAGTCATGCAGCTGGGAATGGTGGGACTGGGCCGAATGGGCGCCAACATCGTGCGGCGGCTGATGCGTGACGGCCATGAGTGCATCGTCAGCGACGTCAACCAGGCGCCGATCGACGCACTCGTCAAGGAGGGAGCTGTCGGCGCTGCGGACCTCGCCGATCTCGCGTCCAAACTCGAAGCCCCCCGAGCCGTGTGGCTCATGGTCCCGGCGGGCATCGCGGGAGTCGTCGTCGAGCAGGTTGCGGCCGTGCTGGAGCCGGGTGACATCATCATCGACGGCGGCAACTCGAACTATCGCGACGACGTGCGCCGCGCCAAGATGCTGAAGGAGCAGGGCATCCATTTCATGGATGTGGGCACCAGCGGCGGAGTGTTCGGGCTCGAGCGTGGTTACTGCCTCATGGTGGGAGGCCCGGACGAGGCCTTCGAGCGCGTCGAACCGGTGTTCAAAACGATCGCGCCAGGTGCGACCGACGTCAACCGGACTCCCGGTCGTGAGGGGGAGCGCACGTCGGAAGAACTGGGTTACCTGCATTGCGGCCCCTCCGGCTCGGGGCACTTCGTGAAGATGGTCCACAACGGGATCGAGTACGGCATGATGGCTGCGCTCGCCGAAGGCTTCAACATTCTCGACCATGCCGACGCCGGCATCACGGAAGCCGAGCACAGCGCGGAGGTGGCACCGCTGGAGTCACCGGAGTTCTACCAGTTCACCATCGACGTCCCGAAGGTGGCGGAGCTGTGGCGACGCGGATCCGTCATTTCCTCGTGGCTGCTGGATCTGACGGCCGCAGCGCTGGCAAGCAACCCCGAACTCGACCACCTCGCAGGACGTGTCTCGGACTCGGGTGAGGGACGCTGGACGGTCAAGGCGGCCGTTGACACGGGCACGCCCGCACCGGTGCTCGCTGCTGCGCTGTTCGAGCGCTTCGCTTCCCGCGGTGAGGACCACTTTGCCAACAAGGTGCTTTCCGCCATGCGCCTGCAGTTCGGCGGCCACGAGGAACTGCCAGCGGGCGACTCGCTGGAGGCGGGCAGCGCCAAGTCCGATCAGCGAGAGGGTTCTGGAAAAGCTCCCGAGAGTGGCCCTGCGTCCGACTTCAACTAGGCGAGGAAACGACGGGTCGCTGATGCATCACACGCACGCGGTTCACTCCATAGGAGTGGTGCACACGTCCTTCCACACCAAGGCGGAGGCGCCCATACAGGGTGCCTTCGTCCCGGATGCGGAGGGTGTCCTCGAGGTTCACGAAGAGTTCGAGGACGGACTGGATGACATCGAAGGATTCAGTCACCTCATCCTGATATACGTCTTCGACCGGGGAGGCGAGGTTGATCTGCGTCCTGTTCCTTTTCTCGACGACCGTCCACATGGTGTGTTCGCCACCCGAAATCCTCGCCGTCCCAACCGCCTCGGCCTCACGGTTGTCCGGCTCCTCCGCAGGGAGGGTCGGCGACTGATCATCAAGGGTGTTGACATTCTGGATGGCACTCCCGTGGTCGACATCAAGCCGTACGTGCCGCGCTTCGACAGCGTGCCCGAGGCGCTCGAGGGGTGGTTCTCCGGCCGCGAGGCACGGCCCAAACCGGTCGGTCGCGAGTGAGTGCTGTCTTCAACCTCGCTGCTACTGTTCTTGCGACAGCGGCCCGATTCGGGCCTTTGCTACGGAGGTGTTTGACATGCGTATGTCCATTCGCAATCAGTTGACCGGTGAGGTCCTCAGCTTGTCCAAGGGCGAGGCCATGGTGGTTGCCAAGGTGCGTCTCGACGGAGGTGGAGAGCAGATCCTCACATCGGCGGTCACGCTGGATGCTGTGAGTGATCTCGGCATCGAGGTCGGTTCACGGGTGACACTGCTCGTCAAGTCCACCGACGTTGCGCTCGCCGTTGAGTGATTGAGCTCGGCAGAGCCGTCGTTTCCGAGGTTCGCACCTGTTCATCGCAGGTGCTGTGAGATGGCCTCGGCCAACCGCGCTGTGACGCGTCGGTAGTCGTCGGGGTCAGTCGGAGAAGACGTGAGGGTCAGCTCGCCGTCCGGGTCGGCAATGTCCCGGACGGCGGCGTCCCCGGCTACGGAAGCGAGCAGTTGCATCGCGCGATGGTCGTCCATGGCCTCGGTGAACACCCGGTGCCGAATTGATTCGAGCGGCTGGCCGTCGGGCCCGGGTTAGACGACGAAGGTGTCGCCGCCGAAGAATCCTCCGCGCGCTGCGACGCCCCCGGTGGTCAACGGCTCAGAGTGATCAGCGATGTTCACGTTCATAGTCACTGAATCGTTACGTATGACCACCCAGCCACACGGAGCCCATGGCGGACTGTGCGCACAACTGTTGATCGCATCCCAGTCCGGTGTTCACAGCGTCAGAGGGGGCGCTGTACTTTGTCCAGTGCTCGCGTATGGACAACCGTGTCCTCGGTGCGGCCCCCGACGTTGTGCCCAGGCTGCATCGACCGGCGCGATCATGTGAGACGGTGCACAGCTTTGCCCCGTCGAGGAAGGTCCTTCAACGATGAAAAAGCTCGTGGCCCTGGCGGTGGCCGCCGTCGTCGCTCTCACCGGTCTGGCAGGCGTGGGTTCATCCCAGGATGCCGCCGCCGCCGACGTCACCGTTCACACGCCGACAGTCGACTCCACCTCCTACATCAAGAACCCCGGCATGGGGTGGCAGCTCTACATCGAGGAGTTCGACTGGGAGTTCATCGACGCCGACGTGTTCTGGGGTCTGGTGGACGAGCACGCCTGGGCCGCGACGACCCTGTACCTGCGGGTGCCGTGGTCGAGGATGGAGCCCACTGAAGGCAACTACGCCTGGAACGTCGACGAGAACTACAAGGCAGTCGTCGACGAGGCACGGGAGCGGGGCATCCGCCTGGCGTTCCGCATCGTCCCGGACAGCCAGGACGTGCACATGCAGGCCACGCCACAGTTCGTCTTCGACGCCGGTGCCACCGGTTACGCGACCGCATCGAACAGTGCTTTCAAGACGCCTTTCGTGACCGACGCGATCTTCCGTACCAAGTTCAACGCCTTCATCGCCGCGTTCGGTGAGCAGTACAACGATTCTGCGGTGGTGGATTACATCGACGCCAACGGTCTGGGCTGGTGGGGCGAGATGAGCAGCGTCCGCAACGGGCAGACCCGGGAGGTCCTGGAGTGGATCACTGGTGAGTACGCGAAGGCGTTCCCGGATGTGATGCTGGCAATGAACTATCCCAGTGGGTTCAACAAGGGTGACCAGGACGCCATGATCGAGAAATATGATCTGGCGATTCGTCGTGACGGTTTGGGCAGCACCCAGTGGATGAACGAGGCGGAGAAGCAGGAGATCGCGAACAAGTTCCTGCAGGGCACCGCCATCATCGGCGAGAACTGCTACCAGAACATGACGCTGCGTGAGACCTCCTGCGACGCGAGCTTCAAGAAGCCCAGCATGAACGGGATGCTGCAGCGGGTGGTCGACGACGCGCTGAAGGTCCGCGCCAACACACTCGACCTCCGTTGGCCCGCCACCGACGTCCCGCTCTGGCTGAGCGAGGAACACTTTGGTGTGTGGCAGGACTTCGCTGTCAATGGTGGGTACCGTCTGGCACCCACACGCATCGAGGCGCCGACCAGCGTCGTGGTGGGGGAACAGTTCTTCATCACGCAGAACTGGGTCAATGGTGGCGTTGGCCGACTGCCCAACCGCACGGGCGGCTGGCACGACAAGTACCGCGTCTCCTACGCCCTGCTCGACAGTGAAACGGGAGAGGTCGCGGCCCAGAGCGTGGACCTGCGCAGCAATCCAGGCGACTGGATCAAGGGCCAGAACTACACCAACCAGGTTCGAGCCAGGTTCAGCGGTGCCCCAGCCGGCACTTACACCCTGGGCTACGCCATCGTCGACACCAGCAAGGGCAACGCCCCAGCGATCAGTCTGGCCGTTTGTGACGGCATCGACAACGACTGCGACGCATCCGTCGAGGGCATCGCCGTCGTCGACAACCCCCGGTGGCACGAACTCGGCGCCATCACGGTGACAGAGCGGGTTGCGGCCACTGTCACGGCCTCCACGACGGCCACCGCCACGGCCTCAACCACGGCGACGGTCACCTCCTCCACCACGGCTACGGAGACCGCCTCCACTACCGCCACGGCGACGTCGTCAACCACTGCCACCGCCACCGTCACCACGACGGCGACCACCACGGCCACCGCCACGGCCGCTGCATCGACGACGGCCACTGCGACGTCCTCAACGACGGCCACGGCCACCACCACGGCCACCGTGACGGTGACACCGAGCACCACATCGAAGCCGACTGTGAAGCCCACGGTGTCCTACCCGGCTGATGTGTACAACACCCCCGGTTTCCACTTCGTCAACGGCCGTCACTGGTACACCCGGTGTGAGGCGTACTCCCAGACCACGAGGTGTTTCACCGATATCTGGGGAACCCAGGTGTCCAAGGTCAACGGCACATGGGTGCAGAAGAACGGATGGGTGTTCAACAACCTCACCTACCTGCCCTCCCCCCGCTCGCTGTGGAAGGGCA
>JAUNVL010000052.1 GCA_030537675.1 Propionibacteriaceae bacterium | reverse complement strand
ACGTCCTCCCCCAGGCACAGATGGACCGCTTCCTCCTGAAGGAGGTGGTGGACTATCCGAAGCCTGCCGACGAGATCGAGGTGCTCAACCGCATCGAGCGTGGCGCTTTCGACACCCCGGGGGCAGCCGTGGCCACCACTGCCGACATCCTGCGTCTCCAGAAGCTGGTGAGCCGCATCCACGTGAAGGACAGCATCAAGCAGTACATCGTGGAACTGATCAACGTCACCCGTCGCCCCGCGGACTTCCTCGGCAGCGAGCACGCACGGTGGATCGAGTACGGCGCCAGCCCCCGCGGCGCCATCGCGTTCCTGCAGGTGGCCCGCAGCAACGCGCTGCTGGCCGGCCGTAACCACGTGGTTCCTGACGACGTCGTGTCCATGCGGCACTCCATCCTGCGCCACCGCCTCATCCTCACGTTCGAGGCCATGGCCGAGCAGATCCGTCCCGACGACCTCATCGACGCCGTGTTCGACGCCGTCCCCACGCCGTAGACGCATGGCCCGTCTCACACGAGTTCGTCGCGCCGTAGCGCTCGCCACCCGCAAGAGGGTGGGCGGGCTCTACGAGGGCGCCCACTCCTCCCTGCACGCCGGGCGCAGCATGGAGTTCAACGACCTTCGTGAGTACGTGCGCGGCGATGACGTCGCCGAGATCGACTGGAAGGCCTCAGCCCGCAGCGGCGGATCCTTGCTGGTGAAGCGCCACATCGCCGAACGGCGCACCACCGTGATGGTGGCGGTGGCCACCGGTCGCGGACTGGCCGGCATGGCCAACCCCACGGAGACCAAGGCGGAGGTCGCCGTCCAGGTGGCTGGCGCTTTCGGTTCCATCGCCACCCAGCACGGCGACTACGTGGGTCTGCTGTGGTGTCTCGGCGACGACATCCGCGCGGACAGGCCCTCCACCCGCGACGTCGAACTGGAACGCATGCTCGGCCACATCGAGGATGCCTGCGGCGTCGAGCAGCCAGAAGCTGACCTGGCGCGGCTGCTCGAGGTGACCGCCACCACGTTGCGGCGGCGCGGCATCGTCGTGGTGGTCTGCGACGACGTCGACATCGACGCCCAGTTGGAGACGCGCCTGCGCCGGCTCGTGGTGCAGCACGACGTGCTGGTGGTCACGCTGGCTGACCTCGATCCCTGCGATCCCGCCATTGCCACCTCGTCGGTGGTGGGACTCGACGACCACCGCCAGTTGCTCCGTGAGCTGCGGCGGGACAAGCAACTGCGCGACGCCATCGCGGCCGACCGTGCTGATCGCGCCGCCCGCCGGACCTCCGCGCTGTCCCGTCTGGCCATCTCCCACCTCCACCTCAGCGGAACCGACGGCCTGGTGCCGGCGATCCTCAACCTGGTCAGGAGGCATCGTCATGCCCGCTGACCTGCTCCTGGAGATCAACCCACCCGTCGGTCTCGACTGGCGCTGGTGGGCTTTCGTTGCGCTGCTGGCGCTGGCTGCAGTGGCCGTCATGGCCGTGGGCGTCCTGCGCTGGCGACGGCTCGGAGGTCCCTCCGGTCCCGGCATCGACACGTCCCTGACACAGCTGCGCTCCGACGCGCTGGACCGCATCACCTCGGCGGCCGCCGGATACCACTCCGGAAAACTGGGCGCGCAGCCCGCCTGCCAGGAGATGGGGCGCACCACACGCTGGTTCGCCGGCACTGCCTCGGACGGCGACGCCGACTACGAAACCGCATCCCAGCTCGCTGCCGCGGCCCGTCGCGACCCACGCCTGCTCGATGTCTCCACCTTCATCGACTCGATCCAGGACGACTGTTTCTCCCCCACCGCCCGACCCGACGTGGACGCCGTCGCCGCCTCCGCGCAGGAGGTGATCCGGGCATGGCACTGACACAACCCTGGTACGGCCTCGCCGTCCTCGTGCTCCTGGCCGCCGTCGGGATCGCCGCCTGGCTGTGGCCGCGGCGCCGCCGCTCCACCTCCGGCGCACTGCTCCTGGCCAATGCCGGACGCGTGCGGTCGCTGCCCCGCTTCGCGCAGCTCACCAGGGAGCGACTGCGCTGGCTGGTCATCGAATCCTGTTGCCTGGCCGTCGCCGGAGCCGGAGTCGCGCTGCTGGCCGCCCGCCCGGTGTCTGCGGAGACGGTGGCCCAGGAACGCAGCAACCGCGACATCGTCCTGTGTCTGGATGTCTCCGGATCCATGTCGCAGGTCAACCGTGACGTCATCGCCAGTTTCACCGACCTGGCAGCCGAACTCGACGGTGAGCGCATCGGGTTCGTGCTGTTCGACTCCTCCGCCGTCACCGTGTTCCCGCTGACGGATGACGCCGCGTACATCCAACAGCACCTCCGCGAGACGGCCGAGGACCTCGGCGGTGGCCAGGTGGCCGGCACCCGTGTCGGGGACCTCGGCTCATCGCTCATCGGCGACGGCCTGGCCAGTTGTCTCCAGCGCTTCGACCAGGCCGATGCGCGCCGCTCCCGCACCGTCGTGCTCGCCACCGACAACCAGGTGGCCGGCACACCGCTGTTCTCCCTCTCCGATGCCGCCCGCCGGGCCGTGGAACGTGACGTCCTCGTCCAAGGGATCGTGCCGTCGGACAACAGCGTCGCGGCGACGGATGACCTCACGTCCATGCTGGAGCTCACCGGCGGCGGCGTGATGCTGCTGGGACCCCAGCCGGACATCGGCTCCATCACCCGGGCGGTTGAATCACAGCAACGCGCGGTCATGGCGGGGCGCGCTCGCACCCAGTCCGTCCCACTGGTGTGGCCGGGGGCCGTCGTGGCCCTGCTCGGACTGGGCGGCGCATCCCTTGCCCACCGCAGGAGGGCGTCCTCATGACCATCACTGTTCTGTGGCCTCTGCTGGCTGGCGTCATCCTCGTCCTGGCGCTGCACGTCTGGGCCTCGCGCCGCTCGCTTGGTTCCCCTGCCGTGTGGTTGAGGGCCGGGGCGCTCGTGCTCCTGGCTGCGGTGGCACTGCAGCCCGCCATCGCCGGCGGCGAGGATCCGCCCACCCCCACCGCCACCGACGTCGTCCTCCTCATCGACCGCACCACGTCGATGGGCGCGCAGGACTGGGACGGTCAGCGCCCCCGCATGGAGGGCGTGGCCTCCGACATCACAGCTCTGGTGTCAGCGATGCCCAGCGCCCGCTACAGCGTCGTCGTCATGGACAACGACGCCCGCATCTCCGTCCCCTGGACCACCGACACCACCGCCGTGGTCACGTTCGCCGAGACCATGGGCTGGCGTGAGGAGAGCTTCGGCATCGGCAGCGACATCTCGGTGGGCAAACCCATCGCGGAGCAGTTGCTGAGCGACTCCGCCCAGTCCCGCCCGCAGGCCCGCCGGTTCCTGATCTACATGGGCGATGGTGAACAAACCATGGAAGCCGTCCCCGCGTCGTTCGACACCCTGGCTCCCCTGCTGAGTGGTTCGAAGGTGCTGGGTTACGGCACGGAGGGTGGTGGCCAGATGACGCTGCGGCCCGACACCGACGAACTCGTGATGCGCGACGGCGTGCCCCAGCTCTCCTACATCGACGAATCCTCACTCAGGACGATCTCCGAGGAACTCGGCGGTTCCTACGAACACCGGCTGACTCCTGGCGGCCTGGACTTCTGGCCCGACGGTGCGGGTGGCGCTCTCGGCGACACGGGCACCCCCGACTACTCACTGGCGTGGGTGCTGGCCGTCGCAGCCGCAGCCGTGCTGGCCGTCGACGGCTGGTTCACACTCCGACAGGCCCGCGAGGCCCGCAGGGAGACCCAACCATGACCCCGACTCCCCGACGAGCGCTCTGGCTCGTCATCCCAGGGCTGATCGCCGTGGCACTCCTGGCTGCCGCGCTGGTACTCGCACTCCAGTTGGCGTTCCTCAATGCCGGCAACACCGCGTGGCAGGAGCGCGACAACGTCTCTGCCGAACTGCAGTACGAGCGCTCCATGGACGTCTCCGTGCTCAACAGGTGGATCCCTGTCCACAACAGGGGCGTCGCCCGGTTCGAGCTGAAGAGCTGGGACGGTTCAGCTGCCGACTTCGAGACGGCTGCCGGGCTGGCACCGGCGGAGCGGCAGTGCACGGTGCGGCTCAACTGGTCGCTGGCACTGGAGTCCGGCGCCGACGCACTTCGCGAGGCCGACGACATCCCCGGCGCCCTGGTCCGCTACACGCAGGCTGAGGTGGTACTCGCCGGGGCCGTCTGTCCTGATGAGCCGGCGCCGGGCGGCGGCACCCTGTCCGAGGCCTGGAACGAGGCCAGGCAGCGAGTCGAGTCCAAGAAGACCGAGGGCAACGCCACGTGGACGCCGCCACAGGAGTCGTCGAGTTCCGAGGACCTCACGGACGAACTGGACGAAAGGGCCAAGCAGGCACAGGAGGAACGCCAGCGCGCCCAGGAACAGCAGGGCTCAGAACCCGTCGAGGGCGGCTCCGGCGAACGCAACTGGTAGCCCCGCGCAATTCTGAAAGCAGTCCTCAGTGTAGGCTCAGGCTTGTTCAGCAGTGGGGAAATATCGGTGAGAATCCGTAACTGACCCGCAACCGTGAAGGCCGAGCCGCAAGGCGTGCCCAAGTCGGAACACCCGCTCTGAACGGAACGGTTTCATCGTCGTGGTCTGCGATGGGTTCGGTGCGCTTCATTCAGCGCCCATACTTGTTTTCAGCAGGCCTCCTTCCCAAGGAGTCCCATGTCCCTCTTCAAACGAACAGGCGCCCTTCTCGTGGCCCTGTTCCTCACCTTCACCCTGATGGCGCCCCAGTCTGCGCGCGCCGATGCCACCACCGACGCGAGCATCTCCAAGGCGTCGACGTGGATCGCCGACACCTGGAAGAACAAGAAGAAGCTCTTCTTCGCCGCCGGCACCACCGCGGATGGCGTCATCGCCCTCAGCGCCGCCAACCAGGAGCCGAACACCGTCCGCGACATGCTCGTGGACCTCAAGGATCGCGGACCGGCCTACACCGACTTCGACGGAGGTTACCCGGCCGGGCTCGCCAAGGTCATCATGGCTGCGGACATGGCCGGCCAGAATCCCCGCACCTTCTTCGGCTGCGAGCGTGACCTCGTCGACGACCTGAAGGCCATGGTCGTGCAGCGCCCGTCCCAGAGCCGCGAGTACTGGGGTCCCTACCTCATCGCCATCGCCCTGTCACGGGCCGGGGAGCAGGTGCCCGACTGGGTGATCGAGGACATGGCGAAGAACCAGGCCGGGGGTGGCTTCGGCTACTACGAGAACGACGGCACCTTCGTCGGCGATCCCGACTACACGGCTGTGGGAGTCTCCGCCATGGACCAGGTGTCGAAGAACCCGAAGAATGCCAAGGACCATGCCAAGGCGCTGGCCAGCATCAAGAACGCCACAACATGGTCCCTCGACGCGGCCAACCAGAAGTCGGACGCCACCAGCAACAGTTACTACTGGGCCACCTACTCCTCCTCCAACTCCACGGGCATGCTCGCGAGCGCACTGTCCGAGGTGGGTGTTGAGGTCGAGTCCCCCGTCCGCTACCTGATGTCGCAGCAGAACGGCGATGGTGGCTGGGCCGCCGCTCACAAGGATCCGGGCAAGGAACGCAAGTCCGACGTCATGGCCACCACCCAGGCCATCCTCGGTGTCGCTGGCGCCGGCTACAGCACCATCCGCAGCACCCAGGTACCGGAAATGGCGAAGTGCGCCACCCCGACGCCTCCCGTCAAGCCCACGCCGGTCAAAACCGTCTACAACACCCCCGGCTACCACAACGTGAATGGTCGCGAATGGTTCACCACCTGTGAGAAGTACTCCGCGACCACGCGCTGCAAGACCACCATCAAGGCCACCAAGGTGGCCCAGGTGGGCGGCAGGTTCGTGGCCACCAATGACTACGTCTTCAACAACCTCACCTATCTCCCGGCCCCCAAGTCGCTCTGGAAGGGCAACCCGCTGGGCAATGAGGGCGAGTGGACGACCGCTGGACGCCAGTGGAAGACGGAATGCAACACGCCCGTCACCGGCAACGGTTGCCGCTCCTACATCTGGGCCAAGGTGATCGCCAACGTCGCCAAGCCCGGCCAGCCGGTCCGCTACGCCTGGATCGAGCAGTGGGAGTTCAACAACATGGTCCAGTACTCCGCATGAGACCGGCCACCACCATTCCTGCAGGACCCCCGAAGAACGGAACCCCCACACACATGTCACGCATCAAACGACTCCTTGCGGGCGCAGCCTCGGCTGCCCTCCTGCTGAGCCTCGTCGCCCCCGCCACCAGCCAGGCCGAGGACGCGGTGGCACCCACCCACCATGCCGGTGCCTGCGTTGGCGACACCGGTGTCACGGTGGTCATCGACTACCAGAAGCTGGGCGGTGCACCTGACGTGCGCTGCGCCACCGGTTCCCCCGAGGACGGCGTCGAAGCGGTACGGAACGCCGGATTCTCCTACGAAGGCGTCCAGCAGTGGGGTGATGCGTTCGCCTGCCGGCTCAATGACCGCCCCGCAGCCGACGAAGTGTTCACGGCGGATGGCGACGACTACACGGAAACGTGCGTCAAGACCCCACCGGCCAATGCCTACTGGTCCTACTGGCACTCCAACGACGAGGGACGGACGTGGGAGTACTCCAACCTGGGCGCCAGCGGCTACACACCCAAGCCCGGTGAGTGGGAAGGGTGGTCGTTCTCCCTGGACGCCACCGCCTCCACCAACCCCGAACCGCGCACGGGCCTGACGCTCGCGCCCTACGACAACGCCGAGAGCACACAGGCCGCCGCGGCCTGGTTGGCCAGCCAGTGGGATCCGGCTGCCAAGCAGTTCCCCGCAGGACTGGCCGACGGCATTTCTGCTTTCGCAGCGGCCGGGACACACCCGGAGATTGTCTCCGAGATGGTCGAGGCCATCAGGACCGCCGACACCGGCTACTTCAGCGCCGGCGCGGATTCGCTGGCCAAGATGCTCATCGCCCTGGACATGGCAGGACAGGACACGCAGCACTTCCTGGGCTGCGATCGTGATCTGGTGGCAGAACTCGACACCTACATCGCCGATGGTGCCAGGAGCCTCAACAACTGGTGGGGCCCGCAACTGGTCACCATTGCACTCAACCGCCTCGGCAAGCCCGTCCCGCAGAACGTCTGGGACCTGCTGGCCAAGCGTCAGGTGGCCAATGGCAGCTTCGGGTCCCCCGACGACACGGGTCTGGCCCTCTCCGCGCTCGTGGGCACGCACGAGAACGAACTGAACACCCCGGCCATGCGTGACGCGGCGAAGGTCGCCATCGACAAGGCCGTGGCCTGGGCCAACAACCCGGCCAACCAGAAAACCAAGGATGGGAACTACTACTGGGCCACCTTCTCCGCGGCCAACTCCACCGGGATGCTGGGGGCTGGCCTCGCAGAGGCTGGCGTCGACATCTCGTCGCCGCAGGCCTTCATGCGTGCGCAGCAGAAGCTGACCGGCGTGGGCGCCTGGCAGAGCGTCCTTGACAGGACCGCCGCCAACTACATGGCCACAAACCAGGGCATTCTCGCAGTCGCAGGGAAGGGGTACGGCAAGGCATCGCTGGAGGTCCCACGAACCAACACCACGTGTTCAGTCGCCCCGGCGTTCACCACCCAGCCCGCCTCCACCACCGTCACAGCCGGTGACACGGCAACCTTCACCGTCGCCGTCACCGGTGATCCCACCCCGGGCATCACCTGGGAGAAGGACGTCAACGGCATCTGGACGGCCATCCAGGGCGCCACCGGCACCACCCTCACCCTCGCGAACGTGGGCAACGACCACAACGGCCTCAAGGTCCGGGCCGTGGCCGCCAACGCTGCGAGCCTGGCTGTCTCCGACATCGCCACGCTGACGGTGAAGCCCGCCGTCAGCCCGACACCGTCCACGAGCACGCCTCCGACGTACCCGGCGACCGTCTACAACACCCCCGGCTACCACAAGGTCAACGGGCGCAACTGGTTCACCAGTTGCGAGCCGTACTCCATCACGCAGCGCTGCCGCACCCTCATCGAGGCAACCTCGGTCAAAGAGGTGGGCGGCCACTTCGTCGCCACCAACGGGTGGGTCTTCAACAACCTGACCTACCTGCCCTCGCCCAAGTCGACCTGGGCAGGCAACCCGCTCTCCTACGATGGCACGTGGGCCGCCACCGACGGCCGCGAATGGAAGACCGAGTGCAACACCCCGCAGACCGGTGGCAACGGCTGCCGTTCCTACGTCCAGGCCCGGGTGGTCGCCAACATCGCCAAGCCCGGCCAGAAGGTCCGCTACGGATGGATCACGAAGTGGGAGTTCAACAACATCGTGCAGTTCTCCTGATCCACACGTTGTGACCACTCCGTGCCGGGGCTCGGGGCGCCTTCTGGCTCCCGGAACCCCGGCACGTTCCATTCCGCGACAGCCATGAGGAGGCAGCCGCATGCCGGCGAGTACCCTGAAGCCTGACATGAACCCCGGCGCCCGAACCCCACGCTGGCCCGTCCTGCTGGTCCGGACCGGTCTGGGACTGTTGTTTGCCCTCCTCCTCTCCTGTGTCCCCACTGCCCACGCCGACGACATCCCGGCGCCACCACCGTTGGCCCCCGGCTCCAATGCGGTGGGCTCGTGCCTGCAGGCCAACCAGGTGTGGCTCTTCGTCGTCGACGTCGACGGTGCAGTCCTGGCCAATCAGTGCGTCGGAACGCCTGCCTCCGGGGAGGAAGCCCTCGCCCGCGGCGGCATGCAGCTCCGTTTCTCGAGCGGCCGCCTGATCTGCTCACTCTCGGGACATCCCGAGCAGTGCCCGGCCACGTTCACGGGCTCGTACTGGAACTACCACCACGGCGCAGCGGGAACCCCCTACGCCTACGCGAAGGAGGGCGCCGCCACACGTCACCCGCGCCCCGGTGACATCGAAGCGTGGTGCTACAACGCAGCCGGAGAAAAGTCCTGTACCCCTGAACTCCTGAGAATCATCACTGGTGGCGAGCAGGTCCTGGTGCCCGGAATCGACGCATCGGGCTACGTGGATCCCGCCGTCACAGCCAACGAGTCCGTCCCCGTGCCTGCCAGCACACCCTGGGCGTTGATCGGAACCGGCGCCACCATCGCGGTGGGCGTCCTGGCGCTGCTGTGGTGGCGTCGCCGAACCGGCCCGACCGATTCCCAGGTGGGCGGACGGTGACATGGCAAGGCTGATCACCCGCGTCGCCCCACTGGAGACTGATGCGCTCACTCGCTCGCGTCCCGTGCTGCGCACCACACACCCGTGGGCGTGGTGGGTGTGGGCGCTCTGCGCAGGCGTCACAGCCAGCCTCACGGTCAACCCCCTCGTGCTGGCACTGATCATCACTGCACTCGTGACGGTTGTGCTGGCGCGGCGAGGTGATGGCGTGTGGGCGCGTTCCCTGAAGTTCTACCTGGCACTGGGCGCCATCATCGTCGGCGGGCGCGTCCTGGTGCGTCTCTTCATCGGGGGTAGCACCACCGGCACCGTGCTCTTCCGTCTCCCGGAGATCCAGCTGCCCGTGTGGGCTGCTGGTATCCGGCTGGGTGGTCCCGTCGTCGCCGAGGAACTCGTCTGGGCAGCCATGGATGCCGGCAGGCTCGCCACGATACTGATCTGCGTGGGCGCCGCGAACTCGCTGGCCAACCCCCGCACCGCACTGAAGTCCGTGCCCGCCGCACTGCATGACATTTCCGTGGCCGTCGTGATCACCCTGACGGTGCTGCCGCAATTGATCATGTCGGCCCACCGGGTGCGACGGGGACGTCGACTCCGTGGCAACAACAGCCGCGGACTGCGTGGACTGGGCGCCACGCTCGTCCCCGTGGTCGAGGACGCCGTGGAGGGTTCCATGACGCTGGCCTCCTCCATGGAGGCCCGTGGCTACGGACGCACGCGGGGGCAGCAGAAGGTGCCCCGACACACCACCGTGGCGCTCTTCATGGCGCTGGTGGCCCTGTTGCTGGGGGCATTCGTCGTGCTGGGTGTACCCGCCTCGAACGTCACCGTCCTGGGCCTGGCGCCGCAGCACTGGCTTGCCCTGGCGTTGCTGCTCCTGGGAGCGGCAGTCGGCGCCGGGGGGCTGCGCAGCGCAGGCAGGCGTCTCTCGGTCACGCGCTACCGCCCAGCCCCGTGGGGGGTGCCGGAGAACCTGGTGAGCGGCTGTGGTGCAGCCGCCGTCGTCGTCGGGCTGTGGCTCACGAGCCCGCTGGGGTATCCCGAACAGCTCAATCCCCCACCTGTGCCGTTGGTGTGGCCCGCACTCCCGTTGCCGGCCCTGCTGCTGCCGATACTGCTGGCCCTGCCCGCGGTGCTGACCCCCCGCCCCCAGAGAGCGGGAGTTTCCTCGTGATCCACTTCAGCAACGTGTCCATCACCCAACCCGGCGCGTCCACCCCTGTCATCGCTGATGCCACCTTCAGCATCGCCGACGGCGACCTCTGCCTCGTCATGGGACGCACCGGCACGGGCAAGTCGACGCTGCTGGGTGCCATCAATGGCTTGGTGCCACATTCCAGTGGCGCCACCCTGGCCGGTGAGGTCACCGTTGCCAACCGGTCCACACGGACGCACCGCCCCCGCGATCTCGCAGACGTCGTGGGCTGGGTGGGTCAGAATCCGCTGGCGGGCTTCGTCACCGACGTGGTGGAGGACGAGGTGGCCTACGGCATGGAGCAGTTGGGCCTGTCGCCCTCGGTGATGCGCAAGCGCGTCGAGGAAACCCTGGATCTCATGGGGATTGCGGATCTGCGCCGCCGCTCACTGGTCGAACTCTCGGGCGGTCAGCAGCAACGGGTCGCCATCGCCGCTGTCCTGGCCGCGCAGCCCCGCGTCCTGGTGCTCGACGAGCCCACCTCCGCCCTCGACCCGACGGCAGCCCAGGACGTCTTGGCTGCCATCACCACGCTCGTCCACGATGTGGGGCTGACTGTGGTGCTGGCCGAGCACCGCCTGGAGCGGGTGATGCACGAGGCCGACAGCGCCCTCTGGCTGCCCGGCGATGGCCGTGTGGTGGCCGGTCCGGCAGCAGAGGTTCTCGCAATGGCGGACACCACGCCCCCCCTGGTGGAACTCGCCGCCGCCATGGGCTGGCCCGAGGTGCCACTCAGCGTCCGTGCTGCCCGACGTCGGATCAGGGACCACGGCCCCCACCTGAGCCTCGCGCCTGCGCCTGAGGTTCGGGAGGCGCTGACGTGGCGGGGCAACGGACAGCCCGTGATCGCCCGGCTGCGCGACCTGCGGGTCAGCTACGGAGACATCGCAGCGGTGGCAGGCATCGACCTCGACCTGCATGCCGGCACCACCGTCGCCGTGATGGGACGCAACGGATCCGGGAAGTCGTCCCTGCTCTGGGCCCTGCAGGGTGCGGTCGCCAGTTCCGGGCAGGTCACCGTCGACGGGCAGGATCCGAGGCGGGTGGGCGACAACGTGGCCCGTCAACTCGTGAGCCTCGTCCCGCAGAACGCGGCGGATCTGCTGTACCTGGCTGACGTCGACGCGGAATGCGCGCAGGCCGACGAGGAGTCGGGGGTGACGGCGGGCACCGCCAGCGCCATCCTTTCCCAACTCGGTGCCGACCTCCCCGGAGACCGCAACCCCCGTGATCTCTCCGAAGGTCAGCGTCTCGCCCTCGTGCTGGCCATCCAACTGGCGGCCAGCCCCCGCATCCTGTGCCTCGACGAGCCCACCCGCGGTCTCGACTACGCCATGAAACACGAGCTGACCCGGATCATCGCGTCGCTCGTGGCCGAGGGTGTCTGCGTGGTGGTCTCCACCCACGACGTCGAGTTCGCCGCCCAGACCGCTGAGCGCACCATCGTCCTGGCCGAGGGTGAAGTGGTGGCCGATGGCACCACCCGACAGGTCTGCATCTCCTCCCCCAGCTTCGCCCCGCAGGTCACCAAGGTCTTCCACCCCTCCGACGTCATGACGGTGGCGGAGATCGTCGCTGCCCGGGTGTCGCAGTGAAGCAGCGCTCCGCCGTCCCGGTCCGCGTCCGTTCCACCGCCGTGCTCGGGGTGGCAGCACTCATTGGCCTGATCGCCTTCGTGTGGCCGCTGTTCGTGGCTCCCGGCGCCGCCCTGGACAACAACAGCCAAGGCCCTCTCATCTTCGCGCTCCTGCTGCCCATCGTCATCGTCATCGTGGTGACGGAGCTCACATCCGGCAGCATCTCCCCGAAGGCGTTGGCGATGCTGGGGGTGGTGTCCGCCCTCGGCACGCTGACGCGACCGCTCGGCGCCGGCACCGCAGGCATCGAACTGATCTTCTTCCTGCTCATCATTGGCGGCAGGGTGTTCGGACCCGGTTTCGGCTTCCTGCTGGGCAACACCACACTGCTGGTGTCCGCGCTGGTCACCGGGGGTGTGGGCCCCTGGCTGCCGTACCAGATGCTGGCCGCGGGGTTCGTCGGCATGGGCGCCGCCCTGCTGCCCAGGGTGGGCGGCTGGGCCGAGATCGTGGTGCTGGGCGCCTACTGCTTCCTGAGTGCGTTCCTGTACGGCTGGCTCATGGACCTGGCGTTCTGGCCCTTCGCGTTGGGCACCGGCACGGACGCCAGCTTCCTCGCAGGCGCGCCCCCGCTGGAGAATGTGCGTCGCTTCGTGGTGTTCAACGTGGCCACCTCCATGGGCTGGAACCTGATGCGCGCCATCATCAACGTCGTCGCCATCGCACTGCTGGGGCCCGCGATGCTGCGCATCCTGCGCCGAGCCGCCCGCCGGGCCCATTTCGTCGACTGAGGTACCGGAGACACCGGTCTGTGCGCCTCGCTGTGCTCGGTTGCCAGGACGGGTTGGGTAACGTGATGCCATGACTCCCTCAGTGAGTGACCGGCTCGCCGTCATCCTGGTCTCGATCATCGGGACCGTCCTGGTGAGTGCTTACGCGGCATTCTCGCTGCTGCAGATCCTCTGGCTCAACCCGCGCGCGGCCGTTCCCGGAATGACGCTTCAGCAGATCTCGCAGGACATGTCAGCCGAGGGAGAGTCGATGATGACGCCCCTGGTCGTCAGCGTTATGAGCGCCGGGCCCATCGTCGCGATCGTAGTGCTCGTCGTTGTCGCGATGCGTGCTCCTTGGAAGACACCGACCGTCGTGATGTTCTATCTCTCGGTCCTGGTGCTCGGCCCATTCGCCTATTTCGTTGCATCGTTTGGACCGGGCATGGCACTGGCTGACACCTATTGGATCTCGGGCGAAGATCATTCGCCGTGGGCACGGATCCTCTTTGCCGTGAGCGGGGTGGCCCTGCTCACACTCATCGGCGTGACGCTGGCAGTCGGGCGCACTCAACGCGCACATCGGCCCGCCGTCGTCTGAGTCGGCACAGGCCTGCCCGCCACTGCAGCGTGGCGCAGTCCGCCGGGCTGTGACAGCCAACCGCGGGGAGGCCCTCAAGAAAATGCCCAGGACAGCAAACAACCCCCCACGAAAACGTGGAGGGTTGTGTTGGTGGCTGTGCCAGATCAGCGCTTGCTGTACTGGGGTGCCTTACGGGCCTTCTTGAGGCCTGCCTTCTTGCGTTCCTTGATGCGGGCGTCGCGGGTCAGCATTCCGGCCTTCTTCAGGGCGGGGCGGCTGGCCTCTTCGTCGATCGCGTTCAGTGCACGGGCAACACCGAGGCGCAGGGCGCCGGCCTGACCGGTCACGCCGCCGCCATGGATGCGGCAGATGACGTCGTAGGAGTCGACGACACCGGCGGTGACGAACGGATCCGACACGGTCTGCTGGTGCACCTTGTTCGGGAAGTAATCCTCGAGTGTGCGGCCGTTGATCGTCCAGACGCCGGAGCCCGGGACGATGCGGACGCGGGCGATGGCTTCCTTGCGACGACCGGTGGCGGCACCGGGCGCGACCACTGCCTGGCGGACCTGCGAACCAGCGGCGGCAGCCGGGTTCGCGTCCGAGCGGTAGGCGATCTCGCGATCCTGCTCATCGGTGAAGGGCTTGAACTCTTCGGAGGGGGTCTCTTCGACCGTCTCTTCGGTTTGCGTCTCAGTCATCTGTTGGCTCTCTCGGCTCACTGTGCGATCTGGGTGATCAGATAAGGCTGCGGCTTCTGTGCAGCGTGCGGGTGCTCGGGGCCACCGTAGACCTTGAGCTTGCTGATCAGCTGGCGGCTCAGCTTGTTCTTCGGCAGCATGCCCCACACTGCGCGCTCGACAGCCTTGCGTGGGTCCTTGTTCAGGAGGTCGCCGATGGCGATCGACTTGAGACCGCCCGGGCTCCCCGAATGCGAGTGACGCATCGAGTCGGTGCGCTTGTTACCGCTGAGGGCAATCTTCGACGCGTTCACGACGACGACGAAGTCGCCGCCATCAACGTGCGGAGCGTACGTGGGCTTGTGCTTGCCGCGAAGGAGCGTGGCAACCTGGGTGGCCAGGCGACCGAGGATGATGTCTTCAGCATCAATCACAAGCCAGTTCCTGGCATTGTCGCCGGGCTTTGGGGTGTACGTGGACACGGACGCAGACCAACTTCCATTCGTTAAAACTCATCTGAAGGCTGCGCTCGAATCCTCGACTCGTGCTTGGCACGGCCAGTCGGCGCGCAACAGCTACTTAGCTTATGTCGAGAGGGGCCCGTCGGTCAAAACGGGGCCACGCTGCCACCACTGGCAGCCAGAGCTGCAAGGGCAGAGTCAACGCTACCGCTTTTGTCCCGACCCGGCGAGCCGTTGGTGCGGGCCGGGTTCGAGGCCGTCACAGCGAATGCAGGGGACGATCGTTGGGGCGCAGCGAGGAGCGGTCCACGATGCGCTTGCCGAACGGGAAGCACGTCACCGGGATCATCTTGAGGTTCACGATGGCGTCAATGATGCCGATGATCGTCAGCGACTGCGCGACGGCGGTCACCACGTGTCCGATGGCCAGCCACCAGCCACAGAAGACGAACCAGATGACATTGGCGACGGCGCTTCCCGCCCCTGCCCCCGGCTTCACCACCACCGCCTTGCCGTAGGGCCAGAAGACGTAGCGGGCCATGCGGAAGGAGGCGATGCCGAACGGGATGGTGACGATGAAGATGCACGCCACGACGCCCGCCAGAAAATACAGGGCCGCCAGCCAGATACCGCCGAAGACGAGCCAGATGATGTTGAGGATGGTGCGCACGTTGGTCTCCTTGATGCCCATGGGATTGCTTCCCCAGTCTAGGAGACGGGGATGTGGCCAGGTCTCGATAGGGTGGCGCAGTGGATTCAGAGAATGAGCGGGTGCGCCGGGACGTCGTCAGCTTCGTGCGGCGCAGCACCCGGATGAACGACTCCCAGAAAGGCGCCTGGGAGCGTCACGCCGCAGAGTTCGTGATGGACATACCCGTGGGCAACCTGCCGACGACCATTGCGGAGGGCACCGAGGTCGACTGGGAGTCCACGTTCGGCCGGCAGGCACCCCTGATCGTGGAGATCGGCTCCGGCAAGGGCGACTCCCTCGTCCCGATGGCGCAGGCCCGTCCCGAGGTGGACTTCGTCGCCTTCGAGGTGTTCAAGCCCGCCGTGGCCTCCACGCTCGGACGGATGGGGCGGGCGGGAGTCACCAACATCCGCGTCGTCATCGCCGACGGCGCCCGGGGACTGGACCAGCTCTTCAACGATGCCTCGCTGCAGGAGGTGTGGACCTTCTTCGCCGACCCGTGGCACAAGACCCGCCATCACAAGCGCCGTCTGGTGACACCCGCCTTCGCCGACGTCGTGGCCGCCAAGCTGGTGCCCGGCGGCCTGTGGCGCCTGGCCACCGACTGGGAGGACTACGCACTCTGGCAACGCGAGGCCCTGGACAGCCATGGCCAGCTCGTCAACGTGCACCACGGCTGGGCACCGCGATGGGAGGGGCGCCCCGTCACCAAGTACGAACAGCGCGGGCTGGACGCCGGACGCGCCGCACACGACCTGACCTACGAGCGCGCCAGATGATGCGCTGGCGCATCGATCTCGCCTACGACGGCACGGACTTCCGCGGCTGGGCCACCCAGCCCGGCCACCGCACGGTCCAGGAAGTGCTGGAATTCCACATCGCCCAGGTCTTGCGACTGCAGCAGCCGGCCCGTGTCGTGGTCGCCGGCCGCACCGATGCCGGTGTCCATGCCCGTGGCCAGGTCTGCCACGTCGACCTCCCCTTCGTCCCCGGCGACGGCAATCCCTCCCCCGAGGAGTTGCGCCGGCTGCTCGGGCGCGTCCTGCCCAAGGACATCGTCGTGAAATCGTTGTGCGAGGCCCCCGATGGCTTCGAGGCACGATTCTCCGCCATCTGGCGTCGCTACTGCTACCGCATCATCGATTCCGAGCACGTCCCCGATCCGCTGGAGCGCCGCCACGTGGCAGCCGTGCGCCACAGGGTGGATGTGGACGCACTCAACTCAGCCACCCCCAACCTCATGGGGTTGCGTGACTTTGCCGCCTTCTGCAAGCCGCGCGACGGAGCCACCACCATCCGGGACCTGAGTGAGTTGTCGGCCGTCCAGCTCCCCACCGGCGTCATCGAGATCCACCTGCTGGCCGACGCATTCTGCCGCTCCATGGTTCGCTCGGTGGTGGGTGCACTCATCGCGGTCGGCAGCGGCCGGCGCGACCGCGCATGGCTGGACGAGGTGGCCTCCCACCCGCAGCGCCATCACCAGATCCTCGTCATGCCCGGTCACGGCCTGACCCTGGAGGAAGTGGGCTACCCCACCGACGGCGGGCTGGCCGCCCGCGCCCAACTTGCCCGTTCGAGACGGACCCTGGAGGACTCGTGAGCCACTACTTCACCAACGACGACACCGCGATGACCACCCGCACCATCCATGCGACGATTTTCGGCAACGAACTGGAACTCACCACGGCCAACGGTGTCTTCTCCGGAACCCGGCTGGACCTGGGCACCAGCGTGCTGCTCCGCACCGTGGAGCCGCCGGCCTCGGGCAGGGTGCTGGACCTCGGCTGCGGTTACGGACCCATCGCGCTGGGCCTGGCGGTAGCCTCCCCCGGCATCACCGTGGACGCCGTGGACGTCAACGAAAGGGCACTGGCCCTGACACGACGCAATGCCGAAGCCCTGGGCGTCGCCGAGCGGGTCAATGCCACCACACCCGAGGGCATCGCTGGAGACGTCCGCTACGACGAGATCTGGTCCAACCCGCCCATCCGCATCGGCAAGGAGGCGCTCCATGAGCTCCTCCTGCGCTGGCTCCCCCACCTGGGCGACGATGGCGTCGCACATCTTGTGGTCAGCAAGAACCTGGGAGGCGATTCCCTGGCGCTCTGGCTGAGCGATCAGGGATGGCCCACCAGCAAATTGGCGTCGGCCAAGGGCTTCCGCATCCTCACAGTCCGGCCGGGTGAACAAACGGACGCATAGGATGGGTCGGGTACGCGCGGCTGACCGCGCAGTCACCGACAGCCAAGAGGAGAGTCGATTATGACCTACACCCTGCCCGACCTGGATTACGACTACGGAGCACTGGCGCCCCACATCGCCCCCGAAATCATGGAGCTGCACCACGACAAGCACCATGCCACCTACGTCAAGGGCGCCAACACCGCGCTCGAGCAGCTCGCAGAGGCCCGCGCCAGCGGAAACCTCGGACCGGTCAACAAGTTGGAGAAGGACCTCGCCTTCCACCTGGGTGGCCACATCAACCACTCGGTCTTCTGGAAGAACATGTCCCCGGACGGCGGTGGCCAGCCCGAGGGTGAGGTCGCGTCCGCCATCGAGGAGTTCTTCGGAGGCTTCGAAGCGTTCCAGAAGCACTTCAACGCCGTCGCCAACGGTGTGCAGGGCTCCGGCTGGTCCATGCTCGTCTGGGACACCCTGGGTGCTCGCATGAACATCAACCAGCTCTTCGACCAGCAGGGCAACCTGCCGTCGGGCCAGATCGCGCTGCTGCAGCTCGACATGTGGGAGCACGCCTACTACCTGCAGTACAAGAACGTGAAGGGCGACTACGTCGACGCCTGGTGGAACGTCGTGAACTGGAACGATGTTGCCACGCGTCTCGCGAAGGCACAGGCTGCCAGCTCGGCACTTGCCTGATTCCTGAAGAGGACTGCAACAGCGCACGGCCCCGGGAGCAATCCCGGGGCCGTGTTCTGTCCAACGATCGCCGGGGCCCCCACCCCGGTTCCGTCCGGGAACAAAACACGGACAGTTGAACGTTGAACT
>JAUNVL010000197.1 GCA_030537675.1 Propionibacteriaceae bacterium | reverse complement strand
AGCGAACCTGCCGTTTCCAGGGACATTGATCGTCAACGGGCTGTCCTGAACCACCTGCGTGCCATTCGGCCAGAGGATGACCGAATCACCAGCACCCAGGCAGCCGCCGACAACCTCCAGCGTGCCGCCCCCCAAGGCGTCCATCCCAGAGTCAGCCCTCTCGGCCACCAGCACGGTGATGTCCCCTGCCGAGATGACTTGTCCACTGCACGAGGACAGTGGGACGAGCGCGACCAGACCTAGGAGATAACGGGCCCTTGCAAGAATCCTCACTACTGTCCTCCCATCCCGAGACCTCGCTTCCCAGTGTGGCATCGCGCAACCCCAGACACGCACGGGCGGCGACAGAAGCGGTGTTTGCTGAACGGCAAACGAAGGTTACTGCGACCAATGCCGCTCGGGGCACGTAGCCGCAGCTAGGGTCCGGTGTCGAGGGAGGCTCATGACGCGTCGTATGTTGGTAACGCGTTTCGAGCAGTCTTTCGCTCTGGTTGAGGCTCCTGCGCCGATCGATCCACGAACGAGAACGCATCTGGCACCTCGACCGCTCAGGACCGCTCGACCGTAGTGTGCTTCCACGGCCTCGACAGCGACGATCTTCTATCCTGCGTGAGATCACCGAACTACAGTGGAACGGACAGTTTCGGTTCAGACTGCGCCAGGTCGCTGACCTCAACGATCACGTCGCGGAAAGAACGGCCGGACGACGGGAGGGGCTGAACGTGACCCGTGTCCGTGGGCACCCCATCGGCTCTCTTCAACGGCTGAAGAGATGGGGCATCGAAGCAGCCGGGTGGGCGTTGGTCGTTCTTGGAGTGGTTGCACTGGCACTTCCCGGCCCGGGACTCCTGAGTATCGTCGCTGGTCTCGGGCTTCTGGCCACCCAGCACGTGTGGGCCAAGCGGTTGCTGCGCCCCGTTACGGCGAGGGCTCTCAAACTCGCGATCAAAGGTGTGCAAACGTGGCCGCGCATCGTGTTCAGCGTGGTTGGCGGACTGATGCTGGTGGCCATGGGGATCGTGTGGGGTCTTGGACCGCCTGCTCCACGATGGTGGCCGATCGACCGACGATGGTGGCTGCTGGGTGGCTGGACTACAGGGGTCACGCTCATCATCTCGGGGGCGGCAGCCCTCGTTTTGATCGTCTACAGCTTCCGCCGGTTCCGCGATCCGAGCGAGGAGGACGTCCGAACGGCTGACGACGTGCAGGACACGCAAACCAGTCATGACCCGACGTGACGTTCGTGAGATGTCTTCGCGATACCCCTCGTTGACAGATGGCCCAGACGTACACGCGCTGCACGAAGAACAGGCCGGCGCTCTCTACATTGGTCGAGCGAGGGACTCGCTCAGGCCTCGCTGGGGGCGGCAGGGCAATTCGGTCATTGCCCCACGGAACTACTTCGTGGGGGCAGAGCACAAACTTTCGCGTTGACTCACTGAATGCCGAACCACTGGGCAACGGCGATCTCCTGCACCTGTGAAACATAAATAAAGGATCCCGTGATTCTCGAGCACGTTGCTATCCAGCCTCCGCCGCCTTGGAGCATCCGCCAGCTCGATCTTCCAGTGCTCTTTAGGTGGATCAGGTCCCTGCCGTAGAGAGCGGCCACGGTACGAAAGATACTCGCGCTCTCATCGGCATCAAGAATGTCCGGTTGATTGCTTCCATCAGAACCTCACTCGGGCTCTCTGATGAGTGGTCATCCTTGGGCGGAGTGAAGCGAGTTCGCCGGATGAGCCGCCAGCCCAAGGATCAGACCGCGCTCCGGATACTCGACTCTGGGTTTGCTGCCGCCTGCAAGTCGACCATCGCCAGCCGGCGTCGCCCCCTCCGCTGATGGCAACGACGAAGCAAGCGTGATGTGACTCCGGGGATGCTGTCAGTCCTTGACGACCCGCTGTTCCTCAGCTGAAGCCGTCAACCCGGGGCATGGCCGGCGCCTCGAGCAGGCTCCCGCAGCGCAGCGACGCCCGGGGCACGCAACCGATGTTCGTGCGGGAGATCCCGACGCTGCGACGGATTTTCACCTGACCGTGCCCAGCCGGTGGCGTTGACTCCAGCACGGTCTGCGCTTTGAGCACACCGTCGGGGAAGAGACCCAGCACCGGGGGCAGGTTATCCAGGGTGACGGGCCCCGCTCCCGGGGCGTACACGTACACAGAGCCGTTCGTGCCAGCCTCGGCGACCTTGCCGCGGGGTTCGGTATCGGCATCCACCGGGATCGCCGTCCATGGGCCGACCCTGCCCGAGGTGAGCTCGTCTCCTGTCGTGGCTTCGGTGCCCTCGAGCGCGGTGACCATCTCAGAGATGTCGGCGTGCGGATTGGCCCAGTCGATCGCGAAGGTGGTCGACACCTCCAGCGAGCAGACCTGTGTAGCAGGCTTCGCACCGCTCGGCACAATGCCGGAGCAAATGATGTACCACGTCTCG
>JAUNVL010000003.1 GCA_030537675.1 Propionibacteriaceae bacterium | reverse complement strand
GTCAGAGCTTCAGTGGGTGGCCTCCCACAGCTCCCGGCCGTGCCGGACATCGCCGTAACCGAAGTCACGCAAGTTCGCCCCCGTCGCCCCGTCAGTGGTGATCGAGAGATTCAGCCCCACACCGCGTGAATCCGGACCGAGGGCATCGCTCATGCGACGCATCGCTTCCTCGACGACGGCTTGGGAATCGTGGGTGACGGTGAACTTGCCATAGATGACCGGACCCTTCCCGCCACCGCCGTCGTCGAACTCGTTGACGGTGACATCCACCGAGGTCACCCCCGGCGTACCTTCGAGAGCGGCGACAACATCCTCCCGCCAGGAGTCACTTTCCGGGATCTCGGGGGCTTCACCGTTCAAGTGCCGCACCCCGCCAGGACAAAAATCAGGAAGATTGCCGCGGTCACGTTCATCACTGTGCGCATGGGCCCAGTCAACCGCACCTCCCGCCCACGGCTGCCCCACGGGGCAAACCCGTGCCAGTCCCCGTGACTCCTTGCGCCTGTGCGCCGGCGCAGCCGGGCACGACGCCTGCTCATGCCACAGGACTGACCCCAAATGGCTGTCCCAAGTCGTAGAGTCGCTGCAACCCCCCACTGATCAGCGAGGATCAACATGAACATTCGCCGGCTCTTTGCCGTCCTCTTGTCGCTCGGCCTTGTCCTTCCCCTGATGGGCCTCTTCCAGTCCGAGCCGGCCTCAGCTGAGCCACCCGTCGCGGCTCAATCGGGTGATGGCATCGATCCCGATATCACGCTGCACGATATTGCCAACCGCGGTGAGGCTGGATGGCTGCGCTACCGCATTCCCTCGCTCACCCAACTGACAAACGGCGACATTCTGGCCATCTACGACGGTCGTCCAACCATGGCAGATCTACCCAGCAACATCACGCTGCTCATGCGGCGCTCCACTGATGGCGGCACGTCGTGGGGCCCCCAGACGATCATCCGGCAGGAAGCAGCCCCCAACGGCTTCGGGGACCCGTCGGTGATCGTCGATCGGAACACCGGCAAGGTGTTCGTGTTCTACGCCGCCTCCATCAACGCCGGCTTCGCGAGCTCCACCACTGGTCAGAACCACGACGACAAGAACGTACTGCATGCCGACTACTCAGTCTCCGACGATGACGGGGCAACATGGACGCACCACCGCATCACCTCCGACATCAAGCAGGGCAGGGCATGGGGCGGCATGTTCGCGGCCTCCGGCGAAGGCATCCAGCTGCGCAACAACACGCACGCAGGCCGGCTGATCCAGCAGTACACGGTCCGTATCAGCGGAGCCAACTACGCCGTCAGTGTCTACTCCGACGACGGTGGCGCCACCTGGCAGACGTCGGAACCGATCGGACCCGGAGCCGACGAGAACAAGACGGTCGAGCTGAGCAACGGTGATGTCCTGCTCAATTCCCGCGCCGCTCCGTACCGCCGCGTCGCCACCTCCACCGACGGCGGTGCCACCTACACCGCCTTCTCCCAAGACACCGAGCTGCCGGACCCGGCGAACAATGGCTCCATCATCCGTGCCTTTCCCGACGCTTCCGCCTCCGATCCGAAGTCCAAGATCCTGCTCTTCTCCAACACCGCCAACCAGCACGTCCGCCGCAACCTCACCGTCCGCATGAGCTGTGACGACGGCAAGACGTGGCCGGTCAGCAAGGTCGTCCAGTCTGGTGCCACCGGATACTCGACCCTGACCGCGCTGGCCGACGGTGCCGGAGAGCGTGGCGGACGCTACGGACTGTTCTACGAGCGCGACGGCTACCGTCACCTCTCGTTCACCAGCTTCGATCTCGACTGGCTCGACGGGATGTGCGGCTCCATCTCCGTAACACCTGCGGACACGTACCTGGGTGGCGTCCCCACCGCCACGACGATCTCCATCACGAACCAGTCGGGTGGCGATTTTGCTGCCGGCACCATCATGGTCGCCGCAGACCAGCGGTTCAGCAGCGCGAGCGTTGCTGTCCCGGCCATCGCCGCCGGCTCATCCGTCACCGTCACCGTCCCTGTCACTGCCGACACCACCGCCGACACCCGGACGCACGACGTCACATTCACGTATTCGAACCCATCCGGTGAGTCGGCCACAACTGCCCCTCTGCCGGTTCTCGGCGGCGAGAATGTGCTGACCTGGGATGAGGGTGCCGTGTTCAGCCCAGCAGGCATGTACACCGACGTCTCCGCAGAGTTGTCGAGCATCGCGACGCTGGACGCCGGCACCATCGCCGTCGACTTCACGGCGGGTCCGAACCAGACCGTCGCCACCCTGCTCTCCGCGTCCGTCTCGACGTCGGCGGACAAGGACGTCATCCTCTCGATCAACAGTGGCAAACCGTACTTCGAGGTCCGCACCGGCGGGCCCGGCCAAGCGGTACAGATCGCCAGCACCACCAACGTGACCATCGGCACACGTCACCGACTGGCCGTCAGCGCCACCGCATCCGGCGTCACCATGTACCTCGACGGCGTCGCCATCGGATCGTCCACGTCAACGGGCTTCTTTAACTCCGTGGCAGGACTGAACTCTCTGACGATCGGCGGCAACAACCAGAATCGTCCCGAGCGCTGGATGTTCGACGGCACGATCCACGCCGTCCGGGTCTCAGGCCCCGTCGCGGCCGATCCAGCACTGACGATCCGACCCGTGCTCGACGCCATCTACCCCGGCGGCGAGCAGGGTCTGCTCGGCGACCGGATTCAGCCATGGGTGGAGGTCATCAACACCGGGAACGTGCCACTGAGCACGATTGCGTTCACCGCCCCCACCGGCGCCAACGCCTGCAACCAGTCGGCCCTGGCTCCGGGCGCATCGTACGCCTGCAAGAACAATGGCCCGTCACACACGGTCACACCGGCCGACATGATCGCCGGTGAATGGGCCACCACCTACACTGCCACCGCAACAGGTGCCGGCAGGTCCATCACGGCCACCGCCGGCCTGCACCCGGTGCCGCTCGACGAGGCCACCGTCGACCCCGGAGAGGTGAGGACCTGGATTCCCAGCGACGTCTTCGCCTCGTCGTCGTTCGTCAGGGTTCCGATCGCGGGTGCGACCGGTGCCGACCTTGCCGAGGACGCATCCCTTGCCCTGCGGATTCCCGTCAACGGACGTGCCTCCGCACAACTCGCCGTCACCACGGCCGACGCCCTCACCGGACTCCAGGCCGAGGTCACCCCGTTGACCAACGACGCCTCGGTGACGCTGCCCTCCGACGCTGTCCAGGTGCGCTACCCGAGCTTCATCCCCGACAAGGACAACGGGGGCCTCGTGGCAGACCCGTTGGTGGACGTCGCGAGCATCGACGTCGAGGCTGGCCAGAACCAGCCCGTCTGGTTCACCGTCCGGATTCCCGACGGCACGGCCCCCGGCACCTACACGGCCGCCATCACGATCAGCCACGCCGACGGCACCGTCGGCACGTGGCCGCTGACCGTCGATGTTCCGGACGTCGCCTACCGCGACATGGCTGATCGGCCGTTCGTCCTGGACCTGTGGTCCCAGCCGGACACTGTCGCCGACTACCTGGATCTCCCTGTCTGGAGCGAGGCACACTTCACGGCACTCGAGCCGTACTGGGCCGACCTCGCCAGTGCAGGCCAGCGGGTCATCAACGTTGCCGTCACCGAGGACCCCTGGCTGGTGAACGCCAACGGCACAATCCGTCCGCAAACCGCCAGCCACTACAAATCCACCATCGAGTGGAAGTGGGACGGTGCGGAATTCGCCTTCGACTTCACCGCCTTCGACCGCATCGTGACCGACTCGCGGGCCGCCGGCATCGGACCGGACATCCACGCGTTCACCATGCTGCAGTTCCAGAACCATGACCGCATCAACTACACCGACACCCGCACCGGGGACCCCGCGGTGGAAATCGTCACCGTGGGCTCCGCCCGATACAAGGAAGCCTGGACGGCCTTCCTGACAGCCTTCCAGGCTCACCTCCTCGACAAGGGCTGGTTCGACGACACCAGGCTCGCGTTCGACGAGCAGCCACTGGCGCGCATGAACGCCGCCTTCGACGTCATCCGTGCCGTGAGTCCGGCGTGGGCCGAGAAGATCGCGCTGGCTGCCAATTCACTCGCCGAAGCAGACATTGCGGAGTACATATCGTTCAACTACAGCTTCCTTGGCTCGGTGCCACAGTCGCTCATCGACCAGCGCCGCGCCGACGACAAACCGACGTTGTTCTACACGTGGAACGAGCCGACCAAGCCCAACACCGTGACCAAGACCCCGCCGTTCAACGCCCGCACACTCGGCTGGGTGGTCGCGCAGCGTGATTTGGACGGCTTCCTGCGCTGGACGTACAACTCGTGGCCCCTCGATATCTACAACGATCCGTCGTTCCGCTACGACCAGGGGGACGAGTACATCGTGTACCCGGGGGCGGACGGCCCGGTTTCGTCGATCCGCTGGGAGTTGTTCCGCGACGGACAAGACGATGCCGAACTCCTGAACCTTGCCCAGTCGGAACTGGGTGCCAACGACGCAGCATTGAGGGCAGCACTCGACGGGGTGAACGCAGCAGGCGACCCCACCGCCGTCAACTTCGCCAACCTCCTGGACCACCGCTCCGCCGTCATCAACGCGCTCGTCGAGGGACCGCCGCCAGTCATCGCCACCGGCGACGTCACCATCAGCAAGACGTCGGTGATCGACTCGAACACTGGATCCACCACGCTGCGTGTCCCGGTCCGCAACACCACCGATGAGGCGCACACCGTCACCCTGGCCGCCGAGGGCAACACCGTCTTTCGCGGTGGCCCCACCACGGTGACCGTGGCCGCTGGCGCCTCAGCTGTCTTGACGCTGGAACTCACGCCCGGCGGGAGAGTCGGTAAGGACTCCTTCAACGCTGTGCTCAGCATCGGGGACCGCGAGATCACCTCCAGACACTTCGACGTGGTCTCCGGCGGGTACTACCTCTCCGACGCGGACTGGGTTTCAGCCACCAACGGGTGGGGTCCCGTGGAACGCGACACGGCCAACGGGGAGGAAGAGGCGGGCGACGGTCCCGTGATGTCGCTGGGCGGGGTCACGTACACGAAGGGTCTGGGAGTACACGCCAGATCCGTCATCGAGTACGACCTCGGTGGGACCTGCAGCACGCTGCGGTTCGACTACGGCATCGACGACTACATGAAAGCGCAGCCCGGCTCGCTGAAAATGTACGTGCGGGGCGACGGTGACGAACTGTGGGCCTCGGGAGTCATCGCCACCACTGGTCGCAACACCGCCGAGGTGGACGTCACGGATGTGGAAACGCTCGTCCTCGACGTCGATCCGAACGGTGCAAATGGGCAGGACCACGCCGATTGGGCCGGTATCTGGGTGCAGTGCTCCGAGCCGGGCAGCGGAACACCGACCCCCAGCAGCACTGCGACGGTGACGTCGAGCGCCACGGTCACTGCGACCGCGACGCCGGCGGTGACCGAGACGGCCAGCACCACCGCCACTGCGACATCCTCGACGACGGCCACCGCGACGGTCACCAGCACGACGACCACCACGGCCACCGCCACAGCGACCTCATCCACCACGGCCACGGCCACGGTCTCGAGCACGGCCACGGTTACGCCATCCCCGTCCCCGAGCACCGGCGGACCAGTGAACGTCTACACCACGCCCGGTTTCCATTTCGTCAATGGCAGGCACTGGTGGACCACGTGTGAGCCGTACTCACAGACCACCAGGTGCAGGACGCAGATCTGGTCCACGCAGGTGGAGGCCAAGGGTGGAACGTTCGTGTCCACCACAGGTTGGCACTTCAACAACCTGACCTACCTCCCTTCCGCGCGCAGCCTCTGGAAGAACAACCCGCTGGGCAACACCGGAAGTTGGACCGACAACGCCGGCCGCGACTGGATGACCGAATGCGACACGGACCGCACCGGCGGCAACGGGTGCCGAACCTGGATCTACACCCACGTGGTGGAGGCCACAGCGAAACCCGGCGGTGGCTACAGCTACCGCACCGCGCAGAAGTGGGTGTTCAACAACCTGGTGCTGTTCAGCTGAGCGACGTCGCCCGAGGCGGGGGCAGGAAGGTGACAATCCTCCCCCGCCATCGTGCATGTTGCAGCCGACGACGAGCGGAGCATCTTGGGGCCACAGCGGTTGCTGGCTCACCTGCTGATTCCCGTCAGCAAACTCACCGCGATCATCGTCATGACCACGGCGATCCCGATGTCCAGGACCCGCCAGGACACGGGTCGACTGAAGACGGGACGCAGGAGCCTCGCACCAAAACCCAGAGCCGTGAACCACAGGATGCTGCCGAGAGTGGCACCCACGCCGAAGAACCAGCGTTCATCGCCATGCGTCGCGGCGATGGAGCCTAGGAGCACCACTGTGTCGAGATAGACGTGGGGGTTGAGCCACGTCAGCGCCACCGCGGTCGTGACCACCCGGGCAAGCCCCGTCGCATCGCCGACGGTCGAGGTGTCGAGCGGGCGGGGCCAAATCGCCCTCCGAGCGGCCAGCACTGCATATCCGATCAGAAAGGCGGCGCCGAGGATCCGCACGGTGACCAGCAGCCACGGCATGGTTCCGATCACCGCCCCGAAACCAGCCACGCCCACGAGGATCAGAATCGCGTCTGAGACCGCACACACGAAGACGACAGCCAGCACGTGCTCTCTTCGCAGCCCCTGCCGGAGTACATACGCGTTCTGCGCACCGATCGCGATGATGAGGGACAGCCCGAAGCCGAAGCCGGCTGCGGCGGAGAGCAACACCCCTCGACCCTACTCACACCGCCTTGATCAACACAGCGACGTTTTTCCCGAGCGCTTCATTGGCCGACTCTGGGCTTTGCCGTTCCGACCGTCACGTCCGCTACCGTGCTTCTGGTCCTGCATGCGCAAGGGCACAATCCCCGAAAGTAACCACCATTCACGGAGGGAGGAGGCCATGTCCGTCGCGCCCACAGTGGCTACTGCTCCGTCCACAGTGCCTGCCGGACGTCACCACCGACCGGATGTCCAGGGTCTGCGCGCCGTAGCCGTCCTGATGGTCGTTTTTTTCCACGCTGGATTACCAGCGCCCGGCGGTTTCGTCGGCGTCGACGTCTTCTTCGTCATCTCCGGGGTCGTCATCACCGGGATGCTGATGCGGGAATGGTCTCGTGAGGGACGAATCCGGCTGGGCCGCTTCTACGTTCGAAGGTTCACCCGGTTGGCGCCCGCCCTGGCGCTGACGGTGGGTGTGGTCATGCTCGCTTCCTTCTTGTTCCTCTCACCGTTCGGTGGGCAACTGACGGCGTCAAAGACTGGAATCGGCGCACTCCTGCTCAGTGCAAACTTCGTGATCGACAAGACGACGGGCGACTACTTCGACGCTGCCGCTGACAACAACCCACTGCTCAACCTGTGGTCGTTGTCGGTGGAGGAGCAGTTCTATCTCGTGTTCCCCTTCCTGCTGCTGTTGGGCTGGGTCCTGGCCGCCCGCCGACGGCGACTCCCCGGGGGTGCGGTGACGATCGTGGCCGTGATGGGTGGGGTGTCCTTGGCCATCGCGATCGTCGACGCTGCCGGGTTCCGCGTTCCGGGCGTCTCCGGCTACCTGATCGGTTTTTACGGACCCCTGACACGCGTGTGGGAATTCGCTGCGGGCGCACTGCTCGGCCTCGCTGGTGCGAGGCTGCGAATCACCTCTGCACGTATGGCGCTGCCGGTGGGCACCGTCGGAGCCGTGCTTCTGGGTGCGTCCCTCGTGATGATCAACGGCACTACGCCCTTTCCTGGGCCATGGACGCTGCTGCCCGTCGCTGGAACCGTCTTCCTGATCGCCGCCGGGTCTGCCGAGACCGTCGTCACCAAGGTGTTGGCGTCCCGTCCGATGGTGTGGATCGGCGACCGCTCCTACTCCATCTACCTGTGGCACTGGCCACTCATCGTCTTCGCAAGGCTGCACTGGTCCGCGTCGACACCCATCCTCGTCATGGCCGCAGCCGCATCCCTGGTTCCTGCCTACGCCTCCTACCGATGGGTGGAACAACCCGTCCGCGCGAAGGGAACGTCCGGAGCGGCATCTTTTGCCCGTCTCGTCGCTGTGGCCGTGGTGCCCCCACTCGTGGTGGCCGCTGCCCTGGGCTACGCCACAAACCATGATCTGTGGAGCGGGTCCGTCAAGGACTACAAGGCAATGATCCGGACTCCACACGAGATGAACGAGGCACGATGCACGGTCAACAGCAGCTGGGAAGCTGAGACCTGCACCTGGAATGGTGATGCTGCTGGCCCCCCGATCTATGTGGTTGGCGACTCCAACGCAGACCACTTCAGCGGGGCCATGATCGACGCCTCAATGGCTCTGGCTCAGCCGCTGGTCGCCCGGATCGAGGCGGGTTGCTCCTACATCGTTGGTGAATCCACCCTCCTTGACCGCGACTGGCGCGAACGTTGCAACAGCTACCCGGGTCAGGCGCAGGACTATCTCCTGGGGGCTGAGAAGGGTGTCGTCGTGATCGCCAACGCGTACGGCGATTTCCGGCAGACGTTCGCTGGCGACCGCTCCCAGTCCATCGACGTCACAGGCGAGCCCTCCGAGACGACGCTGTACTCCCGGTTGTCCGAAACCATCCGGCCGCTGCAGGAGGCAGGGCACGAGGTGCTGCTGGTGCAGACGGTCCCGCACTGGGGAAAGCCGTTGCCACTGAGCTGGCAGGCATGCACGACGCTGAAGCTGCTGACGAACGGATGCCAGAAGACCATGCCTCTTGCCGACGTCGCTGCCCGACAGGGCGCAATCGCCGACGTGGTGGCCGAGGTGGCAGCTGACACTGGCTCCGGCCTGCTGGACCTCACCGAGGAGATCTGTCCCGAGGGCGTCTGCTCAGCGGTGTCAGCGGACGGTCTCGTCCGTTACCGCGACGGCGTCCACATCACCGTCGCCCAGAGCCACGCACTGGCACCAGCCTTCGAGGCAGCCCTCGCCCAGTAGTTGTCGTCCACGATCAGCCCTGCCCTCACATGCCGCGACCCGTCGTCCATCCTGCAGGGCATGCTTGCTCAGGGACTTCGATGACCGGCCCTGATGTCCATGGCCTGCCGAAGTTCTATTCACCGGGCGCGAGAACGAGCAAGTCGCCCACCTCACACTCCAGCGCTTCACAGATCGCTCGCAAGGTGGAGAACCGAATGGCCCGGGCTCGATCGTTCTTGAGGACTGAGAGGTTCACAATGCTCAGGTCCACCAGTTCGGCCAATCGGGTCAGGGTCATGTCACGCTCCTCCAGTAACTCAGTCAATCGGCAGTGAATGCCCGTGGCGTCGACCTCCTCCACCATCACACGAGCCCTTCGGAATCCTCTTGGAGCCGTTCGCTGTACCGGAAAGCAACGGAGATGGCGGCCAGGGCGAGCGCCAGCAGGAGGGGCCAGAGCTCCACGTCCACCGCCAGAGCTGGTCCAGGAAGGCCCGTCATGGAGTGTGCGTAGTGCGTGGCGACATAGTCGGGCAGTTCTGTACCGGGCAGATAAGAAGCCCAACCACTGACACCCAGAACCTGGTTGGATGCCATGCTTCCTCCGATATCGAGCAGGATCGCCCACACCACTCCCCCGATGGCGAGGGCCGCCGCGGCCACAGCGGTGGAGCGTGCAAGAACCGGGCGGAAAGGGATGCCGCTCAGAAGGCGATGGCACAGCAGCGCAATCACGCAGGCAACCACCACCATTGCTGTGCTCTGGACGACGCTTCCAGCGGCGAGGACGACACGCGCTCCCAGTCCCAAACCTTCGATCATGACGTCCGCCCGGGTGAATCCTCCACCGACCACAGACGCTGGTGGCGCGGGGCTCAGGGTGATCCAGGGGTGCGTCTCGGGCCAGAACTGCTGTACGGGGAGGGAGACCCTCACGGCGTCACTGACCAGCATTCGGATGACTCCCACGAGGGTGCCAACCGTCACGAGTCCGGCGTAGAGAAGCGCGACGAAGCGACCAACGACGAGAACCAGCGACGCGCGAGCTTCAGGAGTGCCGTAGGCACGCCGTCGGAGCACCACGACCGCTACGAACACCCCGATGAGGATGACCGCGATGAGGATCCATCCTGGAAATACCAACATCTGTTCCCCAGACCACTCGAAAGCCACAGTTAGCGATAGTCGATAACATAACGACTATCGCTATGAGTTGGCAGTGTTTCGGAAACAATGGGCCCACCTTCCCTCGACCCGGGTGCGACGCCCGCTCACCGCGCGCACCCCTTGCTGGTGACAACGGGTCTGCGTAGGCTGCCGAGATGACCGACCATGACGAGGTACCCAGTGCTGACCACGAGTTTCAGGAGCGGATTCGACGCGCCCAAGCCAGTGCAGGTGAGTCTGGGATCGACGCGCTGCTGCTGTCGCCGGGTTCGGATCTGCGCTACTTGACCGGTTACCAGGCCCTGCCGTTGGAGCGACTAACCTGCCTGGTGGTGCGCGCTGGCGCCGACCCCGTACTGGTGGTCCCGAACCTGGAACGTCCCGCCGCCGAGGCGTCTCCTGCTGGAGCCTCTGGCCTGGAGATCGTGGGCTGGGACGAGACGGATGATCCGTACGCACTGGTGGCCGGGCTCGTGTCCGGCGCCGGCACTGTGGCGCTCGACAACCAGATGTGGGCCGAGAAGGTGCTGCGGCTGCGCGACGCCCTGCCCGGCGTCCGGCAGCGGTTGGCCGGTGACGTGATCTCGCCCTTGCGGATGCGCAAGTCTCCCGCCGAGATCACGGCTCTGCGCGAGGCAGGGGCTGCCATCGACCGGGTCCACGCCAACGTGCCCAACTGGCTGAAAGCTGGCCGCACAGAACGGGAGGTGGGCGCTGACATCGCCGAGGCCATCCGCGCCGAGGGCCACGCCACCGTCGACTTCGTGATCGTCGGATCGGGTCCCAACGGCGCCAGCCCGCACCACGAGCTGTCCGACCGCGTGATCCTTCCGGGTGATCCCGTGGTGGTGGACATCGGTGGCACCACACCGGCCGGCTACTGCTCGGACTGCACCCGGATGTACGTCGTCGGCGAGCCCTCCGCGGACTTCCTCACGTCATACGAGGTGCTGCAACGGGCCCAGGCTGCGGCGGTGGACCACGTCCGCCCCGGAGTGACCTGCGCCTCGGTGGACGCAGCGGCCCGCGACGTCATCGCCCAGGGTGGGTATGGCGAGCTGTTCATCCACCGCACCGGCCATGGGATCGGCTTGGAGACGCACGAAGATCCCTACATCATCCAGGGCAATGATCAGGTGTTGGAGCCCGGCATGGCGTTTTCCATCGAACCCGGCATCTACCACCCCGGCCGTCACGGCGCCCGAATCGAGGACATCGTCGTGTGCACTGACGACGGTGTGGAGGCGCTGAATCGGCGCACTCACGACCTCGTGGTGGTCCCGGCCGAGTAGTTCGGCGCCCGCGGGAGGGTGCGTTCGCCGACGTGTCAGCGAACGCCCCGCATGGACTTCTTCAGCAGGGGAACGAAGGCGCCCAGGATCAGGCCCAGCACGATCGCGGTGACACCGAGGAACGAGAAATACGGAACTTCGTTGTCGCGGTCGTAGTGGCCGGCGAGGATGCCGGCCAGGGTGGTGCCAATGGAGATGGACAGGAAGAACAGGGCAACCATCTGAGTGCGGAACGCCTGCGGTGCCAGTTTGGTTGCCACCGACAGGCCGATCGGGGACAGGAACAGCTCCGCCAGCGTGAACAGGAACAGGATGAGTACCAGGCCCAGCAGCGGGGTGCTGTTGGGTCCGCCGCCTGCGAACGGGATGAACGCCAGGAACGCGATGCCCATGACCACGAGGCCCGCGGCGAACTTCAGCGGTGAACTGGGTTGGCGTGAGCCCATCTTTGTCCACACGGCGGCGAAGATGCCGGAGAAGACGATGATGAAGACCGGGTTGATCGACTGCACCCAGGTGGGCGGCATCGTCCAGCCGAAGAACGTCCTGTCCAGACTCTCCTGCGAATAGATGGCCACGACCGTGAACTGCTGCTGGAACAACGCCCAGAAGGCGGTCGAGGCGATGAAAAGAGGTATGAAGGAGAGCACCCTGCTGCGCTCGGTGGCGTCGACACGGTCGCTCGTGAGCAGGAGGACGAAGTAGGCAATGGCAGCGAGAATGGCCAGACCGGCCATGACGGTTGCCAGGTTGCCGACGTTGACCACGCCGGTCAGCAACGCCACCACGATCACGGCGAGTGCGGCAACCCCGACGAGACCCCACCGGAGGTACTGTGCCGACGGCAACGGGTTGGGCACTTCCTGGGCAGCGGCGGGCAGATTCTTGCGGGTCAGCACGTACTGCACCAGCCCCACCGCCATCCCCACGGCTGCGGCGCCGAATCCGAAGTGGAAGCCCCATGTCTGCTGCAGCCAGCCCGTGATCAGCGGTCCCACCAGGGACCCGACGTTGATGCCCATGTAGAAAATCGAGAAGCCAGCGTCGCGACGCTCATCCCCCTCCTCGTAGAGGGTGCCGACGAGCGACGTCGCGTTGGCCTTCAGACCACCGGAACCGACGCCCACCAGGATCAGGCCAATGGCCAGCCCGGTGACATCCGGCAGCACGGCCAGGGAGATGTGGCCGAGCATGATCATGATCGCGGAGTAGAACAACACCCGTTCTGAACCCAGCAGTCGGTCGGCCAGCCACGCTCCCAGAATTGTCGAGAGGTAGACACCACCGCCGTAAGCACCGACCAGTCCGGCAGCGACCCCGCGATCGATGGCGAGGCCGCCATCTGCGATCGAGAAATACATGTAGTAGAGCAGGATCCCCTGCATGCCGTAGAACGAGAAGCGCTCCCACATCTCGACGCTGAACAGGTTGGCCAGCATGCGGGGGTGGCCAAAAAACGTTGCTCTGGCGTCGCCCGGGGCTGGCGACTCGACGGTGCTCATGCAGACAGTCCAGTCCCCCCGGACTACGGTGTCAACCCTTGGAGGCGCCCGGAGACCACCCGGAACAGCCATCAGGCCCGTCTCGTTGAGCCGATCCGCGCCATCCATTGGGCGCGTTCAGACACATGAGAAGGCGCGCAGGACTAGTCGTCCGAAGACTCTTCCTCCTCGGAGAAGGCGTCGTCGTCGATCTTGACCTCGATGGATCTGACGCCGTCGAGCTCATCGAGGACGGGGATCAATGTGCGAAGCCTCCCGCTCCCCTTGAAGCGGGCATCCAGTTGCACGAGGTTGGTGCTCTCAAGGCGCCGGGTGGCGAAGATGAAGGTGCTGAATCCTTCCGATGTGGCTGCCGCCAACACCCGGCGGAGAACGCCCTCGCCGTCGACGTAAGTGATGCGCAGAACACGCTTGGTGTCTCGAGTGGGCAGTTGGGAGGCGATGGGGCCGAGGGCGAACATGACCAAGAGAAACGTGACCGTCATGCCGATGGCCAGCGACACCAGTCCTGACCCAGCCGCCATGCCGACTGCTGCCGTCACCCAGACGGTCGCCGCTGATGTGAGGCCCCGTACCGAGTCCCGGCGCGTGAAAATCAACCCCGCACCCAGGAAGCCGATTCCGGAGACGATCTGGGCGGCGATGCGGGACGGATCGAGGGTGACTTCCAACCCGAGCACCGTTGAGAACCCGAATCCCGACACCAGGGTGAACGCGGCCGACCCGGTGCCGACCAACACGTGGGTGCGGAATCCAGCGGATTTCTGCCGGAACTGCCGCTCCAGGCCGATGAACGAGCAGAGAACGAGGGCGAGGGCGAGCAACTCAAGCTCGACAGCCGACGTTTCGGTCCACCAGTTCATGCGCAATCGATCCCTTCCGCTCGCATCGCTTTCGTGAAGCCGAACGACGGCTCCACCCATCCGCACCCGACTGTAACGCCCCCAGGACACGCCTCTGAGCAGTAGGACGCATTCTGACATGTCCCGAATCACCGGGCTCAAATCTCAATCACGCCACGTCCGCCACAGGTTTGCATACTGACCGTTGAGCTCCAGGAGCTCGTGGTGCGATCCCATCTCGACGATCCTCCCCTCGTCGATCACCGCGATCCGGTCAGCGTCGTGCGCGGTGTGCAGCCGGTGAGCGATCGCCACCACGGATCGGCCCTCCAGCAATGCGGCCATGGCCCCCTCCAGTTGCCGAGCGGTCATTGGGTCGATGAGCGACGTCGCCTCGTCCAGCACGATGGTGTGCGGGTCGGCGACGATGAGCCTTGCCAGGGCAATCTGCTGCGCCTGCGCGGATGTGAGGGTCGCCTTGCCGTGACCGAGTTCGGCGTCCAGCCCGCCGGGCATCCGAGACACCCAGCCCCATGCGTCGATAGCGCGCAGTGCCCGCTCCACCTCGTCGTCGGAGGCCGTCGCCTCGCGTGCGAGCACCACGTTGTCGCGGACCGTGCCGACGAACACGTGGTGTTCCTGCGTCACGAGCCCCACGTGGGTGCGGAGACGGTCAAGCGGGAGATCCATGACATCGACGCCGCCGACGGTTACCTCGCCCATCCGAGGACGGTCGATCCCAGCGATGAGTCGCCCGAGCGTCGACTTGCCGGAGCCGGACGGCCCTACGATGGTAATCCGCTCGCCCGGCTGGAGATCGACGTCGATGCCGTGCAGCACATCCCCGTCCAGCCGGTAGCCGAAGCACAGGTTGCTGCCGGTCAGTTTGACGCCCTCCGGCGTGGTCTGCCCGGGGGTGCGGTCGTCATCGACCTGGGCGACTCCGATGAGACGTGCGGCCCCGACGATGCCGAGCTGCAGGTGGTCCAGCACCGCGATGACCCGATCCAGCGGGCCCTGGAGCTGCGAAATGTAGAGAGCGGCCGTCGTGATCTGCCCGATTGTCACCCAACCCTCGGCGTTGCCCCAGAACCCCAGGAGGACCACTCCAACCAGCGGGAGCTGGAATGAGGAGTCGATCGTCGCAAACAGCATGTTGCGCAGCGTCATCGTGTACCTCTCCGCCTGCGCGGAGAGCTCGGTGTCCTCGTCAATCTGGGCGACCCGCATCTCCCCCACACCCAGGGCCTCAACCGTGCGGGAGCCTTCGACCGTCTCGGTGGTGGTGGAGTTGATGACCGAATAGGAGCGGGATTCGTTGATGTATCCGGCAGTTGCGAGAGGGAGGTAGTTGTGACCTCCAATCCACATGACCAGGGCCGTCCCCAGCATCGGGAGGGTCAGGACCCAGGAGTTGACCAGCAAGGCAACGAGGGTCGCGCCGATGAGCACGATCGACACGATGAGATTCGGGAGGGCCCAGCGCGCGGCGGTCGCCATCTTCGACACGTCGGAGGTGATCCGGGTCAACAGATCTCCGGAGCCCGCGGACTCGACACGGCAGAGGGGAAGGCGCAGCACGATGCGCACGACCTCCTCCCGTGCCGCTGCAAGCACGTTGTATCCGAGGACAGCCGATGCGCGCCGCGCAGCAAAGGTGAGCAGCGCCTGCACCAGGATCATGCCGGCGATGATCGCCGCCGTCGTGGTGAGCCCGGTGTGGTCGAGCAGGCCGTTCGAGACACGGTCGACCAGACCCCCCAGGAGGAACGGAGCTACCAGGCCCGCACCTGCAGCTGCCACATTGAGGACGACCACCCAGACCAGTGTGGCCCGGCGCCCCTCCAACAGAGATCCCAGGAACGCCAGCGCCTCCGACGACGTCGCGACCGGGAATCCGTTCTCCGGTGCACGGGCGTCCGCGTACGCGGTGCGCGCCATCTCGGCCCGGACGCGGTGACGTCCCAGCAATGCAGACATTCGGCGACGCGGTCCACCGCCGCGCGGGACGTCGAGCCCATCAGGCAGCCGCGACGGTGCAGGACCCTCGCGCCACGTGGCGGCGGACGTGGCCGACAACCAAGATTCAGACATCACACTCCCCCATGCCCCGCCCGATGATGCGGTGGTAATCAGGGTGATCGTGCAATGCCTCGTGGCTGCCGCGGGCGACCTCGACACCGTCGACGAGCACCGCGATGTCGTCGCATCTGCGCAGTAGGAGCGGGGAAGCGGTGACGACGACGGTGGTGCGGCCCCGCCGGTGCTCCGCCAGCCGCACGGCGATCCGCGCCTCCGTGAGTGCGTCGACGGTTGACGTCGGTTCCACAAGGATGAGGACGTCAGGGTCCAGGAGCAGTGCGCGCGCCAGCACGACCCGCTGCCGCTGCCCGCCCGAGAGGCCCCGGCCCTTCTCGTCGATCCGCCCCTGCCAGCCGCCGGACAGCGATTCGCAGATGTCCTCGGCGGACGCCACGATCATGGATTTCTCCGCCTCATCACGGCTGTGGGTGCCCCACGGGTCGACCGCGGTCTGCAGCGTCCCGGAGAAGAGGATGGCATCCGTGTGCGACACGATGACCCTGCGCCGCAGGTCCGCAACGTCGACCAGCGAATAGTCCACACCGTCGGCCGTCACCCCGCACGGGCGTCCAGCCAACTCGGCGTCCTCACGGGCGAGGCGCGCCCGCGCCGCGATCCGCTCACGGCGAGCGATCCTGCGCTCCTGACCAGAAAGGTCGCCGTCCACCGGATCTGGCGCCTCCTGCGGCAGGTAGCGCCCCAACCGGTCCGCGAGGGCCGCGGAGGCGTCGGGATCCTCGCCCACGATCCCGAGCATCCGTCCTGGTCGCACCGTGATTCCGGACAGCTCGTCCCGCAGCACGGGGGTGTGGCTGAGTGCCCGTCCCGTCGGAGCCCACGGCACGTCGACACCCAGGAGTGACAGCGTCTTCTGTGCTGCTACGAGTCCCTTCACCCACCTCTGCGCGAAGTCGAAGAACACCTGCATGGGTGACGTGAGGAACACCGCGTACCCGAAGAAGCTGATGAGCTCACCGACGCTCAGCATGCCCTCGAGGACGCGGTGAGAGCCCAGGAACACCAGCGCCACGAGCAGCAGCCCGGACAACAGGATGCTGGTGGCCTCGACGACCGCCTGCCAGGTGCTGAGCCGCACACCGAGGGCGCGGACCTTTTGCGACTGCCGTTCGTAATTGCGCGCGAACGTGCGCTCGCCGCCGACGCCCCGGAGGATCCGCAGCCCCGTCACGATGTCGCTGGCCAGTGAAGTGAGCGAGGAGCTCTCCGATCGCTCAGCGGACTGGGCGCGCGTCAGCGGGCGCAGCACGGGCGTCGACGCCAGGAGGAGGAGTGGGGTGGCGACGAGCACGACCGTGCCCAGCAGCGGCGATGTCGTCAGCATGAGTGCCGAAGCGAGGCCGAAGCTGATGGCCACGGCAATGACGTGGCCGAAGCCCTCGATGGTGGCACCAAACTGCTCACTGTCGACGGCAGAGACGCTCAGCACCTCGCCGGTGGGCACGCGGCGGTTGAGGACGTGACCCAGATGGACCGCCCGCCGGGACACGCGGCGCTGGATACCGTAGATGCCGAGCAGCCAGATTCGGACCGAGAAAGTGTGGAAGAGGACACCGCCGCTGACCCCGACGGCGATGGCGAGGAGCAGGAGCGCAACCCATGTGAGGGAGGCCGAGGTGTCCCCGCGGGCGACGCCAGCGTCGATCGCGCGCCCGAGTAGCCACGGGGTCATCGCGGAAGGGACCAGCCACGTGGAGGCTGCGAGCGTCATCACTGGCACGACCCAGCCATAGGAGCCAATCAGCCAGAAGAGAAATCGAGTAGGCGAGCGGAGGTCGGGGCACGAGTCGAGCGGGATCGTGGGCGGGAAATCGTAGCGCCCACGGGGCGGTGCATGCATGGAGAAGTCCTGACGGACGGCGTCTGACGACGGGACAGAGGTGCTGCAGTAGGAGGGACGCTCTGGGCGTCAGAGGGGGCGGAGCCGCGGCACGGTTGCGATCAGCGGTCGAACGCGCGCAGTCGACCGGGAGCGGCAGAGTAGGAAAACATCTGCATGCACCTCCTCAGACCGACAATGGGCAACATGGAAGCTGTCCCGGGTCCATCGACCACCGCTGCAGTCATTCACGAGCGGGGGAGACCACGAACAGACCCGTTGATGTCCGGACGCTTTCATACGGGGAAAAGAAAGCAGACCCGCAGGGTGAGGGCGACCCTGCTTCAAAACGAACGAATCCTGCAGCAATGTAGTGCACGACAGGTATGGCCTATCGCTGTGAAAGTCCCATCTACGTCACCTCCTTCAGCATCAAGTCGAGTTGATCAGCGGTGAAGACACCTTCGAGGACGTGGGTTCTGGCAATTGGCACGGTGCATCCCTCCTGAGGTGTCCTCCTCGTGCCATCGACGCTACGGACTGCCACGGATCGGCGCATCGGGGGTACCCGCCACCTTCCTCACGTCTAGCGGCATCGTTGGGCGGGTACCACCCAACGGGGCGCCGACGATCCTCAATCAATGCGCGGCGGGACCGTGGTCCGACTTGCACCGACACGAAGAGGACGTGATTACGGCCGACGTCCTCGGGTGGAATCTCTGGAGCCGGTTCAACAGATCCGAGCTCGGTTACCCTTCGCCCAAGGAAACCTGACGTCGCTGTGGTACTTGCACCGCAGCACCAGTTCGCGCCGAGCGCCTGATTGCTTTGGCATCCGGAGGTCCCCCAGTTGTGGCCGCGGGCTAGCTTGGGCGCATGAGTTTGGACATGCACACCACCCTGGACGCCCTTGAGGTGGTGCGATGCGCACCCACGCTGCTCGCGGGACTGGCCGCCATGGAAGCGCTGGAACAAGCGGCGCGCGTCGACGGGCCGGAGGCAGCCGATCTCCTGGCCTCCGCCATTGAGGCATCCGGCGACGATCTCACCGCCATCGCCGCTGTGCACGCCGCCTCCGCAGCCGGGTCTGCGACGGCGAACCAGCTCCTCGTACCGCTCCTGGCCTCGGGCGTGCCGTACCTGCGCGAGCATGCCGCTTGGGCGCTGGCCTCCGCACCACCTGTGACTCAGGCCGTGCCTGCTCTCAGGGGCTTGGCGGCCGCTGGAGGATTCACCGGCACACTCGCTGAGGCCACCCTCGAATCCTGGGGTCTGCTGACAGACGACACCTGTGACGACCACGCCAACCTGCCCGTGGAACCACGTCCCAGCGGCGAGTCCGGCTTCACCGTCGCACAGTTGTACCTCCATGCCGATATCGACGGCACCCTCAGCGCAGCCGGGCAGGGCGACACCGGCGGCATCGCCACCCTGCTCGTCCAGCTTGGCGACGCGCTGCTGGACGAAGGGACCGTCGAGCGGGTACTCACTCTGTCGCGAGGACGCCCCGGCCGGATGGACGTCCCGCGCGATCTCGCCAACGCCGGCCACCACTATGTGTCCGTGCCCCTTCCCGGCCCCGTCCGACAGGCCCCGGACGCCTGGCCTCTGCACCTGGCAGCCCGGCAGGGATTGCGTCGAATTCTGAAAGCAGCCGGGCGCGTGGACGTCCTGCACCTGCGGATGGCCGACGTGGGCGCATGGGCCGCCGCGGAGGTGGCACGAGACCTCGGAATCACGACGGTGCTCACCCTCGCACCTGACCCCCATGCCCTCATCGCCGCCCGTGAAGCCGCAGGAACCCTGTCCCGCGACAATTTTGGTTCGGCCGACCACCTTGAGCATCTCGTCTTCCGTTTTCGACTGCTTCGCGACCTCGCCGCGCAGGCCTCCCACCTCGTCGTGTTTCCGCGCCCCAACCTGGCCCAGGACCTGCGCAACCTCCTACAACTCGACCCCGATGACGAGCACCGTCTCAGCGCTGTGCCCGAGGGCATCAACCTCGCTCCCCTCGACCGCGCCGCGGAGGAGGTGCCGGCAGCGTTGCGCGGCGACAGGGTCACCGCAGACACCGCATCCGCGCTCGCCGAACTGGACGCGTTGCTCGATGGCCTTCCACCCGGGCGCCGCGCACTGCCGCTGGCCATCACCGTCGGGCGGCTGCACCGCGTCAAGGGCATGGCGACCTTTGTGGAGGCCTGGGCATCCGACCCGGCTCTGGCGGACCGCTGCAACCTGCTCATCGTGGGCGGGGACCTCCACCACGCCTCCGACGACGAGAACCAGCAACTCGCCCTCATCGACGCCACCGTCCCACGGGCGGACGGCCCCGGGCGTGGGCTCCTGTTGGCCGGTCACCGACCCAACGGCGTCGTCGCGGTCTGGCTGGCGGCGGCCCGCCACGGCCGCCCCGGCCTGGCCGCACCCGCTGGCGTCTACGTGTCGGCGAGCCTCAAGGAGGAGTTCGGCATCGCCATCCTGGAGGCGATGGCGTCCGGCCTCGTCGTCGTGGCCCCACGCGACGGTGGCCCCGCCACCTATGTGGAACACGGCGTCACCGGCGTCCTCACAGACACCAGTTCGCTCGACACCCTGGGTGCGGCCCTGGCTTCCGCTCTCGATCTGGCCTCCGCGCCGGGCGCCACGGATCATGCCAATCGCGCCAGGGCCCTGGTCACCGAACGCTTCAGCATCCAAACGATGGCGTCCGCACTCGCGGCGATCTACACGAAGGTGACCCATGACACTGCTCGTCATCAGTCCTGACTACGCCTCCCACCTGTACCCACTCGCCACACTGGCGACGGCATGGCAGCAGGCAGGCGAGCGTGTCGTGGTGGCCACAGGTCCCGCGACCGATGCCATCGTTCGCCAGTTCGGGTTCGAGCGCGAGAACCTCGTACTTGGTCGCGGCTCGAATCCGGGTGTGATCAGGGCCGAGGACCAGCCCCGCGGCGAGGACGACTCGCTGCGCGGCTTCTTCGACGCCACCCGGCGTGGTGCCGTCGAGACGCTCGCGTTCCAGGCGGCGGCACGCGGGGACGACCTGTTGTGGGATCCCCTGGCCGTGGCCCGCGAAGTGCAGCGTGTGGTCGAACGCGTGCGCCCCGACCAGGTGGTCGTGGACCACCTCGCATTCAGCGCCCGGCTGGCCCTGCGCAGCTCCGGTGTCCGGCACGGCGACGTCGTCATCGGACACCCGAGCGCCCTCACCGTCGGCGGCGAAGTGTACGGCTACCCGCCCGTCTGGCCACAGGCGCTGCGCCCCGATCCATCAGCCCTGACCGATCTGCGACAGCTGTGCGAGCGGGTCCGGGACAACTTCACCAAGCAGTGGAACGACGCCCTCGCCACCCTCAACCCCGGCGCTGCCGCCAGCGAAGACGCCTTCGCGGAGACCGGCGACGTCCTCCTGCTCAACTACCCCGGCGAGTTGCACCCGGCTGAACGCACCGCCCTGCTGCCCACGCACGCGTTCCTGGGCTCGGCCGTCCGCACCGAGGCGCGGGACCCCGAGGTGGACGCATGGCTGGCCACCGGCGGTGCCCCGATCATCTACGTGAGCCTCGGCAGCTTTCTCTCCGTGCGATCCGACGTGCTGGCCCGTATCGCCGAGGCCTTGCGCGGCCTCGACGTGCGGGTGGCCCTGGCGAGTGGCTCGACGCCGCGGGACCTGTTGGGCACCATCCCGGAGTCCTGGTTGGTCCGGGAGATGCTGCCGCAGGTGACTCTGCTCGCATCCTCCACTGTCGCGGTCACGCACGGTGGCAACAACAGCGTCACCGAGGCGCTCACCGCCGGGGTCCCGATGCTGGTACTCCCCATGTCCACGGACCAGTTCGCCGGCGCTGCAGCGCTCGAGGACGCCAACTTCGGTGAGGTTCTCGACCCGAACTCCGCCACCCCCGATGAGTTGCGCACAGTGCTGGAGCGTCTGCTCTCGCTCGACCCTGACGTCCGTGCACGGCTCGAGGCACTGTCCGACAGCCTCACCACCCAGCCCGGCGCACTGCGCGCGCGAGCGGTGCTGACCGGAGACACGCAGGTTCGCGACCCAGAACTCGCATGAGCAGCACCCCCCAGGTCCACCCCGTCGACGAGGTGTCAGCGGCGCCGAAGCTGTTTGCACTCGGGCTGCAGCACGTCCTGGTCATGTACGCCGGCGCCATCGCCGTGCCGCTCATCGTCGGGCGCGCACTGCAACTCTCCTCCACCGACGTGGCGTTCCTCATCTCGGCGGACCTCTTCGTGTGCGGCATCGTGACGATCCTGCAGTCCTTCGGGGCCACGCAGTGGTTCGGCATCCGCCTGCCCGTCATGATGGGCGTCACGTTCGCCGCCGTGGGTCCCATGGTGGCCATCGCGACGGCAAACCCGGGAACCGAGGGGGCCCGGCAACTGTTCGGCTCAGTCATGGCCGCTGGTGTCGTCGCGATGTTGATCGCCCCTCTCATGAGCCGGCTGTTGCGCTTCTTCCCGCCGGTGGTGACCGGGACGATCATCCTGGTCATCGGCATATCGCTCATGCGCATCGGCATCAACTGGATCTTCGGCAACCCCACGGGTCCAACGGCACCCACGATCGTCGACCCCGCCCACTCGAGGTGGCTCTCCACGGTCGACGACCTGTCGTCGGCCCCCGGCAGTGCGATCCCCATGATCCCGCCCGGACTGCGCGCCGCGCCCAGCCTCCCCAACCCTCTGTACGCCACGCTGGGCGACCTGGCCATCTCGGCAGCTGTCCTCGTCGCGATCGTGGTCGTCGCACGCTTCGGGAAGGGTTTCCTCGCAAACGTGTCCGTCCTGCTCGGCATCGTCTTCGGCAGCGGTATCGCGGCCGCCGCCGGCAAGGTCTCCTTCACCCGGGTGATCGAAGCCGATTGGTTCGCGCTCGTCATGCCGTTCCACTTCGGGACGCCCCTGTTTGACCCCGTCATGGTGGTGACGATGTCGCTCGTAATGATCGTCGTGATGATCGAGTCGACCGGCATGTTCCTGGCCCTGGGTGACCTGACCGGACGGCCTGTGACGCGCCGGATGCTCTCAGCAGGCCTGCGCACCGACGGGCTGGGAACGCTCATCGGCGGGCTTTTCAACACGTTCCCCTACACCTCGATCAGCCAGAACGTCGGGCTCGTTGGCGTCACCGGAGTGCGCAGTCGATTCGTGTGCGTGGCAGGCGGCGGCATCCTGATCGTGCTGGGACTGGTCCCCAAAATGAGCGCCATGGTGGAGGCACTGCCCACCTCTGTGCTGGGCGGCGCAGGCATCGCCATGTTCGGCATGGTCGCCGCCACCGGTATCCGCATCCTCTCGGGCGTCGACTTCGCGGCCAACCGCAACAGCCTGCTCGTCGTTGCCATCTCGCTCGGTATCGGCATGATCCCGCTGGTGGCACCCGACTTCAGCCAGTGGATGCCCGCCGTTCTCCACCCCCTCATCGAGTCAGGGATCCTGCTGGCCACCTTCTCAGCAGTGGTGCTGAACGCATTCCTCAACGGCACAGCCGACGACCCGGCCGCCACACGTCGCGCCGCCGTCCTCTCCGACCACTGAGTTCACACGGTGCACCCGGGGTGGGGTTGAGTGTCTCAATGCGAAAACTCCTTGCGCTCCTCCTCACCACGCTCGTCGCGGGCGTTCTCATTGGCTGCGTGGGGCATGCACGCAACGTGCCGGAGGGGGATGCATGGCGCAGCGACGCCGTCGCGGCGCTGGAGGGAACCCCGGGGGCGACCTCCTTGAGCGTCACGGTCCACGACGTGGACAGCGGCACCGGGTACAAGGGGCCGCTCATCCAGGGCTCGCTCATGATCAACAATGACGTTCAGAGCGTCGTCGACGATGCGCTGCTGCGCTCGACAGCCACCCGACCCAACCCGGCCTGAGCCGACCCGGTTCAGTCAGCTCCTCGATGCCGCCAATGCTGCGGCGCCATCCAGTCCGCCGTGCTCGAGACCAGCCAGATCCGTCTGTCCCACCCAGATCTGCCGTCCTCGGTGGCTGACCTGGACGTGGAGTCGTCCGCTCAGGTGCTCAATGGCTCCGGGCACCGCTCGACGCTCCCCCACCAACGGCACGGGCAGAACATGTGCGTCGCTCAGTGGTGCAGCGGCGTCGACGGAGACGACCCAACCATTTGATCGGCCCTCCAGACGCCAGTGCTCATCACCGATGTCGGCCCGAACGGGCGAGGTGACCGGGTTTCCCAGGCGCAGGACCTTCCCGTCAGGCAGCCTCACGACGAGGCCAGTGACCTCGGTGCGCACCGGTCCGGCGACGACCTCGCCGCCAGCGAACGCCACACAGGCGTCGGCGTCGGCAAAGCCCTGCGCCTGACCCCACCACCACGAATCGGGGAAACCCGCCCGACCCCAGTTCTTCTCGCCGTAGACCTGGGCGTCGGAGAAGTCCCAGCGCGTCTCCCCCACCACGACGGTCCCGGATGCCCGCCCGCCCAGCAGCCATGGATGCCAGTACTGGTTGAGACCCGGGATCATCTGGAACCAGCTTGAGCCTCCGAAGGGGCGCCCAGTCGGCCAACGATTGACCTCCTCGAGACTGATATCCAGATGGGCATCGTCACCGAGATCCACCATGACCCTCTCGTCGGTTCCCACGAAGGACGCGTCTGCACCGGCCGCGCGCGCCCCAAGGCCACCACGACGGGCGTCAGCGTTCGGGATGATGACGTGGCGCCAGAATCCGTCGGAGGCACCCAGCCCCGCCAGTGCCCAGCGACCCGTGTGATCGCTCTGGACACCGATCAGGGCAATCACGACCCGCCGGGTCGCCGGATCCGTGATCCTCCAGAAGTAGCCCTCCATGGCCACGCCATGAGCGCGCTCCGGACGCTGGAACGGCAGGTCTGCACCGGAGGCGCGGTAGCTCATTGATCTCATGGCAGCCTCGTTGGAACCCGGGCGAGTTCGGTTGTCCGGCCATGAAGTCGACGCCGTGCTTCGAGCGCTGTCATGCCGACACGATAGGCCTCGGCCCCAGCGAACATCAGGGAACAGGATTCTTGGCAGCGGCCAATCCAGGGGTGGCCGTGGACGTTGGAGAGATCCTGCCAGCTCGGTCACCAACCAAGCGGGTAGCCGTCGGCCCGAGGTTCTGACCCGGCGACCAGCACGCTGCCGTCATCGTCCGGTTGGAGTCGCCAGATGGCTTGGCCTCGGCCGAAGACCGCAGCGCTCTGGGCCATCACCGCGTCGTGACCCCGTGCGCGCAGACCGGAGATGGCATCAGGCCCCGCCGACTCCTCCACCTGGACCCGGTCCGTCGCCGGATCCCAGAACCAACGGGGCCGCCCGAGCGCAGTTTGTGGATCGTCGCCCCCGTCCACGGTGTGGAGGACCAACTGCACGTGCCCCTGGGCCTGCATGTCTCCCCCCATCACGCCAAACGGGCCAACTGGCGCACCGCCGCGCGTGAGGAAACCGGGGATGATCGTGTGGAACGGGCGCTTTCCGGCGGCCAGTTCGTTGGGATGCCCCGGTTCCAGGGAGAACCCTGCGCCCCGATTCTGGAGCGAGATACCCGTGCCGGGCACCACCACCTGCGACCCGAAGCCATAGAAATTGCTCTGGATGAAGCTCACCATCATCCCCTCGCCGTCCGCGGCACACAGGTACACCGTGTCCGAGGAACTCGGATCAACCGCTACGGGAGCGAGGGCTCGCGGCCCGATGGCAGCACGACGCTGCGCCGCGTGCTGGGGCGACAGCAGCGCTTCGACGGGGACGTCGACGACGGCCGGATCGCCAACCAGCGCGTGGACATCCGTCAATGCCAGCTTGATGGCCTCCACCTGCCGGTGCCAGTCGGCCGCTTCGGTGGGGGTGAAGCCGTCGAGCACGTTGAGGGCGATGAGCGCCGCGATGCCCTGACCATTCGGTGGCACCTCCCACACCTCGTGGTCGCGGTAGCGCGCGCTGATGGGCTGCACCCATTGGCTGGCGTGCCCGGCCAGGTCCGCTGCGGACAGTCCTCCGCCCGTGGCGCGTGCGAACGCCACCATCCGCGCCCCGAGGTCACCGGTGTAGAAGTCCTCGCCGCGGCTGGCAGCGATGGTGGTGAGGGTCGAAGCCATCTCGGCACTTCTCCAGATCTCCCCCACACCAGGAGCGCGCCCTTCCGGCGCGAACAGCGGAGCAAACCCTGCTGTGCTGGGCTCAGCATGACGCGAGGCCGCTGCCGCCACACCCCTGTGCCAGCCCCACGCCACCACGCCGGAGACAGCGAATCCATCGGCGGCGAGCGCAATGGCCGGCTCCAGTACGTCAGCGAAGGGCAGTTGTCCGAAGCGGTCATGCAGGTCCGCCCAGGCCCGTACCGCGCCCGGGACGGTCACGGCGTCCCACCCCAGCAGAGGCATGGTGGATCGCCCCTGGGCGCGGAGACGTTCGGCCGATGCGGACGCCGGCGCGCAGCCGGACCCATTGAGACCGTGCAGACGTTCGCCGTCCCACACGAGGGCAAAGGCGTCGGAACCCAAGCCGTTGCTGCATGGTTCGACGACCGTCAGGCAGGCGGCCATTGCCACGGCGGCGTCCACCGCGTTGCCCCCGGCACGCAGAATCTTCATGCCTGCCTCGGCGGCAAGAGGCTGCGATGTGGCGACGGCGCCCCGGCGAGCGAATACGGGCTGACGGCGACCCGGTTCCGCAAGGTCTGACAGACGCATGGTCAACGCCCTCGGTGAGCGATCATTCTTCGCGCACGACGATTCCGTCGTCGTCGCTGTACAGGATGTGGCCGGGGGTGAACTCGATCCCGCCGAAGGTCACGGGCACGTCTCGTTCCCCAGCTCCCGTCTTGCTGCTCTTGCGAGGATTGGTGCCCAGCGCCTTGCAGCCGATCTCGAGGGTCCTGATGATGGCGGAGTCGCGGACGGCACCGTTGAGCACGAGGCCGCTCCAGCCGTTCTTGACGCCGAGTCCGGCGATGAGGTCGCCCACCAGAGCGGTGTGCAAGGACGCGTCACCGTCGACGACGAGGACCCCTCCATCGCCAGGGGTGCCAAGGATGGACTTCAGGAGCGCGTTGTCCTGGAAGCACTTCACGGTGGTGATGGGGCCGAAGAACGTGGTGTGGCCGCCGAATTGGGTGAATTGTGTGTCGCAACTGCGGACGTCGGGGCCAATCTCATCGACGAGATCGGCGGTGGATGGAATGTGATCCTGCAGTCCGTGACTCACGGTGGCGCTCCCGGTTTCTCTCGGTCGCATCGCCCCCATGGGCGTGGACGCGACAACACTGGTCAAAACGTAGCCTTCACGATCGCCTCATGGTCATGATCCGACGGATTCGATGAGGCAACGGGATGACTCGTTGGCTGTCCGGGTGGCCGGCTCATCCCGTCCATCCGCGAACAACGTCACGTGATCGCGACGGACCGTTTCACCCGCTTGTCAGCCTCCACCTGGTGATGGGGCAACTGCATCGAAACCACCCACCTCCCATGACGAGGGCCGCTCTCGAAACTGCCTCCCAGCAGATCAGTCCTCTCGCGGAGGCCTCTCAGACCCCGCCCGCTGGACAGGGGGCTACGTCGGGGAGTGCTGCTCAGTTCACTTTCGACCTCCGCAGTGATGGTGAACGGGCCCACCGTCACCATGAAATCGCACGATGCTCCCGGCGCTGCGTAGCGAAGGATGTTCGTGGTGGCTTCCTGCATGACGCGCACGACGGTGATCATCTGGACTGGTTCCAGCTCATCGCTGGCGGGGTCGATGTGCATCTGCGCATGGAAGCCCTGCTCGTCCAACCGCTTGGCCAGGTTGAACGCCATGCGAGTCGGCGTCACATGTCGGCCCGTGCGTGACGCCTCGACCTTCAATCCAGCCACGAGGGCGTCCAACTCTGATTGTGCTGAGGCGGTGTTGTCATGGAGTCGCATCACCACCTCCCGCAGCGCACCTCGCTCGGTGGTGGCTGAGCAGGCCATGATCATCATCGACACGATCGATAGTTGATGAGCCACCACGTCATGCAACTCACGGGCCAGCGATTCCCGTTCCTGATCAACGACGTGGTCCCGTTGCTCTGAGGAGCGCAAGAACTCCGACGTGGCTTCGGATTGCCGTGCTTGCAGATACTGCCAGCTCCACCCGATGAGCAACGCAACAGCTCCGGCATAGATATGTGTGGGTGCGTGAAGGGAGTCGTCAGGTTCAACAAGTGCGACAAAGAGGAGAAAGGGGATCCCGGACACGACGAGTGCGCCTATCCACCTCGGGAAATGTACCGAAATCACCATGCAGAGGACAGCCGTCGCTATGACGTCCCACCTACCGGGTGCACCACCGACCATGATGGTGATGACGACGACTGCGAGGCAGGAGGCCGCGCCGAAGATGCCAACGACGGGTCGCCAGAAGGCAAGTGCTGCCGACGACCACGCGAGCACCGCCACCCACGTGCTGACCGTCGAGCCCTCCGAGACCACGGCAATGAGCACGGCGAGGGTCAGACACACCGCAGCCGCAGACCGCCGTACCCAACGAAGCGCTGGCCTGTTCGCAACGGTCGGCGCCTTCGCGTCTGCCAGTGGTTTCGTCGGTCGCAATGCTTCCAACAAGGCATGGGTCTGCGCCATGAGTTGTCGGCTCATGGCGTCCACCCGCTTGAGCACCTCAAGCAATTGCGGCACGGTTGCATCGTTGGCCGCAGCTGTCATGCGCTCCAGTTCGCTCAACCCCTCATCGAGCACGAGTTGAAGGTCAGCCGACAGCCGACGCCGTTCCTGACGGCGGATGAGGACGGTCTCAACCTCCAATTCGCGAGCCCGCCGCAGCGCCCGCTCGACCGCCCGAAGGGCCATCCGCACCAGAAGGCCCGCCAGTCCACCAGTGAAACAGAAAGCGGACAGAAGGGGGCCAGCCTGCCACCCCTCTCCCGGCAAATAATACTCATTTCGGATCCCGAAGGCGGTACTCAGAAGCACGCCACCCACGACACCGATGATTGCCAACCGAGGACCGGCCCGCAATCCGATGAGGAAGAAAAGCAGCACCAACACCAACAGGTCGATGCCAATGGGGTCGTTGATGGCAGTCAGGACAACCATCAGAACAAAGAAACACAATCCAAGCAGGTGGGCCCTCCACAGGAGTGCGGCGCCCGCGGCCAAGGCCGAGGCTGATTGGGCCAGGAACACCAAATCGACCCCAAGATCGGGATCCACCGCGTAGTCATAGAAACCAGAAATGGCTTCCAGACAGAGCATCCCGAAGATGACCCACCGTAGATTGGCGACGACGTCCGGCGAGGTCAGCAGCCAGCGTGGCCGTTGCCGATCCACACTCGTCACGCTCGCCTCCACCCATACGCATGAGGCGCCTGCCCCGTCTGCTCAGGAAGAGGGGCAATTCGCGCTCGGCTGGTCCTCGTTCACAACGACGCTCTCAGGAAAGAACTTGATTTTCGCGACACACGCTGTGGACGAGACATTATCCGACCCGCACCTCTCCAACGACCAGGAAGCCCCGCTGCCCTTCCGACGCCTGGACGTCGACGATCCACTCGGCTTCGGTCGTCTGGAGGGACAAGCCACTAAACTCGCCTCCCATGGCGAACTCCCTCAGGATTCTGGTGGTCGATGATGATCCATTGGTGCGGGACGCCTACCGAGCCTTCTTCTCGCAACACCCCGAGTACGAGGTGGCCGGCGAGGCACGCAACGGCGCCGAAGGAGTCGCCGCGTACACCTCGATGAAACCGGATGTCGTACTGATGGATCTGCAGATGCCGGTGATGAACGGCATCGAGGCCATCAAGGAAATCTGTCGCCAGCACCCCGATGCCTGCATCGTCGCGATGACCACGTTCGGCACGAGTGGCCACATCGTCACTGCCTTGCGAGCGGGCGCATCCGGCTACCTGACGAAGGACGTCGGAGGTCCCGGTCTGCTCGAGGGCTTGAGGCAGGCGGTGGAGGGAGACATGCCCTTGTCGGGCAATGTTCGTCGCGAACTCGTGGGGGTGGTGGCTTCAGAACGCGCACCAGTACCAGCCACCGCCCTTCGTCTGACTCCTCGCGAGAAGGAACTGCTGTCCCTGGTGGCACAGGGGCTCACGAATCAGCAGATTGGAGCCAAGGTTTATCTGTCGGAGGGTTCCATCAAGCAACATCTGCTGAGCATTGGCGTCAAATTCAACATCAGGTCCCGTACTGGCATCGTCATCAAGGCGGTCCAGTTGGGGCTCATCGATCCTCACGCTCTGCCGCCCATCACCTGAACACCGGACAGCGGCGCTCACCCTCAAAAACGTCGATTCGTCAGTGCCCTCCGCTGCGCCGCGGGGACCGGCTACTCCACTACGAGGCGAGCAATGACTCCCGGCTCCGCCCGTTGCCGTGCACGCAGGGTTGGCAACACGGTGGAGGCAACGGTGACGATCAGCACGAATCCCAAGGTGATGGAAAAGATGCCGAGCGGCAGGTCCAGAGCCAAGCTGTAGCCGGCCAACGGCATCCCGATGGCGATGATGCCCAGTGCCGCCGCAACCATGATCAACGCCATGAGTAGGGCAGTGACCGTGATGATCAAGGCTTCAAGGGCTGGCATGGTGACGCGTTGCCGCGGGGTGGCACCCACGATCCCGAGCAGCGCCAACTCGGCATCCCGCTGTCGGGACATCATGATCAGTGACCCGACGCCACCCGCCAACGAAATCATCAAGGGCAAGCCCAGCAACATCAGGAGCGACGCCGACCCGGTGGCCGACAGGTTGACGTCAAAGCCATTCCTACGCAGCGTCGACATCAGCGATCCCATGATGGCCAGATTCCCCAGCAGAAGTCCGATGGTCATCATGACCGGGACCACTGATCTGGTCAGGCGGGTGGCCCGGGCGCTGACCGTGCGGCGAGCGAGCTCCCACGAGGCCGACCGTGCGGGGATCAGGGAGCTCCAGGCGCGCGTCAGCGGCCCCACTATCAGGGGGGCCAGCAACGCCAGCGGTACCGCTGCAACCACCAACACCATGACGCTGGTGAGCATCAGGTTACTGATGGTTTCCTTGGTTGGTTCAGAGGTGTAAAGGGGGATCGACGCATATCCACCGGCGATCGCCAACCCTGCGAAACCGACGCCGATCCAGCGCCAGAGCGTCATGCGGATCTCCTGGCCATCGCGGGCGTGTTCGCGCAGTGCTTCGACAGGCGCGACCCGGCTGCTGGCAAGGACCTGACGCAACCCGCCCACCAGAGCCACCGCAACCGCAAACAGGACTGCCACAAGGATTGGCCAGGGGGAATAGACCGGGACCGATGTGGGCATCAGCGTTCCTGCCTCCGAGCGCTCATAGGCGAGGAACCTCAACGTCGGCTTCAGGGCGATCAGAGCCAACACAGAGCCGACCGCTGAGCAGGAAAGGCTGACAACGGTCAGCTGGAGCATGGCGGTGACAGCAATTTGGCGCGGGGTGGCGCCACTCAACGCCAACCGGGCGAGCGCGCCACGTCGGGCATTCAGGACCATGGCGGTGGCGGAGCCGATGACGACCGCACCCACCAATCCCGAGAAGAGAAAGTTGATGGCCGGCATGACAACCAACGCGGTCGAATCGAGAACATCCATTTCTCCAGTGCGCATGGCTCGCGCACCCGCCAGCAGCGCGAGCGCCGACAACACCAGAGCAAAGTTGCTGACCACAAATACCAAACTCACCGCAAGCCACGACGACCACGAGCCACGCAACTCAGCCAACTGCAGATGCCGCATGATCAACCATCTTTCCGTGTTGACTGGGCGGTCAGCCGTGCGAGGGTGTCAGCCACCTGCGCCACACTCCGTGGACGAAGCTCCTCCACAAGCCGACCATCTCTGAGGAACAGCGCCCTGTCGCAGCGCGCCGCCACCGCAGGATCATGGGTCACCATGAGCACAGCCCGGTCATCTTGATGAGAAATGTCAGCCAGGCGGGTGAGGACGACTTCGCCCGAGGTGCTGTCCAACGAACCGGTCGGTTCATCGGCGAAGATGATGCGCGGCTCCTGCGCCAACACCCGGGCCAGGGCAGCACGCTGCTGCTCGCCGCCAGACATTGACGGCGGCCGCGCCTCCATCCGATGGCCAAGTCCCACCTCTTCCAGCACGGCCACCAGCTTCTCCCGCGGCGGCTTCTGGCCGGACAGCAGGTAGGGGAGCGCGACGTTCTCGTAGGTGGTCAGCGTGGGTATGAGGTTGAAGGACTGAAAGACAAAACCGATCTCGCTGCGACGCATCTTCGCGAGCTTTGCCCGGGATTGCTGCTTCAGGTCGAGGCCGTTCAACCAGACCTGACCAGCAGTCGGCTGTTCCAGACCAGCCAGGCAGTACATCAGCGTTGACTTCCCCGAGCCCGAGGGTCCCATGATGGCGACCATCTCGCCATGGTCCACCTGCAGAGAAACACCGTGCAGAATCTGCAACTGTTCACGACCAACTGCGAACGACTTGGACACCGACGTCGCGACGATCGCGTGCGACGACGGCGTCTCCTCGAGTCCCAGACCGACTCCCGGCTTCGACATGGTGGTCATTTCTCACTCCTTGACGTGCGCTGCATCCAAGTCGTCTGCCGCGATTGATGTGGCGAGTCTTGCGGCTGGGAGCAGCGCGCCACAAGCAGGAGTGGCACACACTGGTCGATAGTTAGGACCTCCAACCCCATCGGCGTCTCGTGGGCAACGGCTGCACCTGGCGCCGGCCGTCTCAGGAACGCAGCTCAGCCGCCAGCTGGTCGAACCTGCAGGGTGACACCATGCTCACGGAGAGCATTCTTCGACGAACCCCAACATTGGATGGACATCGCATGACCACTCGCGAACTCGACCTCGTGCTCTACGGCGCCACCGGCTTCGTCGGAGCACTCACGGCAGGCCACCTCGCGGAGCATGCCGAGCCGCACGTGAGGATCGCGCTGGCCGGCCGCTCGCGCACCAAGCTGGAGGCCCTGCGAGCCGAACTGGGAACCGCAGCGGCGGACTGGGAACTGGTGGAGGTCGATGCGACGGACACCGCAGGACTGCGGCGGCTCGCAGCGCGCGCCACAGCGATCGCTTCGACGGTCGGCCCCTACGCCCGGCACGGGAAGGAACTGGTCCGGGCCTGCGCAGAGGAGGGGACACACTACGCAGACCTCACGGGTGAAGTGCTCTTCGTTCGATGGTCGCTGGACGACGTGGCCACCCGCGCCGCCGAGACCGGCGCGCGCATCGTGCACGCGTGCGGCTTCGACTCCATCCCCTCCGACCTCGGCGTCCTGGTCACGGCCCAGAGAGCCGCACAGGACGGTGAGGGGACTCTGGGTGAGACCACGCTGGCCGTGCGCTCGATGCGGGGAGGATTCTCGGGTGGCACCATCGACTCGGGCCGCCAGCAGATCATCGCCATGCAAGGCGATGATGCGGCTCGGCGCACCGTGAGCGACCCCTACGGTCTCAGCCCGCGCCGCTCGGAGGAACCGTCGTCGGAGCGCGACTCGGGAGCCACGGCCACGCTGGAGCGCTGGACGCACGTCGACCGGGACACCGAGACCAACCACTGGAACGGGCCCTTCATCATGGCGTCGTTCAACACTCGAATCGTGCGGCTGTCCAACACCTTGGCGAACTGGGCGTACGGCCGCGAGTTCAGGTACCGCGAGGTGGTCGACTTCGGCTCCGGAGTGCTGGCCCCGGTGAAGGCCGGTGCCATGGCGATCGGCCTTGGTGTAGTTCTCGGAGGGCTGTCGTTTCGGCCGACGCGGGCGCTGCTCGACCGCATCCTTCCCAAGCCGGGTGATGGTCCCACCGCGGAGCAACGAGCCAGGGGGCGGTTCCGTCTGGAGATTCGCACGACAACCTCAACCGGGGCCCGCTATGTGACGAAGGTGAGCGCAGACTACGACCCGGGGTACAACGGCACCGCCATCATGCTGGGCCAGTCCGCCCTCAGTCTGGCGCTCGACGGCGATCGTCTGCCCCAGCGCGCGGGGGTTCTCACACCTGCGACCGCCATGGGGGACGTCCTGGTCGAACGGTTGCGCGCCAGAGGTTTCGTCTTTGACACCTCGCGTCGCAGTGGCGATGGATCCGTCGCACAGGACGGATGACAGCGGCGCCCACCCCCCTCGGGGCGGGCGCCGCTTCACCAGTGGGTGGTGGTTCAGACGAGGACGCCGTCGCCCACGATGTCGTCAGCCCCCATCCGTGCCTCTGATGCCGCCTCGTCGCTGCTGGCATTCTCTGCCGCGAGTTCCGCCGCGATCCGGGCTCGGTAGTTGGCCTTTTCGGCGACGACGCGATCCTCGTCCCAGTCCAGCGCCTTGGCCGCAACCTCAGCCACCTCGTCCACGGCTGAGCCGCCACGATCCCTGGACTCGGAGTTCAGACGGACGCGGGAGATGAAGATGTCCTCCAGGTGGATCGATCCCTCGACGGTGCAGGCGCGGTGCACCTCGGCCCGGATGAACTGCGGTGCAGCCGCCAACGGCTCCGCCAGCGAGGGATCCTCGTCGATCGTGGCCAGCAGGTCGGTCAGTTCGGAGCCGTAGCGGCGCAGCAGGTGGTGCATCCGGTCGGCGTCGAACCCGTACTTGGCCCCCAGCCGTTCTGACTGGTTGAGCATGGCGTCGAATCCGACGGCGCCCAGCAGGGGGAGGTGATCCGTGACGGAGGGGCGTTTCCTGGCCTCGGCCTTGCCCAGTGCGAAGTCGACGGCGTCCTCGGCCATGACCCGGTAGGTGGTGTACTTGCCGCCGGCGATGGCCACCATGCCGGGTGCCACCTCGGTGACGGTGTGTTCGCGGGAGACCTTGGTGGACTTGGACTCGTCCAGCACCTTCGGCTGCAGGAGCGGCCGCAGTCCCGCATAGGTCCCGATGATGTCGTCGCGCGTCAGGGGAACGGCCAGGATCTCGTTGGCCTGCTCCAGCACGTAGTCGATGTCAGCAGACGTGGGCACCGGGTGTTTGAGCTGCTCGTGCCACGCCGTGTCGGTGGTGCCGATCACCCAGTAGTGCTGCCAGGGAATGATGAACAGCACGGACTTCTCCGTGCGCAGGAACATGCCGGAGGTGGCCTTGAGCCGCTCACGCGGGATCACGATGTGGATGCCCTTGCTGGCCAACACCTTCAGTCCGCCGGTGCCTCCAGCCATGTCCTGGGTGTCCTCGGTCCAGACGCCGGTGGCGGCGATGATGTGCTTGGCGCGCACCTTGACGGTCTCGCCGGACTCCAGATCGGTGACGGTGGCGCCAGTGATGCGGCCGCCCTGACCCTTGTCGAGTTCCGTGACCTTGGCGCGGCTGACGGCCACGGCGTTGTACTTCACGGCCGTGCGGACCAGTTGGATCACGAGCCGGGCATCATCGACGCGTGCGTCGTAGAACTCGATGGCGCCGACGAGCGCGTCGTGCTTGATTTCGGGGAAGTGCTTGAGGGCACCCTTCTTGCTGAGGTGGTGCTGAATGGGCACCACTTTCTTGCCGCCTGCACCGGCGATGGACAGGGCGTCGTAGAGCCCGACGCCGAGGGCGGAGTAGCTCCGCTCGATGACGGGCGTCTTCAGCGGCCACAGGAATGGCTGCGCTTCCACGAGGTGTGGCGCGATGGTGGTCAGGAGTCGGGCGCGCTCGGTGAGTGCCTCGTACACCAGCTTGAAGTCCAGGTTGTAGAGGTAGCGAAGCCCTCCGTGGATGAGCCGGGACGAGCGCGACGACGTGCCGGATGCCCAGTCCTGGGCCTCGACGACAGCTGTTCTGAGTCCGCGGGACGCGGCATCGAGCGCGATCCCTGCACCCGTCACCCCACCCCCGATCACCAGGACGTCAAACTCTTCCTCCCCCAGCGCTTCCAGCGCAATGGCTCGTTGGGATGTGGAAAGCGATTCAGACATGGAAACTCCTTTGATCCTCGTGACTCAAGAATTGCCTCTGCTGCACCTTTTTTCAAGGCTCCTGCACGTTCGTGCAGCAAAACGGTAGGATCACGCACAGGCGGGGGAAGAGGTCGAGCGTGGACAAGAACAATGAACTGCTGCTGCGCGTCGCGAGGCTGTACCACGTGCAGTCCGAGACGATGGACGCGATTGCGAACCAGTTGGGGGTGTCGCGCTCGACGGTGTCCCGGTTGTTGAAGGAAGCCAGGGATCGCGGTCTCGTCCGCATCACCATCGTGGACCCCGAGCGGCCCATGTCCCGGCTGGCCGATCTGTTCGACAGGTACTTCCACGTCAATGCCCACCTCGTCCACGTCAGGACGGGGGCAAGCAGTGTGTTCCGGCTGGAGCAGGTGGCCAAGGTGGCTGCCAAGCTCATCGGCGACACCATCCATGACGGCGACACTGTGGGCATCGCCTGGGGCACCACCACCGCCGCCATTGCCATGCAACTGCGCCCAAGAGAACTCAGCGGGGTCACCGTCGTCGGCCTCAATGGTGGCGCGAACCATCGCACGACGGGTCTGCCCTACGTGGGATCCATCCTTCAGCGCTTCGCCTCCACTTTTGGCGGGGAGGAGCAACTCTTCGCACTCCCTGCCTTCTTCGACGATCCCGGCACCAAGGCCGCCATGTGGCGGGAGCGCAGCACGCAGCACGTCCTGGAGGTCCGCGCTGATTGCCGCGTCGCCGTGTTCGGCGTGGGCGGACTCGGCGCCGAACTGCAGAGCCATGTCTATGCGGCCAACTACCTGGACGACAATGACCTGACGGAGCTTGCGGAAGCCAACGTGGTGGGCGACGTGTGCACGGTGATGCTGCGCGAGGACGGGACCTGGCGTGACATCCCGTTCAATGAGCGCGCCACCGGAATCACCCCGGCCGAACTGCGCAGCGTTCCCAAGAGAATCTGTGCGGTCAGTGGCGTCTCCAAGGCCGCTCCGGTGCTCGGCGCGCTGCGCGCCGGAGTCATGACGGACCTGGTGGTGGACGACGAGACAGCCCGGGCCGTGCTGCGCCGGATGCGCCCGGGTCTGCGGATCAACTGACGCCAGACCCCCGGGTTGCCTAGTGTGGAGCCCATGTCAGAGCTGATTTCTTCCCGGGTCGACGCAGGCGTTGGCCACATCGAGCTGAACCGTCCCCGCGTCATCAATTCGCTGAATCTGGAGATGTTGCAGGCGATCACGGAGTTGATCGTGGCTTGGCAGACCGACGATGAGGTGCGTGCGGTCGAGCTCACCGGTGTGGGTGATCGGGGATTCAGCGCCGGAGCGGACGTGAAGGAGCTTGCAGCGTTGCTCGCCGCCGGTGACGACTGGCTCGTCTTCCTGCGCACGGAGTATGAGCTGAACGCCATGGTGAGGCACTCCGTCAAACCCGTCACGTCCCTGATGCACGGGGTCACCATGGGTGGCGGTCTGGGCCTGGCATCATCGGCTGCCCGCCGCATCGTCACGCACTCCACCTACATGGCCATGCCGGAGACCAAGATCGGCCTGTTTCCTGACGCCGGGATGATGTTCCACCTGGCGCGGGCCGGCACGGTGGGCACGCACGTGGCTCTGACGTCGGCACCCTTCAGTGGCGGCGACGCCCTGCGCATGGACATCGCCGACGAATCGGCTGACGGGCCGCTGCCTGCACCCCTGATGGATGCGGCTGGCGACTGGATCGACGAGTGCTACGCCAGCGATGACCCCTCCGAGATCATCCAGGCACTCGAGAGGCACTCGCATCCGGACGCTCACACCGCCGCCCGCGAGCTCCGTGCCCGCAGCCCGTTCTCGGTGCACGTCGCACTCCGCGCATTGCGCCAGGCAGCATCGTTGGACATCGACGAAGTGCTGCGCCAGGACCTCCACGTGGCCGAGCGGATGGTGCCCATCGACTTCGCGGAGGGGGTTCGTGCCCTGCTGATCGACAAGGACAACACCCCGGAGTGGCGCCACGCCAGCATCGAGGACGTCCCCGTCGCGCTCGTGGATGACGTCTTCGTCGTCTGATCTCGGCCGGGGTCAGTGCGGGGCGAGCACCTCGTCGAGGGCATCAGCGGCGCGGATCAGCCCCAGGTGGCTGAACGCCTGGGGAAAGTTCCCCAACAGGCGGCCGTGTTCCGGGGAGTACTCCTCGGACAGCAGGCCCAGATCAGTGGACACAGCCAGCACCGTGTCCATCATCTTCCGCGCGTCGCTGACCCGCCCGGAGCGGGCGTACTGCTCCACCAACCAGAAGGAGCAGATCAGGAACGGTGAATCGCCTCCGGGTAATCCGTCACCGCCGGACGAGGTGTCGTAGCGCTGCAGGAATCCGGAGTCGTCCAGCAGTTCCTTCTCAATCCTTGCCACCGTGGACATCATGCGCGGATCGTCGAAGTCCACGAGGCCGATCTGCGCCAGTTGCAGCAGCGACGCGTCCACTTCACAGCCGCCGTAGAACTGGATGAACGACTGCGACTTCTCGTCCCAGCCCTTCTCGAAGACCTCGTCGCGGAGTTGTTCGCGCAGCGCCCGCCACGTGTCGACGGGGCCATCCAGTCCGTGGTCCTCCACGGCGCGCACGCCACGGTCGAACGCGGCCCACATCATCGCCCTCCCGTGCGTGAAGAACTTGGTCTCCCCCCGCATCTCCCAGATGCCGTGGTCCTGACGATCCAGTTGCGCGGCCTGGAACTCGAGCATGGACTTCTGCAGCCCCCAGGAGAGATCGTTCTCCTCCATGCCGGCGTCCCGCGCCATGGCCAGCGCCACCATGACGGCACCCACGACGTCGGCCTGGTACTGCTCGGCCGCCCCGTTGCCGATGCGCACGGGCCGGGAGTCCTCGTAGCCTCGCAGGTGCGGGAGTTCGGTCTCGGGGAGGTGCCGTTCGCCCCCGAGCCCGTACATGATGCGCATCTGGTTGGGGTCCCCGGCAATGGCCCTGAGCAGCCACATCCGCCACGCCTTCGCGTCGTGCGTGAAGCCGTGCGACACGAGCGCCTCGATGGTCAGGGCCGAGTCCCGCAGCCACACGTAGCGGTAGTCCCAGTTGCGGACACCGCCGAAGTCCTCCGGCAGGGACGTGGTGGGTGCTGCCACGATTCCGCCCGTCGACGATTCCGTGAGAGCCCTGAGCGTGATCAGCGAGCGCCGCACTTCCGGTGCATACGGCCCTGTCACGTCAATGCGGTGCGCCCAGTCCTCCCAGAACTTCACCGTGTGGTGCAGCGCCGCACGCTCCGCGGGGGATTCGGGCCGCTCGTCGAAAGAAGGCCACCAGGACAACAGCCACGACAACTCATCCCCGCCACTCATCTCGAACTGTCCCTGATGGCTGCTGTCCTTCAGCTCCAGGGCGGGTCCGCGCAACGTGACCTCGTCCGGCCCCGCCACCGCATGGGTCTCGTGGTCATGTCCGGAGCCGGTGTTGCGGAAATAGGGTGTGGCCGAGCCGTAGTCGAAGCGCATGCACAGCGCGTGACGCACCGTCGCGGTGCCCTCGATGCACCGGACCCTGCGCACGAGGTCGTGGACGTCCCGGTTGCGATCCTTGTGCACCGGCATGTAGTCCGTCACCAGCACGCGCCCCGTCGACGTCGTCCACGTGGTCTCCAGCACGCACGTGTCGCCCACGTAGCGCCGCGACTCCACCTCCCCGTCGACGACGTCGAGGCTCCAGTGCCCGTCCTTGGTGTCGCCCACCAGCGCTGCGAACACAGCTTGGGAGTCGAATCGCGGAAAGCACAGCCAGTCGATGCTGCCCTGCCGGGACACCAGTGCAGCCGTGTGCAGGTCGGACAGCAGGGCGTATTCCTCCAGTGGTGTACTCACCCCGCCACGGTACTTCCACGCCAGAGCACGGGGTGTATTCCGCGGCCGCGGCTCCGCCCGGATGGATGAAGTGCCTAGGCTGACGTACATGACGAAGCTCACGTTCATGATTCTTGGCGGTGCCGGTGACCTGGCCCGTCGCCTGCTGATACCCGGCCTCGCCGAGTACGTCGAACTCGACGCGGCGCTCGAAGTCGAGCTCGTCGGCGTCGGCTACGAGGCTGAGGACGACTATCCCCAGCAGGTGCGCAATGCCCTGACGGAGGCGGGCGCCCACCCCGATGTGGTGGATTCACTGGTGGCGCAGACGTCGTGGGTGACGGCGGATGCCACGTCGGCGGAGGACCTGGGGCTCCTTCTGTCCGGCCGCACGGGCCGCACCATCGTCTACTTCGCCCTCTCCCCCGCCATCACGAAAAAGACTGTCGACGCACTCGCCCACGTGGACCTGCCCGAAGGCCTGGAGTTCGTCCTGGAGAAGCCCTTCGGGACCGATGCCGCCAGCGCCCGTGCCCTGACCGACGCCCTGCGCCGATTCACCAATGAAGACCACATCGTCCGCTCGGACCATTTCCTGGGCATGTCCGGCACGGTCAACCTGCGCGGTCTGCTGGAGACCAACCGGCCACTCGCCGATACGTGGCACGCGGAGGACGTCGAGGCACTGACCTTCGTCTTCGACGAAATCCTGGGGCTGGAGGGGCGTGCCAAGTTCTATGACGCCACGGGCGCAGCGCGCGACATGCTCCAGTCGCACCTGATCCAGGTCATGGCCCATTCGCTGTGCGATCCGGCCGATGGCCCCGGGGGTGCAGCGAAGATCCTGGCCGCCACCAGCCTCGATGGCGACGTGGCCTCCTCGGCCCGCCGGGCTCGCTACACCGAGGGCAGCATCGACGGTCATCCCCTGCCCGACTACGCGTCCGAGGAGGGCGTGGACGCAGATCGCGGCACGGAGACGCTGGCCCAGGTCAGGCTCGCGGTGGACACCGACCGTTGGCGTGGCGTGCCCATCACCCTGCGTTCCGGTAAGGGCATCGGCGACCCCCGCGAGGAAATCACCGTCCACTACAAGCCCGTGGGCGACGCCCCGGGCACGACGCTGCGGCTGGAATTCGACGACGACAGCGTCCTCATGGAAGTCAACGTCTCCGACCCCGGTCATCGTGAGAATCTCCAGCGCGCCACTTTCCACACCCGCCTGGTGCCCTCGAAGCTGTCGGCCTACGGCCGCGTGGTGCGTGGGCTGGTGCGCCAAAACGGCGCCACCGAGTTGCACTGCGACTCCCCCGTCCGCGCCTGGGAGATCCTGCAGCCCGTGTTCGACGCCTTCGCCGACGGTTCGATCCCGCTGGAGGAATACCCTGCCGGTTCAGGTGGGCCGACCGGCTGGTGACCAGGAGGGTACTGGGAGACCTTCAGGCTTTTCTGGACTGATTCCAGAATTGGGGCTATTCTGATGTATATGCCCAGCACACCCGCAACAGCGCCCGATCCCACGGCTTCACCGTCGGCTGAGGCAGCGCTGCGCGAGCGCGGCATCCGGGTGACAGCATCCCGCGTCGCCGTGTTCACGGCCGTGGACGAGAACCCCCACGCCAGTGCCGACGCGGTCGCCGGCATTGTCAGGAGCCGGTTGGGCGCCGTCTCCACCCAAGCCGTATACGACGCACTGGCGCTCTTCACGAAACTGGGACTGGTCCGACGCACCGAGCCGGCCGGGTCCTCCGCACGCTACGAGACGCGAGTCGGTGACAACCACCACCACATCACCTGCCGACGGTGCGGCGCCATCGCCGACGTCGATTGTCTCCACGGCACGGCACCGTGCCTCCTCCCCCCGCAGACCCATGACTACGTCATCGACGAGGCAGAGGTCATCTACTGGGGCATGTGCCCCGTCTGCCAACAGAATCCGGTCTGAGAAACTACAGGCCCCACACACAACGGGCCCGCCGCTGCGGGGCACCCGTCACACCCTCGAGAAAGGCACCATGAACAACATTTCGGACAACCTCATCCACGACGGCACCAACCCGAGTGGATCCGCCCTCTCCAACGGCGCACCCGCGGAGTCGGACCGCAACAGCCTGAGCCTCTCCCCCAACGGTCCGCTGCTGCTCCACGACGTGCACCTGGTGGAGACGCTGGCCCACTTCAACCGTGCCAACGTTCCTGAGCGTCGGCCGCATGCCAAGGGTTCGGGCGCGTTCGGTGAGTTCGAGGTGACCGGCGACGTGTCGGCCTACACGAAGGCAGCCGTCTTCCAGCCAGGCACCAAGACCCGCATGCTGGCCCGCTTCTCCACCGTTGCCGGCGAACAGGGCTCAGCCGACACGTGGCGTGACGTGCGTGGCTTCTCCCTGCGCTTCTACACCACCGAGGGCAACTTCGACCTGGTGGGCAACAACACCCCCGTGTTCTTCGTCCGTGACCCCATGAAGTTCCCGCACTTCATCCGGTCCCAGAAGCGCTTGCCCGACTCGGGTCTGCGCGACGCCACCATGCAGTGGGACTTCTGGACCCACACGCCCGAGTCCGCGCACCAGGTCACCTACCTCATGGGCGACCGTGGCCTGCCCCGCTCCTGGCGACACATGAACGGCTACGGCTCGCACACCTACATGTGGACCAATGAGGCCGGGGAGAAGTTCTGGGTCAAGTACCACTTCCACACCGACCAGGGCGTGGAAAACCTCACGGGCGCCGAGGCGGAGCGTCTCGCCGGTGCTGATGGCGAGTACCACCGTCGTGACCTGTTCGATGCCATTGGCCGCGGCGAGTACCCCAGCTGGCAGCTCTCCGTCCAGGTCATGCCGTACGAGGACGCCAAGGACTACCGGTTCAACCCGTTCGACCTCACGAAGACGTGGCCGCATGCTGACTACCCGCTCATCAAGGTGGGCACCATGACCCTGAACGAGAACCCGAAGAACTTCTTCGCAGAGATCGAGCAGGCCGCCTTCGCACCGAGCAACACGGTTCCGGGGATCGGTTTCTCACCCGACAAGATGCTGCTGGGCCGTGTGTTCGCCTATGCCGATGCGCACCGCGCCCGGATCGGGACCAACTTCCACCAGCTTCCCGTGAACCAGCCCATCAACGATGCGCCGGATCCGTACATGGTGGACGGCAACATGGCCTACAAGCACTCCGGTGATGCGCCCGTCTACGCGCCCAACAGCTTCGGACGGTCCTACGCCGACCAGGAAGGCCCTGTGGCAGAGGGCTGGGAGGCCGATGGCGAGATGGTGCGCCAGTCCTACATCCTGCATTCCGAGGACGACGACTGGGGCCAGGCCGGCACGCTGGTGCGTGAGGTCTTCGACGACGCCACCCGCGAGCGCTTCGTCGGAACCGTCTCGGGTGCCCTGACGGGAATCCACCCCGAGGTGCTGGAGCGCGCGTTCACGTACTGGTCCTGCGTCGATGAGAACATCGGCGCCCGCATCAAGGCTGCTGTGCAGGCCAACCTGGAAGCCGGATCCGACGGCCTGGACACCAGTGCCGTCCTGCGGGAATCCGACACGAACGCGAGAAACTGACCGCGTGACGTGAGGGGCGCCGACTGGTTCGGCGCCCCTCATCACGCTTTGTGCCGAGGGAGCAATGATCAGGGGCCCCTCTAGGCTCGCCCTCATGACCGACGACGTCGAGCGCACAGCGGACGGGCACCACATCGTGGTGAACGGAAGAAAGTGGCGTGCGAGTGACACCGGCATCCCTGAGAACCTGCGCACCGAACTGGTCTCCGAGCTGATGCGTGCCCGACGCGAGGTGGGTCGTCGCGGCGACGACGCACGGCCGCTGGTCCAGGACGCCAAGGTGGCCCTCGGGGAGCGGGGCGAGCCGTGGTGGGAGGACGCCAGCGAGCAGGGCCTTCGGGACCGGTTGGCCGCCACCATCCGCACGCTCCTGCGCCACCGGGACGGCAGCACCATCTGTCCCAGCGACGCGGCGCGTGTCGTCGGTGGCACCGAGTGGCGGGGCGTCGTCCCCGTGGCTCGTGACGTTGCTCACGAACTGGTGGAACAGCAGGTCGTCGTGGTGCAGCAGAAGGGCGAACCGGTCGATGTCCGCGCGGCGCGAGGGCCCGTCCGAATCGCCCCCGGACCGGCGCTGCAGCGCTGAACCCGTCCCCTACCCGGGTGCACGGCAGTCACGTGACGGAAAAGTACGTCTGGATCCCGCCGGCCGTGGAACAGCCTCAAAATGGATCTGGCCGCACTTATCCGCCGAGAGTGAAGCTGACGCCGTGGTTCTGCCCGAAGCTATGTTGGTGGTCCACAGCGGGTGAGGACTTGGGGGAGCACATGACACATCATGAGGTGCTGATCATCGGTGGCGGCAACGCCGGAATCTCACTGGCGGCGCGACTGCTCCTCGACGGTGCCCAGGACGTCGCGATCGTGGAGTCCGAGTCCACCCACCGCTACCGTCCGCTCCTGAACTACGTGGGAGCCGGGGAGGCGACGATGGCGTCACTCGAGCGGCCAGCAGGCGGCGTCATGCCCGGTGGCTGCACCTGGGTCCAGGACGAGGTGGTGTCCGTGGACGTCGACGGTCCGAGCGTGCTGATGAAGAGCGGCCGCCAGATCCGCAGCACCACGTTGGTGGTGGCCACCGGCCTCGAGGAGGACTGGGACGCCACGCCCGGTCTGGCCGAGGCGTACGCCGCCGGCTGGGCCGGTTCCTCGTTCATCGTCCAGACCGCACCCCTCGTGTGGCCAGCGTTGCAGGATCTGACCGAAGGCCGTGTGGTCTTCTCCATGCCACCGGAACCGGCACCATGCAGCGCCACCGCCCTCAAACCCCTGTTCATGGCCTGCGACCACTGGCGGCGAAGCACCGTCCTGCAGAACATCGACGTCCACCTCGTCCTGCCAGGCCCCTCCCCCATCGCAGTTCCCCGAGCCGACGCGGTTCTGGAAGCCGAGCTGGAGTCGTATGGAATCACCGTGCACCGCGAGGCGCACGTCGCCCGCCTCGATGACAGAAGCGTCCAGATCGCGACGTCCGGGGGCGATCAGGTGCTGGATGACGTCAGCTACGCCCACGTGATCCCCCACTACCGCGCCCCGCGATGGATCGCTGAAAGTGACCTGGCAGGTGACACCGCAGCCGGCCTCGTGGACGTCGACGCGTTGACACTCCAACACCGCCGACACCCCGCCATCTGGTCGCTGGGCGACGTCGCCGATCTGGGCATCAAACCTTCCGGCGGCGCGCTGCGCAAGCAGGTGGTGGTGCTGGCCCACAACATCCTGACGTCTGATCCGTCATCGTTCGACCAGTACGACGGCTACACCGTCATGCCCATCACGGTGGAGCGTCACAAATTGATGCTCGTCGAGATCGACCGTGACGGCCAACCCCAGCCGAGCGTGCCCATCATCGACCTCATCCGCCCCCGCAGGACCATGTGGTGGGTGGACCGTTTCGTCCTGCCGGTGGTCTACTTCAAACGCATCCTGCGCGGCAAGGTCTGACCGCACGCGGTCACGAGCGGTCGCTCAGCGGCGGCCAGTGACGACGGCGACGAGGCAGCGTGCCGTCTCCTCACCCATCCGGGCGACGAGCTCGGGATCACGACCAGCATCGAGTTGCTTGAAACCTGACTCCAGGATGCCGCGGGTGAAGCCGGCGGCCACCATGGCCGCGTCCCGGTCCTCCGCGAGCCTCATCCAGGCGTCGGCAAGAACGTCGCGCATGACGGCGTGGGCAGTTTCCATGACCTTGACGGTGGCCTCGGACGGCACGGTGGTCTGTCCCAAACCCATGAGCCAGCCGTGCCCGCTGCGCGCGGCCTGCTCCACGTTGGCGCGCACCCAGACGGCGATGCGCTCTGCCGGATCCTCGATGGTGGCCAGTTCACTCTCCACCGCGTCGAGCCATGCCGGGAGGTGGCGGGCGAGCACGAGGCCGCGCAGATCGTCGACGCTCTCGACGTATCGGTAGATGCTGTTGCGCGCGATGCCTACGGCGGATGTCACGGCCGAGGCCGTCAGCGCATCGGGCTCGCCGGAGCGGAGTATCTGCTCGGCGGCATCCACGAGCTGACGCTGGATCCTGGTGCGATGTTCGGCCACGGTGGGCGCAGAGATACGGGGCATGCGGAACTCCACCTTTCGGACCTGAGTGCCTCATTCTAACCCATGCTTCTCAGTTGACGACACTGTGTCTCCAACCTAGAATGAAAGCATCTTAGAGACACACCGTCGCTTGAGTTCAACCGGAAAGAAGTTTCATGACACGCGCCACCACCATGTTCTACCGCGCAGCGGCCGCCTTCACCGGGCTGGGGCTGCTGGCAGGGCTGTACTACCGAGAGCTGACGCATTTCACCGATCACCCCGGTGGCACCCAGCTGTCCACCACCCACACGCACTTCCTGGTCCTCGGCACCGTCTTCGGCCTGGTTTTCCTGCTGCTGGAACGCGAGTTCGAACTCAGCCGCAGCAAGGCGTTCGGCGGCTTCTTCTGGACCTGGGTCGCTGGCACCGTCGTCACGGTGGGCGCCCAGGTGTTCAAGGGTTCGCTGCAGGTGCTCGGCAGCGCAGCGGCTGAGAGCAAGGCCATCGCCGGCATTTCCGGGCTGGGCCACATCGCCCTCACCGTTGCCTTCGTGATGTTCTTCCTTGCCCTGCGCTCCCGCCTGAAGGCTGACGCATCAGCACCTCGCGCCGAACTGGTGAGCGAAGCGGTCTGATGAGCGAAATGCGCCAGGCCGAAGCAAGCCGCCCCACACGATCCGACTGGATCGGATTGTGGGTACTGGCCCTCGCGCTCGCCATGGTGGTGCTCGACGGCACCATCGTCGGTGTGGCGCTCCCCGTCATCATCGGTGACCTCGACCTCAGCCTCACCGAGGCCCAGTGGATCAACAGCCTCTACTCGGTGGTCTTCGCCGCCCTCCTCCTGACGTTCGGCCGTCTGGGCGACCGGTTCGGCCGACGGCGGCTGATGATCGGGGGCGTGGCCATCTTCATGCTCGGCAGCATCCTGGCGGCCATGGCCACCAGCGGCGATCTTCTGATCGCCTCCCGAGCCGTCCAGGGCGTGGGCGGTGCACTGATCCTGCCCTCCACACTGTCAACGGTGAATGCCACCTTCCGTGGCAAGGACCGCGCCGCGGCGTTCGGCGTCTGGGGCGCCGTGATGTCCGGCGCCGCTGCCATCGGTCCACTCCTGGGTGGCTGGCTGACCCAGGTGGCGGACTGGCCCTGGATCTTCTGGGTCAATATCCCACTGGGCATCGGCGTCATCTTCGCCGCCACCTTCTACGTCAGGGAGACCCTCGGAACGGACGAGGGCAGCGGCTGGGACCTCGTCGGCCCCGTGTTGTCCGCCCTCGGTTTCGGCGCCCTGGTCTTCGGGCTCATCGAGGGCTCCAGCCTCGGCTGGTTCTCACCGAAGGCACCCTTTGCCATCGGTTCCCTCACCTGGCCCGTGGACGCTGCGATTTCCCCCGTCCCCATCGCCCTGGCACTGGGGGCCATCCTGATCACGGTCTTCGTGCTGCGTGAGGCCAGCCGCACGCAGCGGCACGCCTCGGCAATGCTCGACACCACCCTGTTCCGCATCCCCACCTTCGCCTGGGGCAACGTCACCGCAGGGTTGGTGGCCGTCGGGGAATTCTCGCTCGTCTTCATCCTTCCTCTGCACCTCGTGAACTCACTGGGCCTCGACGTCCTGGGCGCGGGCTTCGTGCTCGCAGCCATGGCCGGCGGCGCCTTCATCGCGGGCGCCAGCGCCAGGCACTTGTCCGCCCGCTTCGGCTCACCCAACGTGGTGGTGCTGGGACTCGGGCTGGAACTCGTCGGCATCGTCGGCACGGCAGTGGTCGTGGGCATGAGCCTGTCTCCCTGGCTCGTGGCGCTGGTCCTCCTGCCCTACGGCGTCGGACTCGGCCTTGCATCCGCCCAGCTGACGTCGACGGTGCTGCGGGATGTTCCCGTCAGCCAGTCGGGCTCCGGAAGCGCCGTCCAGAGCACCGTCCGGCAGGTCGGCTCCGCACTGGGCAGCGCCGTCGGCGGTACAGCACTGGCGGTGGCGCTGGGAAGCAGCAACTTCCGCGACGTGGACGCCACTCAGTTCGCCTCGGCGGCCGGCGCAGCGGTCTGGGCCGCCGCAGTGGTCCTGGCGTTGGGCCTCGGCTCCGCGCTGCTGGTGCGACGCGCCGCGAACCGCTGACCCGGGCCCTCACGCAGGCCGAAGGGCGGGAACCTTGCCTGTCCTCCTAGGATGGGCAGGGCACATCGCCGAAGAACTGGGAGAACACACATGTCCGAGAAGATCCACGACGTCATCATCGTCGGATCAGGACCCGCGGGTTACACCGCAGCCATCTATGCAGCACGCGCCGCTCTCGAGCCCGTGCTCTTCGAAGGCTCACTGGATTCCGGCGGTGCTCTCATGAACACCACTGACGTGGAGAACTACCCCGGGTTCGCCGAGGGCATCATGGGGCCGGATCTCATGATGCAGATGCGCGCCCAGGCGGAACGCTTCGGCACTCAGATCATCACCGACGACGCCACCGAGCTGAAGCTCACCGGCGCCGTCAAGGAGGTCACCGACTCCGACGGCGTCGTGTGGAAGTCTCGCGCCGTCATCCTCGCCATGGGCTCCGGCTACCGCAAGCTCGGCATCCCGGACGAGGAGCGACTCTCCGGCCGCGGAGTGTCGTGGTGCGCCACGTGCGATGGCGCATTCTTCCGCAACAAGGACATTGCCGTGGTGGGTGGCGGCGACTCCGCCATGGAAGAAGCCACGTTCCTGACCCGCTTCGCCAGCAAGGTCACCGTGGTCCACCGTCGCGACGAACTCCGCGCCTCCGCCATCATGGCCGGCCGCGCCCAGCGTGACCCGAAGATCGATTTCGCGTGGAACTCCACGGTGTCCGGCATCGGCGGCGAGAACTCCGTCGAATCCATCACCCTGACCGACACGGTCACGGGTGAGAGCCGCGAGGTTCCCATGCAGGGGCTGTTCATCGCCGTCGGTCATGACCCCCGCTCCGAGTTGGTGCAGGGACAGGTGGAACTGGACGACGAGGGCTACGTCCTCACCCAGCCCGGCACCACCGGAACGAACCTTGTCGGCGTCTTCGCCTGCGGTGACCTCGTGGACCACACGTACCGGCAGGCCGTCACGGCAGCCGGCTCAGGCTGTTCGGCGGCTCTGGATGCAGAGAAGTACCTGGCAGCGCTGGACGACATGGATCAGACACCCTGACCCTGCACCTTCCACGAAGACCTAGACTGGACAGGGTTCAGCGTCCAGCCCAACACAAGGAGCATCCGATATGGCAGTGACCGACGTGCGGGAAGCCACTTTTGCCGACGAGGTGTTGATGGCACCCGAACTGGTGGTCGTGGACTACTGGGCCGACTGGTGTGCACCCTGCAAGCAGCTTTCCCCCATCATCGACGAACTCGCCAAGACCTACGCGGGACAGGTGAAGTTCGTGAAGGTGGACACCAGCGCCGAGCCCGGCCTGGCCGCCCAACAGGGCATCCTCAGCCTGCCCACGCTGCAGTTCTTCCAGGCAGGACGTGTGGCCAAGTCGCTCTCGGGTGGTAAATCCAAGAACGCCTTGAAGAAGGTCATCGACGAACTGCTCTGACATGAGCGAATCCGACGAGAACCAGGACATCCCCGTCGACGCCCAGCCCGAAGGGCTCGGTGACCCGGCGCAGTGGCGCAACGTACCCCAGCCATCCACGGAGCAACTCCTGGCGCACTCGACGCAGGCCGTCGACCCGCCAAAGATGCCCCTCCTCGTCAAAGTGGGTGGACTCACCCTCGTGGCCCTGCTCCTCCTCATGGCGCTCTGGCTGGGCCTCACCCTGGGTGAGCCCGGCAGCACCGAAGCCGTCCCGACGCCCACGGTGGAGGAGGAGCCCCCATGGCCCCTGGAACCACCGGTGAGCGTCGGCAACATGGTCAAGGGGGAGAGCGCCAGCCCTTCGAGCGCCCCGGCCGGTCGTGAGATCGCCCGTGCCAATTACTCGGATGGCAGCGTCAAGGTCCTTCTACTCCTGTCTCGCCCCGAGGACGATCTGGAGGACTACCTCGCAAACCTTCGGGTCGAAGAAGTCGAAGCTGTCGGAGATGCGAAGTGTGGCATGTCGGCGGACACCCAACTCCCCGTCTGCGCACGCATCATCGATGAGACGGCCATCGCCGTGGCAGGCCTCAGTGAGCAGGAGTTCCAGCAACTGGCATCACTGGTCGAGTCGTTCTACGCAGCGATGCAATGACCGCACAGTTCCCACGCCACGACACCCGCCTGGACCGCTTCGTCGACCGGTACGCCGCACGCACCCACGGCATGAAGGTGTCAGCGGTCAGGGCACTGTTCGCCGTCGCCAACCGGCCTGAGATCGTGTCCCTGGCCGGCGGCATGCCCAACATCAAGGACCTGCCGCTGGGTGACATCGCGTCCAACATGGCGTCCATGATCGCCAGCAACGGCATGCAGGTCATGCAGTACGGGTCGGGGCAGGGCGAACCCAGAATCCGGGAACAGATCTGCGACGTCATGGCCCTGGAGGGGATTTCTGCGCATCCCGACGACGTCATGATCAGCGCCGGCTCCCAGCAGGGCCTGGATCTGGTCACCCGCATCTTCTGCGACCCCGGTGACGTCGTGCTGGCGGAATCCCCCTCCTACGTGGGGGCCATCGGCACGTTCCTCAGCTACCAGGCCGAGGTGGTCCACGTCCCGAGCGATGAATCGGGGATTGATCCGCAGGCGTTGCGCGAAACCGTCGGCCGGCTCCAGGCCGAGAACAAGCGCATCAAGTTCCTGTACACCATCCCGAACTACAGCAACCCGTCCGGCATCACCCAGCCGTGGGAACGGCGTCTGGAAGTGCTGGAGGCATGCCGTGAGTTGGGCATCCTGGTGGTGGAGGACAACCCCTACGGCCTGCTCTCGCTGGACGCCGAACCGGTGCCCGCCATGCGCTCGGTGGATGAGGACGTCATCTACCTCGGTTCGTTCTCCAAGACCTTTGCGCCGGGATTCCGCGTGGGTTGGGTGTTGGCGCCGCACGCCGTGCGCGAGAAGTTGGTGCTGGCACAGGAGTCCGCCACGCTCTGTCCGCCCGTGTTCAGCCAGTTCGCCATCTCCAACTACCTGGAGAACTCGGACTGGGAAGGACAGATCGCGCTGTTCCGGGACATGTACCGGGTGAGGCGCGACGCCATGCTCAAGGCACTCGCCGACCACATGCCGTCCGGCACGTCATGGACTCACCCGATCGGTGGCTTCTTCGTCTGGGTGACGCTCCCCGCGGGCATCGACACCCAAGCCATGCTCCCCCGCGGAGTGGACGCCCGGGTCGCCTTCGTCCCGGGCGCTGCCTTCTACGCCGACGGCCAGGGCGCACGCAACGCGCGGCTCTCCTACTGCTTCCCACCCGCGGACCGGATCGTCACCGGCGTGGAACGCTTCGCTGACGTGGTGCGCAACGAACTCGACATGCTGAACATCTTCGGCGTGACCGCACCCGCCAAGCATCCCCAGACCTCGGGTCCTGGCGCCGATATTTACTGACTGGAATGCACTTGACAAGGACTGATGCTTCGATGACCGTCATTGTGATCTCTGGTGGACTGAGCCATGAGCGCGACGTGTCCCTCAGGTCGGGGCGTCGCGTCACCCAGGCGCTCCGCGACAAGGGTCACCACGTCGTGGAAGCGGATGTTGGCCCAGCACTGGTCAGTGTGGTGACATCCACCCCTGATCCCGTGGTGATCCCCATGCTGCACGGAGGCCTCGGTGAGGACGGGGCCCTGCGTGAGGTTCTCGGCCTGCTGGGCGTGCCATTCGTCGGCTCCACGGGCTCAGCGTCCCGCCTCGCCTTCGACAAGTCCATCGCCACCAAGGTGGTCTCCAACGCAGGGCTGCGGGTCACACGGCAGGTGGCACTCCCCCACGACATCTTCCGCGAGTTGGGTGCGTCATCGCTCATGCACGCTCTCGGCGACCAGCTCCGCTACCCGCTCATGGTGAAGCCCTCACGCTCCGGATCCGCGCTCGGCGCACTGAAAGTGCATGACCAGGAAGCACTGGCGACCGCTCTCGTCGGCGCCTACGCCTACGGTCCTGTCGCCGTGGTGGAGCACTTCATCGAAGGGACGGAGCTGGCCGTCACCGTTCTTGATGAGGGTGACGGCCCCCGGGCACTGCCACCCGTCGAGATCCGTCCCACCTCTGGGATCTATGACTACGAGGCCCGCTACACCGCCGGTGCCACCCGCTTCGTCACCCCGGCAGAACTACCGGGAGAGACGTTGAAGGCTGCCCAGGATCTTGCCGTTGCCTCCCACGAGGCTCTGGGCCTGCGCCACATGTCGCGGGCAGACATGGTGGTGACCGAAGACGGGACTCCCGTGTTCCTCGAGGCCAACGTCGCGCCCGGAATGACGGAAACCTCCCTCGCGCCGCTCGCATTCGATGCCGCAGGCATGAAACTGGGTCAGGTCTTCTCGTCGCTCGTTGACCTCGCCCGCGGCGACCGATGAACCTGAAGTTCCGCCAGGGGCTGACGATCTTCGCGGGAATTCTCGTGGCCATCGGCATGGTGGTGATGGGCCTGTGGCAGATGGCCCGGTTCCAGAGCTCGATCGCGGACGTGGCCGGTGAGCGAGCCGCGCAGGCGCCCGTCTCGTTGGCACAGAGCGTTGCCGTGGACGGCACCATTGACGACGTCTATGGCCGTCGCGTGCAGCTCACGGGTGAAGTGGTGCCCGGTCACCAACTGCTGGTGGGTTCGCAGTGGCCCATGCGCGTGGCCGTCCCGTTCGAAATGAGCGACGGGCGGATCGTCCCGCTCGTTCTGGGTCTGACTCCTCGCGACGTGGACATCACCGACGCCGGCCCGATGGACGTCGAGGGCATCTTCACCGCTGGTGACCAAGAGGGCAACCTCACTCCCCCCTCAGATGCGCCCGTCGGCTCGTCCGCTACCCTCCGTCTCCAGGAACTGGTCCAGGAGTGGCCTCAGCCCCTGATCGCCGGCTACGTCACTCTCTCGACCGACGGCGCTCAGCGTTTCGGCCTGGATGCTGCCGAGGCAAAGTTGCCCGAGGTGCAGGGCACGTACATGCACCAGGGTTACGCCCTGCAGTGGTGGGTCTTTGCCGCCGCCGCGATCGCCTTCAGCATCGTCGTTGCCCGTGGCCTACGGCCTGACCCCGTCGACGTCGAAGGCTTGGAGCCCTCGGAGGTCAGCTGACACAGGTGTCAGGCGGTGGCCCCTGATGTTGCGGCCGCGATGCGCTTGTGGACGTCCTTGGTGGCGTGGTGCTCGGCGACGAAGGACAGGAACGGTACCGTTCCGGCTGCCATGATGAGCAGGACCCATTTGATGGACCAGCCCACGCGACGGCTCAGGTCATACGCCGTGATGAGCAGAACCATGTAGAGCCAGCCGTGTGGCACTCCGGTCCACAACACCACACGCCCATTGCCTGCCAGGTACTTCAGTGGTAGCCCGATCATCACCAGTACGACGAGCAGGACACCGACCACCCACGCCATCACCCGGTAGCGTGTGAGCGCAGCCTCAATCTTCGGCAGGTCTTCGGGCTCGATGAAGTTCGGATCGTACACGGCCCCCATGGTAGCTCTCCACCGTGATGCGCTGCACGACCTCGGATGGGACACCGCAGTATGGCTTTATCGCTATATTGCCTGATGGTTAAGTCGATAAGTGGTTACAGCTGTCTTTGGTCGATCACGGCCAGAATGCGCTCCAGATCCTCCCCCGAGGCAAATTCAATGACGATCTTCCCTTTGTCACGGCCAATGTCCACCTTCACGCGAGTATCGAAGTGATCACTCAGTGAGCGAGCGAGATCAGCTTCGTGCTCACTTGGAGGACGGGGACCGCGAGGCGCTCGACTGGTCGGGGTCCGCCCCTCCCCCATCGCGACGATCTCCTCGGTGGTTCGGACTGACAATCCTTCCGCAATGATCCGATCGGCCAGGATCTCCTGGGACCGCGGATCCCCCAGACCCAGCAGGGCCCTTGCGTGGCCCGCAGAGATGACGCCGGCCGCCACCTTCAGCTGGACGCTGGAAGGCAGGTTGAGCAACCTCAGGGTGTTGGAGATCTGGGGACGGCTTCGGTGGATCCGTCTCCCAAGTTCCTCCTTGGAGCATCCGAAGTCTTCCAACAACTGTTGGTACGCACGCGCTTCCTCCAGAGGGTTGAGATCAGCGCGATGGAGATTCTCCAGAAGTGCGTCCCGAAGAAGACTTTCATCCTCCGTGGCCCTCACAATGGCTGGAATGGTCTCCTTCCCGGCGCGCTGACTGGCCCGGAACCTTCTCTCTCCCATCACGAGCTCGAAACGCTTGCGACCGGCTTCACGTACAACGACTGGCTGAAGAACCCCGAATTCGGCGATGGATGCCGTCAGTTCCTCCAGTTCATCCTCGTCAAAAACTGTCCGAGGCTGCCTGGGGTTGGGATTCACCTGCTCGATGGGCAACTCTGCGAAGTATGAGCCGTCCTGGAGCGGGACTGACTTCGCTCCGGGGCCTGAATCTTCGTCAGTGCGGGCGAACAGGTCCCCCAGTCCCCTGCCCAGTCCACTGTGCGGCTTGGCTGCTGCCATCATGTGCGCGTCTCCTCTGCGATGGACTTGGCGATTTGTTCCGCTGCCTTCACGTAGGCGACTGCACCAGTCGACTTGGGTTGGTAGGTCAGCACGGTCTGTCCATAGCTGGGGGCCTCCGCAATCCGTACGGATCTGGGGATCTCGGCATCCAGCGTCTCCTTGGCGAAATGTGTGCGTACTTCACGTGCAACTTCTCGACTGAGGTTGTTCCTGGAGTCAAACATTGTCAACACCACCGTAGTGAGCTCCAAAGTGTCGTTCAGGTTCCCCTTGACGCGCTCGATGGTACGAACGAGCTGGGAAACACCTTCCAGCGCGTAGTACTCACACTGGATGGGCACCATGATCTCTGTTGCCGCCACCAAAGCGTTCAGGGTCAGGAGACCGAGCGACGGCGGACAGTCAAGGAACACGTAATCCACCGCGGATTCCTCGATGTAAGCCGCGAGAGCGCGTTTCATCCGGGATTCACGGCCCGATTCGTTCACGAGCTCGAGTTCAGCGGTGGCGAGGTCGATTGCCGCCGGAAGAACGTGCAAATTCGGCGCATGGGGGGACTGCTGCACCAGATCAGCGATCCGGGCTTCGTCCATGAGCACCTCATACGTGCCACGGGTGCCGGGACCGTGATCAACACCCAAGGCGGTGGAGGCATTTCCCTGGGGGTCGGTGTCCACCACCAGTACATTCAGTCCGCCGAAAGCCAGCGCGGCAGCAATGTTGACGGCAGTGGTGGTTTTACCCACGCCGCCCTTCTGGTTCACGACCACGAAAATTCGGGGCTCGTCAGGGCGCTGGAACGTGAGTGGGGGAGTGGCGGGCTCCAGTTCGATGCCGTACTCACTATCGAGGTCTGAGCCCCAGTCGTCGTCCTCACGGTCGTACGCCGCTCGACGCGGCCCATCGGGGAGCTTGACGACCGTTTCACGTGAAACGCTGTCTGCTGCTCGCTCAGGAAGGGAAGTGGGGGGTCCCTCTTTGGATTTCGGGCGGGGTTTGCGGAAGAACAGTGCCATCCTGGTGTTTCCTCTCGACGACGAAGCCAACTGTATCGGTGACTTGTCGAAGTGCATCAACCACTCGCCGACGAAGCATCATCCTCAACCACACTTTGGTCTCGCACTGGTCATCATCTGAGCGCAATGCCGGATTCAACAAACTTATAGCGTTAGATCGCCTTGTCGGTAAATAGACTTGGGGTTATAAAGTTATAGGACTCGAGAAGACCGCAGCTCATCGCGACCTGCCGATCATCCGGGGGCAGCGGCGACCACCCGAAGTCTTTGCCGCCACGTGTCCACCGATTCTACGTGAGCCCTTCGCCGGCGCCGCTGGTTGTCAGGCAGGCGCCAGAACCGCTGACTTCCACCACGCGTGCCCTGCCCCCCATGCAACCAAACACCACCATCGAACCCCGCGGCCCGCTGATCTCACTACTTCCGGTCTCGTTGAGGAGGAGTGTCCGTGCGGTTGGCGCGTCGACACACCAGTTCACGCGACTGCGCTGCTCAGAAAGACGGCGCCACTCACAAGGTCTGCCCCGGTCAGGATGACTGCGTCGCTCATTCCGAACTGCGGGGGCACCTGTCCTGTAGACCCCCTCCCGGCCACCTGGGGGCGCGTGGCCCAGAACCACTGAACGTGCACGGCATCGGCTGGGGGAGTGGGGTTGATGGCCCCCAACACCGCGCCCAAGGGATGGGGCATGAGGGGGTTTCGCCAGCACCCTGCCAACCACTCACCGCCTCATACTGCAACTGAGATTGGCGAACATCCGCCAGAGAGGACAGAGCAGTACCGCTCAGGCATGGAGGGTGCGGGAATTGGGGTCAGAGGGTGATCATGCGTCCTGCCCCCACACCCTGGTCACATTGCCCTCTGGTGAGCGGCGCTCCAGAGCAGCGGAGTGGGGGAGTGGGGGAGTGGGCCTTCTGCGCCAACATTGCCGGATTCTTCGCCGCGCCCTTGCCAACCAGATCGAGAGGCGCCTGTCCACGGTGGGTCACAGGCCCCCTGAGCCACCTTGATCGCAACGCGGACGTGAGTGCGGCCCTGGTCGCAGTTCTGTCCCAGGGTGGGTCTCGCACCGCGAGCTGCCGACGCAGCACCTGCGGCGAGGCGCTCCGTCACACCGTTTCACGTGGAACATCAATACAGACTTATCGATATATCGCTATTAGCTCAGTTGGTTTTCGATACAACCCTGATGGCTCGCGTTCCCTCAACGTCAGGAGCCGCCCGCACCTCGAGAATCGTGGCGCTCATCCTTGATCGTGAGAGCAGTGTGGAGGCCTCAGCGATCTCCCTCTCCGCGCTCGATCCTTTCAGGGCCAGCAGCTCACCGGAGGGAAAGAACAGGGGAGTGGTCCAGCGGAGCAGCTTCTCCAACGGTGCCACTGCCCGGCACGTCACCACGTCGAACTGCTCGTCGCAGTCCTCCGCCCGGAGCCGTTCCACACGCACGTTGCGCAGGCGCAGTTCCTCGAGGGTCTCCGTCAGGAACGTGACCCTCCTCAACAGCGGATCGATGAGGGTGACAAAGATGTCCGGTCTCACAATGGCCAGGGGAATGCCCGGAAGGCCGGAGCCGGAGCCAACGTCAGCAAGGTCGATGCCATTGGCCAGTGAATCGACGAGCGCCAACGAGTTGGAGATGTGACGGCTCCAGAGCTTGTCGCCCTCGCGGGGGCCCAGCAGCCCCCATTCGATGCCCTTGCTCCGCAGGATCGCGACATAGCGATCAAGTTGCTCTCCCGATTCAGGGAACCGTGAGTGCAGCGCGGCGCGAGCTTCATCCTCGACCTTCTCCTGGTCGACGTCGCTCGCTCCGGACTGGTCCCCCAAGGATGGGGACGTCACTTGGAGACGACCACCCGACGGTGTGGTGGCTCGCCCTCGGACTCACTCACGAGGCCTGCGGCTGCTACTTCGTCGTGCACAATTTTACGCTCGTATGCGTTCAACGGGGTCATGCGCACGCTCTCACCAGTCTCGGACACCTCCGCAATGGCGTCCTTCGCCAGTGCCACGAGTTCCACCCGTCGACGCTCACGGTAGCCCGCCACGTCGAGCGTCAGGCGCGAACGATTCCCGGTTTCGGTCATCACCACGAGGCGGCACAACTCCTGGAGGGCTTCCAGGATTTCGCCGTTCTTGCCCACCAGTCGCTCCTGGTCGGTGTCGATGACCACGTGCGCGCGGCCGTTGTTGACTGAGTTCTCGATGTCGCCGTCGAGATCAGCGATGTCCAGCAATTCTTCGAGGTAGTCAGCCACGAGGTCACCCTCGGCCAGCAGTGCCTCCTCTGCCGCCGTCGGCTTCAGGGGGGAGGGTGCTGCCGGGGCTGCGGGGGTGGTGGTGTCAGTCATGGAGTCAGTCTTTCCTTCGCTCGTCACTTCTTTTTGCGTGCGGCGCGGCTGGTGGAACGCGGCTGCTGCCTGGTCACCACGGACTTGCCGTCGACGGTACGCACAGTACTGCGGGTCACTTGCTGGCGCGACACGGTGGGCTTGATCTCCTCGCCCTCCACTGCCTCGCCGGAGTCAGCTTCGTTGGGGGAGGACGGGCTTGCGACCGTGCGCCCTGTGGTGGCGGGCTTGGTGCGGCGACGCTTCGCCATGCGCGCGGCCATGACCTCGTCGGGGTCCTTGCCCTTGGCGCGCAGGCGCTCCTGCCAATCGATGAAGGCCGGTGTGTTCGGTGCCGGGTTGTTCCGGATCAGCAGGCCCTGCTGCACCATCGTCCAGAGGTTCGTGGTGAACCAGTAGAGGAGGACACCGATGGGGATGACGAAGCCGGAGAAGAGGTACATGACGGGGAAGATGTAGAGCATCATCTTCTGCTGCTGCGCCAGCGGACCGGTGAGGGCCTCCGGCGGCATGTTCTTGCGCATCAGCTGCAGCTGAGTGATGAACAGCGTTGTCACCATGGCAATGACCAGGAGCGCGCCAAGTATTTGCGTGGGCCCGATCGGGGGGAACCCGTTGGGAATGCGGTCCGAGAGACCTGCACCCCACAGCTCGGCATTGCGCAGGGACGCGGCAAGATCCGGATTGCTCTTGAAGAAGTGGCCACGGGGAGTCTTGTCGGCCACACCCTGAAGAACGCGGAACAGTGACAGCAGGATGGGCATCTGGATCAGGAGCGGCACGCAGGAGGCGGCGGGGTTCACGCCCTCCTCCTTGTACAGCTTCATCTGCTCCTCGCCCAGCTTCTGCCGGTCGGTGCCGTGCTTCTTCTGAAGCGCCTGGATCTTGGGCTGCAGCAACTGCATGTTGCGAGCCGAGTTGATCTGCTTCACGAACAGCGGGATCAGCAGCGTACGGATGAGGACCGTCATGGAGATGATGGCCAGGGCCCACGCCGCACCCGAGTCCTTGTCGAAGACATTCGACCAGAGGGAGTGGAACAGCACCAGGATCCCGGAGACAGCCCAGTAGATGGGCTGCATCATCGTCGACAGGGCACCGTAAATGCTGTCCCAGATGGGTATGGCTAACGGAATCAACAGGTCAATCACGGGGCAACCTCAGACGCTGAGTAATCGGGACGTGGTGTGCCCGATGGGGAAGTGGATGTTTCTTGTTCGGCCCAGTGAAGGGCCTCGGCTGTTCCCGGGACGTAGTCGACTCCGCCCATGGACCACGGATGACAACGCGCCAGGCGTCGAACGATGAGCCATGATCCGCGGATGCCGCCGTGCATCTCCAGCGCACTCAACCCGTAGGTGGAGCAGCTGGGATGGAATTTGCAGACATCCCCGTAGCCGGGCGAGATGAGACGGCGCCAGAGCTTCACGAACCCGATCAGGGGGTACTTCAGCACGGCGAGGCCTTGCGGAAGGCCCGACGCCATGCGTTGGCAAAGTCGCCAGCCAATCGGTCAGGTTCTGTGGCGGCCGGTGGCAGCGCTCGCACGACGACGTCGGCTCCGAAGGGGGTGTCCTGTACCGGCACCATGTGACGTAGACGCCGCTTCACGCGGTTGCGTTGCACGGCATTGCCCACCTTCTTGGAAACGACGAAACCCACCCGGGTTGATTCGGGTGGTATTTCGGCTGCTGACCGGGCCACGTGCACGACGACGCTCGGAGTGGCTGCCCGGGCCCTCGAAGAAAAGACCGCATGGAACTCCGCGGGTCTCCTCAGTCGACGGGCGCCTGGCAGCACGGTTGTTGGCTCAGCCAGCCAGTTCGACGCGGCCCTTGCGGCGGCGGGCGCCGAGGATGCCACGACCGGCGCGGGTGCGCATGCGGGCGCGGAAACCATGGGTGCGGCTGCGGCGGCGGTTGCTCGGCTGGAACGTACGCTTGGTCATCGGATTGACTCCCTCGAGGAATCTTGTCGGAACTTGCCCAGGGCTGGGCAGGGGAAGTGGTCGCAGCCAAAGGGCAGCGACTGGTCAACGATACGCGTAGACGCATGGTCTGGACAAACCGCGATGCCCCGGGCAGGCAACCAAGCAAATTACATCGACGTAGTCCACGCGACACACCGGTGAATCTGGCGAAATTGTTGCGAAGTCCCTCCACTGGGCACTACTTTCGTAACCTTGTGCAGTGCTTATCCACAGGATGGGTGCTGAGGGGACCCCAAGAGGGATAGTTATACCCCGCTGTGGAAAACTGTGTGGAAGAATAATTTTGGGGGTGGCCCCAACCATCGAGCTTGGAGGGACCTCTGGTGAGTGAAGTCCCTACCCCGGAGTTGGTTGACCTCTGGGAGGAAGTCGTCAACGCGGCTGACATCCCCACCCGCGCCTGGCTCAGGCGGACCAAGCCGTTGGCAATGCACGGCACCACCCTCATGCTTGCGGTGCCCGATGAGACCACGCGTGAACGCGTCGAGTCCAAGCTGCGCAGCGAGATCGAGCGTCGTCTCAGCGAGCAGGCTGGCCGGGCCACACACCTCGCGGTCATGATCGACTCCACCCTCGTACCGGACACCCCAGAGGCATCTGCGGAGGTCTTCGAGGCCGACAACGTTCCTTCACCGCTGCTTCCCCGTGCCCGCACCACTGCGGAACCTGTCAAACTCAACCCTCGCTACACATTCGAATCCTTCGTCGCCGGCTCGTCCAACCGGTTCGCCCACGCAGCGGCGGCCGCCGTCGCTGAGCAACCCGGCAAGTCGTACAACCCACTGATGATCTACGGTCCCTCCGGCTTGGGAAAGACGCACCTTCTCCACGCCATCGGCCACTACGTCAATGCCTACTACGACAACCTGCGTGTGAAGTACGTCTCCACGGAGGAGTTGACCAACGACTTCATCAACGCGATCTCCGACAACCGGACAGCCGAGTTCCGCCGCTCGTACCGCGACGTCGACATCCTGCTGGTGGATGACATCCAGTTCCTCGAGTCCAAGATCCAGACTCAGGAAGAGTTCTTCCACACCTTCAACACCCTGCACAACGCGCAGAAGCAGATCGTCATGACGTCGGACCGCCCTCCGAAGTTGCTCGAAGCGCTGGAACCCCGACTGCGTTCGCGGTTCGAGTGGGGTCTGATGACCGACATCCAGCCACCTGACCTGGAGACCCGCATCGCGATCCTCCGGAAGAAGGCCGCCTCGCAGCGTCTGACGGCCGGGACCCAGGTGCTCGAGTTCATCGCGTCGCGCATCACCACCAACATTCGCGAACTCGAAGGTGCTCTGACGCGCGTAGCGGCCCTGGCAAGCCTGAATCGGCAGGAAATCGACATTGAACTCACTGAGGACGTGTTGAAGGACCTGGTCCGGGACGGTGGCGAGATCCGCGTCGATGCGGACTCCATCATGAACGCGACGTCGGCGTATTTCAGCATCTCCCTGGAAGAGCTGACCAGCGCAAGTCGCGTCGCCACCATTGCGGGAGCCCGCCAGATCGCCATGTACTTGTGTCGTGAGCTCACGGAAATGTCGCTGCCAAAGATCGGCGCCAAATTCGGCGGCCGGGATCACACCACGGTGTTGCACTCGGTGCGCAAGATCAACGAAAAAATGGGTGTGGACCGCGACCTGTTCAATCAGGTCACCGAACTCACCAACCGCATCAAGCAATCCTGAACTGACGCCACACGGCTCCGCTGCTGCTCGTCCGACGCTCGGCAGTTGAGCAGCGGATGGCCGGCACCACCATTGCCATGCAACACGCCCCGGCGCTGACACCTTGCCGTGATCCAGACCGTCGAGGAAGCCGCCAGCAGCCCGCCCCAACCGGTGGCATTCGACTGCTCGGATCTGTCCACATGTTGTGCCCACCCACCTGTGGACATGGCGTGGGAACCGCGAATGACAAGTTCTTGCCGAGGGTTACCCACAAATCCTCCCCGTGTAGTTCGAGGTTCTCCCTAGCTACGTCCACATGAGCAAGTCCACGCTGACAAGGGATGGGATGAGTTCCCCACAGGTTTCACAGAAGCTATGACTACTACTGAATTACAACTCTCATCAATCTCTTCAAAGTCAGATCGCGGGAAAGCTGTGGAGAGTTCTGAACCACAAGCGCTTTTGACGCCCACTGGTAGCGTTGCGCCGTGACGATTGCAGCGCGTGCCATAGGACTGTCGAAGCATTACGGCAGTGGATCAGCCGAAGTGGTTGCCCTCGCGGGCGTCGACTTCGAGGTCGTCGGGGGCGAGTTCACTGCAATCATGGGCCCTTCCGGGTCCGGAAAATCCACCCTCATGCACCTTTTGGCTGCACTTGACTCACCCACCTCGGGTGCTGTGTTCATCGGCGACACTGACGTTGCCTCACTGAAGGACACACCCCTGACCGAGTTGCGTCGGGACCGAATCGGATTCATCTTCCAGGCGTTCAACCTGGTCCCCACTCTGAGCGCACGCGAGAACATCGTCCTTCCCCTGGCCATCGCCGGCAAGAAGGTGGACAAGGAATGGTTCGACCGCATCGTCGGAGTCCTGGGCCTGGGTGACCGTCTCACCCACAAACCATCGGAACTCTCCGGCGGACAACAACAGCGCGTCGCATGCGCCCGCGCCCTGATGAACCGCCCGGACATCGTGTTCGGCGACGAACCCACCGGCAACCTCGATTCCACCTCGGCAGCCGAGGTGTTGAACTTCCTGCGTCGCAGCGTCGACGAATTCGGCCAGACGGTGGTGATGGTCACCCACGACGCCCTGTCTGCCAGCTACGCGGATCGACAGGTTTTCCTCTCCGACGGTCAGATCATCGAAGAACTCCGCAACGCAACGCAGGATGAGCTCCTGCAGACAATGGCCAGGATCTACCCGCGCCACGACCAGGTGGCCGAGCCGGCCGAGGCCAAGGAACGACAGGAGGCCGTGGCTGCCAGCAGTCACGTGGAGTGGCGTTCGTCCGCCTCCACAGCTGACTCCCCGAGCAGTCCCAACGGTGCGCCGAACATTTCCCATGGTGCGCCCAACCTCGCCGAAGCGACAACGGCCTCCGACCGCACGCCGGATGGCACCCATGTCATTTTTCGTGACGGCGGCGCAGCGCCTCGGCAGAGCGAAATCGAGGAAGCCGACGAGTTCGAGCAGACCCTTCCGCGCCGCGCGGCGCTGGGCTGATACATGCTGCATGCCACATGGCGCTCCCTCATGGGGCGCAAACTCCGGCTGGTGCTGAGCGCGTTCTCGATCGTGCTGGGCATCGCGTTCGTGTCCGGGTCCCTGATGTTCACCAACCTCCTCGGCTCCAGCTTCAACTCCATCCTCAAGTCGGGAATCGCCGACGTGAACGTTGCCTCAGGCGGGGGAGCCTTTGATGACACCGCCAGCACCGTCCAGGCGCGGGTGACGCCGGAGTTGTTGGACAAGATCTCCGTACTGGAGGGTGTTTCTGAAGCCACAGGTGTCGTGATGAGCACGAGCCTCTACCCCCTGGACAAGAACGGGAAAGTTCTCGCCTTCGGCGGTGCACCCGGCATCGGCACCAACTGGTACACCACGCCGGCCGCAGGCGGGGCAGAGGGCGCGCGCATCATCGACGGCTCGTCTCCGAAGAACGACCGGGACGTGGTCATCGACCCGTCCACGATGGAGCGTGGTGGCTATGCCGTCGGGGATGAGCTCAAAGTGTCGACGCCGAAGAACGGCATTCGCGTCTACACCATCGCGGGAACGGGCACGTTCGGCTCAGGCGCGACTGCCGGGGCGAGCTACCTGTTCTTCACCCTGGACGAGATGCGTGACCTGGTTCTCGATGGCGCGGCCGAGTACAGCGCCGCCTGGATCGCGACCGATGAGGGAGCCGACGCAGAGCAGATCACCACCGACGTCCAGAACCTGCTGCCCGAGGGCCTCTCCGCCGTCTCCGGACAGGAACAGGCCGACGAGTTGGAAGAACAGCTGTCCATCGGCCTGTCGTTCATCAACACGTTCCTCCTCGTCTTCGCAGCCATCGCCCTCGTGGTGGCCTCGCTGCTCATCCTCAACACCTTCTCCATCCTCGTGGCACAACGCAGCCGTGAACTCGCACTGCTGCGAGCGCTGGGGGCCAAGCGCAATCAGGTCCGCAACTCGGTGCTCCTCGAGGCTTCCGTCATCGGATTCGTGGGCGCCACCATCGGTATCGCCGCAGGCTGGGCGCTGACAGCCCTCATCGGCCTCGCGCTCGGTGGATTCGGCATCGACATCGGGACCGCCGTACCCACCCTCACGTGGCAGGCCGTCGTCTCGTCGTATGTTCTCGCGCTCATCATCACGATGGTGGCCGCCTGGGCACCCGCGCGGAAGGCCTCAGCCACCCGTCCCGTCGAGGCAATGACGAATGCCGCCACCGAAACCGAATCGGTGAATACCGGCGTCCACATCGGGTTCGCCCTCATCCTGCTCGGTGTCGCCGGGATCATCTGCGGCGTGTTCTTCGAGGACGTGCCTGAACCGCTGGTCTGGGCCGGCGTGGGCTGCGTTGCAGTGCTGATCGGTTGCGTGCTGGCTGCTGCAGTGATCGGCCGGCCGGTGGTGTGGCTCTTTGGACGCATTTACCAGAGGTTCTTCGGCGAGGTCGGCAAGATCGCCGAGCGCAACGCCAGCCGTCAGCCCCGCCGCACGGCTGCCACCGCGTCAACCCTCACCATCGGACTGGCACTCGTCACCACCGTCACCATTCTCGCAAGCAGCACCACGACGTCGGTTCGCGCGGGTCTGACCGACAGCCAGCGCGGGGACTTCCTGATGTCCCCGGTCAATTTCCGCCCCTTCGATCGGAAGATCGCGGACGCCGCCGCGGATGTGGAGGGGGTGGACAAGGTCTGGAGCTTCTCCACCAGCCCGTCCGCCGTGAACGGTGAGCGCGTGTTCATCTCCGGCACCACACCTGATGCCGTGACCGAGGGAACAGCTATTGACATCCTGGCCGGCCAGCTGAACCCCGAGGGTGAATCAGCGCTGCTGTCCATGGACGAGTCACGCGAACTCGACCTACCCATGGGCCGCACCTTCGAACTGCCAACGCTGGACGGGGGGACCATCGAACTGCTTGTCACGGGCATTTTCGACGGTGATTCCGACCCGGGGCAGCGCGGCAGCATCATCCTCAACCTGGAGACCTTCGAGAAGGTAGCCGACGCCAGCCTCATTTCCGTGGCCAAGATCAAGATGGCAGAGGGCGCCGACGTGGACGCCGTCCGAGCAGGACTGAACGAGGCGGCCGCGGACCTTCCCACGGTCGTGGTGACGGACAACGCGGAATACGCCGACAGTCTCGTGGGGCAGTTCGCACAGGTGTTCGCTGTCATCAATGCACTTCTGGCACTGGCCATCGTGATTTCTGTTCTCGGCATCGTCAACACCCTCGGGCTCTCGGTCATGGAGCGCACCCGTGAAATCGGGCTCCTGCGAGCCGTCGGGATGACGCGCCCGCAGTTGCGCCGCGTCATTCGGCTCGAGAGCGTCGTGGTGGCTGTTCTCGGGTCACTACTGGGTGTTGGACTGGGGATCGGTTTCGGCGTCGTGCTAGTGCGGCTGCTTCGCGACTCGGGGATCACCAACCTGGCGATCCCCTGGGGACAGCTGGTGCTGTACGTCGTGGTGGCCGCGATCTTCGGTGTGCTGGCAGCCATCACCCCGGCTCGTCGGGCTTCGCGAATGAACATTCTCGAGTCCATCGCGATGGACTGATCCCGCTGCCCCGAGCGGGCCATGCCAGCCGGTATGCTGTCCCGCGAACCGCCGCACGCCGTATGTGTGGCGCCACGATCAAGCATTGAACCAGAGGAGCCGAAGACGTGAAGATCCGAGTGGAGCGTGATGCGCTGGCCGACGCCGTGGCCTGGGTGGCTCGCAGCCTGCCGAACCGTCCGACTGCACCCATCCTCGCGGGTCTCCTGATCGAGGCCGAGGGGAATGCGGTCACGCTCTCCAGCTTCGACTCCACCACGTCGGCGAAGGTCTGCATGCCCGCCGAGGTGAGCGACGAAGGCACAGTGCTGGTGTCGGGTCGTCTCCTCGCAGACATCGCGCGGTCGCTGCCGAACAAGCCCGTCGAGCTCAACGCTGACCACTCCAAGGTCGAGCTGACCTGCGGGTCGGCGCGCTTCACCCTGCAGACATTGCCGGTGGAGGACTACCCGAGCCTGCCTGAAATGCCGACGCAGACCGGTGAGGTTGCCGCCGACGTGTTCGAGAAGGCCGTCTCGCAGGTGGTCGTCGCGGCGGGGCGGGACGAGTTGCTCAACGTCTTCACCGGCGTCCGCGTCGAGATCAACGGCGACCAACTGTCCTTGCTCGCCACCGACCGGTACCGGATGGCCCTCAAGGAGATCAACTGGAAGCCCTCCTCACCTTCTGTCGAGGGCGCTGTCCTGGTCCCCGGCAAGGTGTTGGCCGACACGGCCAAGTCCCTCACTTCGGGTGACAAGGTGACCGTTTCGCTGTCCACCACGCAGTCCGAGGGCGAAGGCGTCGCGGGCTTCATCGGCGAGGGCGTCAAGGGAACGCGGGAGGCCACGACCCGGCTGCTGAACCAGGCGTTCCCCAAGGTGCGTCACCTCATGGACGTCGACGCCACCGTCGCGGTTCGCGTCTCCACCAGCGATCTCCTGTCCGCAGTGAAGCGCGTCTCGCTCGTCGCTGAGCGCAACACCCCGCTTCGGATGATCATCAACGATGACCACATCGCACTGGAGGCCGCCACGGGAGACCAGGCGCAGGCCTCCGAGGCCATCGCGGCAGAGGTGGAGGTGACCACCGACGAGCAGTCGATCACCGCTGCGGGCTTCAACCCGCACTACCTCCTGGACGCCCTGAACTCGCTGGACGCGCCCTACGCGCATTTCGCTTTCACCGCACCGGGCAAGCCATGTCTCATCACGGGTCTGGCCAGCATGGACGGCGACCAGTTGCTGGATTACCGCCACGTCATCATGCTGATGCGCCTGCCCAGCTGAGGTTGCGTCGAGGCTGTCAAGAGGCCGATCGCCCACCGCTGGAGAGGCACCCCCACCGTGGTTTTGGGGTCAAGTCCCACCACTGCACTATCATTGAAATCTTGATGAAAAACTTTCCAGCATGGGTGCTTGAACCCACTGAGGCCGACCTCGTACGGTTCTTCGGGACGCAGACATATGAGCGAGGGCGTGACTACGCGGCCCAGGACAGGGTCGGCAGCATCCTGTCCGCCGAAAAGCTCATCTCTGCACAGGTCCGCGGGTCCGGCTACCGCTCGTACCGTGTCTCGGTGGTGCGGGAGTCCGACGCCCATTCCCTGACGTCGCGTTGCGCGTGCCCCGTTGGCTACGCGTGCAAGCACGCCGCGGCACTGCTGCTCCACGTCCGCAACACCCAGAGCAGCCGCAGCGTCCCGGCGTGGCGTCGTGCACTGGACTCCGTCGTGCACGTGAGTCCCACCAAACCGGATGGCATCAGGCTGGCGCTCCAGGTGGACGATGACGGAACAGGACCGTTCCTCCTGCCACTTCGTTGGGGCAAGGACCGATGGATCAAGACCGGAGCCAGCTGGAGTGATCTGAAGTTCACCCGCGACGGCATTGATCGCACGCAACTGGAACTCGTCAATGCCCTGCGCGACACCCATCGCGCTGACCACTACTACGGCACCCCCACGCGCCTGTCCCTGCGGACGCTGCAGCCAGCCATGTGGGACGTGCTGCGCCAGGCAGTCGACGCCGGGGTCGTGCTTCTCGGTGGAGAGGGTCCCCACCGTTCACGGCTGCCTGATCCTGAGTTGCTGGAGTCTCTGGCGGAGCCGGCCTTCACCATCGTGACGAGTGACGGCGACCTCGAACTGACCCCGGTGGTCCGGATCGATGAGCAGGAGTACAGGTTCAACTGGAAGGACCTTCTGGGCACCCCAGCCCACGGAATCGCGGTGCGGACGAGTGACCGGTTCATGCTGGCACCGCTGGGCCGTCCGCTGTCGGAGTCCGAGCACAACCTGTTCACCACCGGTGGCATGCAGATTCCTGCCCATGACGTCGGCATCTTCGCCACCGGATACCTGCCGAGACTGCGGGAGCGCTTCGCCATCGAGGTCGCGCCCGACGTGGTCCTTCCTGAACCAGAACCGCCCCTCCTGCGCTGCAACGTCACGTTCGACGGGCACTCGGCCCTTGTCACGTGGGGTTTCCGCTATCTCCTGGAGAACCGACCACACGATCTCTCCCTCCACCCGACGCGCTCCGAGGCACCCGTGCGTGACCAGGGTGCGGAGGGGGCCCTTGCCGCAAGTGTTCCGGAGGGGCCGTGGCGGGAGACTGACCGAAATGATCGGCCGGTGCTGGTGGAAACATCATTCAGTGGGCTTGCCCTCATCGAGTTCGTTGACGATGTCCTCCCGGGCCTGGAGAAGCGTGACGACGTCGTCGTCGAGGTCGGCAACGAGGCGCCCACCTTCCATCACGCGGATGACGGCCCCACGATCTCGCTCACGCTCGACGACTCCGAGAAGGGGGACTGGTTCGACCTCGCCGTCGACGTCACCGTCGCCGGGGAGAAGGTGCCGTTCGCCCCCCTGTTCCAGGCGTTGGCTGCCGGGCAGGATCACCTGATCCTCGAGTCGGGCACGTGGTTCATGCTGGACGCGCCGGAACTGGAGCAGCTGAGGTCCCTGATCGAGGAGGCACGGGTCCTCGTCGACAACGACGGCGACACCTTCCAGCTCCGCCCCGAGCACGCCGGCCTGTGGCAGGAACTGGTGGAGCTCGGTGTCATCGCGGAGCAGTCCTCGGCATGGCAGTCGGCCGTCGGTGCGCTGCTGGACCTCACTGAACTTGCGGACGTCGAACCTCCGGCCGGCCTGCAGGCCACGCTGCGGCCGTACCAACGGGAAGGGTTCGCGTGGCTCACCTTCCTGTGGAAGACGCGCCTCGGCGGGATCCTCGCCGACGAGATGGGGCTGGGCAAGACCGTGCAGGCGCTCGCGATGGCGCAGGCAGCGCTGGAGGCCGGTGAGCTGGACAGGCCCATCCTCGTCGTTGCTCCCACATCCGTAATCGGCACGTGGGAGGCCGAAGCCGCCCGGTTCGCGCCGTCGCTCCGGGTGACGACGATCGCAGGCACCGACAAACGGCGCGGCGTGTCCCTGGCCGACACCATCGACGGTGCCCACATTGTCCTCACCTCCTACACGCTGCTGCGGCTGGAGGCCGAGGCATACCTGGGCCTCACTTGGTCCGCAGTACTACTGGACGAAGCGCAGTTCGTGAAGAATTCCTCCTCCAAGGCGTACCAGGCGGTCCGGCGGCTGCGGGCGCGCGTCAAGATCGCGCTCACGGGCACACCGCTCGAGAACAACCTCATGGATCTCTGGTCGCTGCTGTCGATCACCGCGCCGGGTCTATTCCCCGACCCCAAGCGGTTCACCGAGGTCTACCGCAAGCCCATCGAGGGCGGCGACGCAGAAGCGCTGGCCAGGCTCCACCGCCGGACCCGTCCGCTCATGCTGCGCCGCACCAAGGCGACAGTGGCCACGGAACTGCCCGACAAGCAGGAACAGGTGGTTCCGGTGCCCTTGTCGTCGGCCCACCGCAAGCTCTACGACCGGCACCTGACGCGGGAACGGCAGAAAGTGCTCGGCCTGGTGGGGGACGTCAACCGCAACCGCATCACCATCCTGCGTTCGCTGACGTTGCTGCGGCAGCTCAGCCTTGCCCCGTCGCTCGTCGACCCCACCTATCCGGCCATCTCCGCAAAGATCGACGCACTGCTGGAACTCATGGAGGAGGCCACATCCTCCGGGCACCGGGCGCTGGTGTTCAGCCAGTTCACCGGGTTCCTTGCGCTGGTCAAGCAGCGGCTCACGGAGGAGGGCATCGCGTTCGAGTATCTCGATGGCCGCACCCGCAATCGTGCCGAGCGCATCCAGTCGTTCCGGGAAGGGGACGCGCCCGTGTTCCTCATCAGCCTCAAGGCCGGTGGGTTCGGGCTCACCCTGACGGAGGCGGACTACGTCTTCATTCTCGACCCGTGGTGGAACCCGGCTGCCGAGACCCAGGCCATCGACCGCACGCACCGCATCGGCCAGGACAAGCCCGTCAACGTGTACCGGCTGGTCAGCGCCGACACCATCGAGGAGAAGGTGGTGGCGCTGCAGGAGAGCAAGCGGAACCTCTTCGACGCCGTGGTGGGCAAGGCTTCAGACGTCGCGGCACCCCTGTCGGCCAGCGACATCCGCGGCCTCCTGGAGGTCGACGAACCCACCGCCGTCTGACGGCTCAGGCAAGAGCTCGCAGGCCAACGCGCCGCTGTGGTGTCACAGTGACTGATCCGTTCACCGCAGGCTGGCGTTCACGGGCAGATTCGTAGGCAGCGGCGCCGGCGGGAAGGTGCCGTGATGTCAACGACACAGCAGTGATGTGAGCCCAGAGAAGCACCCACACGATGACCGATCCGCGGAAGCTGCTGCCGCCGGGCGGATGGATGGGCGGTGGGAGGATCCCGGCTGTGTCACGGTCTCACGGCATTGCGACCCGCGATGGCCCTGTACGGCGAGGGATCCGGTCAGGAGGTTGAGGGCGGACCCGGGAGTTGCGGGTGTTGCTCAGACGGGGAGGACTCGACCTCGCCGTACGCCTTGACTCCGCTGATGGCGACTCCCAGGCCCCATCCTAGGATCGGCCATATCGGCCAGAAAGATCCCGCCCCCGTGGTGGCCCACAGGATCACGAAGAACACCGCAAAGATGACCCAGGTGGACAACGTTGTCCGGCGCCAGTGGGCGAACGCCGCTCGTTGGGGGGCGCCGTTGCTATGGACTGGGGCCGCTGTCGTCGAAGGTTCCGTCGTGGCGGGTACGGATGGGAGGTCCGTCATGACGTGGTCGAGCTCGCCGCGGGTCCGAGCAGCCAGCGCCGCGGATGTCCGTTCGTCGAATTCTTCTCGGCTGAGACGTCCGGCCGCGAAATGTTCGGCCAGCCGGGCAGTCGTCTCGTCGCGTTCGACGTCGCCCACTCGTATGTCGCGGTCTGTCACAGCTCTCCTCGTCAGGTGTGCGTTGCTCACGCGGTGACCAGTGTGTGCCAAAGTACAGCACCCACTGGATGCTGCGGTCATTCGTCGGATGCGCCGGGGTTGATGCCACGTTGTCGATCACGTCTGCCGGGTTGGGGGCCTGCCCGAACCGAGTCCCAGCACCAGATAGCGATTGCCGTCCTCCCGGCCACCCGGAAAATCCCGCATGGTGCGCCGTGGACGTTCTGGAATTGTCCCAGCAGGACATCCCGGCTCAGGTCCGACGAGCCGGATCTGTCCGCAGCGTGTCGTGGAGGGTGTCGGTGGATTCAGGCCGGCAGTGGCAACGGCCTATCATCGAGGCACCATGTTCGTGACCGAGCTGTCCCTGACGGACTTCCGCAATTACCCCACCGCAAGCCTGCAGCTGGCGGCCGGGGTCAACGTGTTCGTCGGCTCCAACGGGCAGGGCAAGACCAACCTCGTCGAGGCGGTGGAGTACCTCTCCACCATGGCCTCCCATCGCGTCGCCTCCACCGCACCCCTCATCCGCGCCGGCTGCGACTCCGCCATTCTCCGCGCCAAGGTGCAGGCTGCCCACGACGATCCGCGCATCATCTCTGTCGAAATGGAGGTGGCGCACGGTCGCTCCAACGTCGCCCGGCTCAACCGGGCACCCGTGGCACGTCCTCGAGACATCGTCGGTGCGCTGCGGACCGTGGTGTTCTCGCCCGTCGACCTGGCGATCGTCCGCGGCGATCCGTCCGACCGCCGGGGCTGGCTCGACTCCCTCGTCGTCACCCGCTGGCCGCGCATGGCCGGGATTCGGCAGGACCTGGACAAGGTGCTGAAGCAGCGCAACGCCCTGCTGAAGTCGATGGCGGGGCGCTCCATGCGATCCAGTGGCGGGGACGCCGAGACCACGCTGGCAGCCTGGAACGAGCAACTCGCCACGGTGGGCGCCGAGTTGCTGCACGCTCGCCTCGACACACTCGCCGACGTGCTGCCCCACGTCCAGCACGCATACGAGACCATCGCGCCGGTCAACAACCAGGTGCAGGCCATCTACAAGACCAGCCTTGACCTCGACGGCGTCGCCGACAGTGACGACGTGCGCGTCGCCCTCCAGGAACGTCTGCTGTCCGCCATGGAGGAGAGGCTCTCCGACGAGGTGACCCGGGGGGTCACGCTCGTGGGTCCGCAACGGGATGACATCGAGCTGTTCGTGGGCGAGTTGCCGGCGAAGGGGTACGCGTCGCACGGGGAGTGCTGGTCGCTTGCGCTCTCGCTGCGTCTGGGCGGTTTTGCGCTCGTCCGGGACGACGGCACAGAGCCCGTCCTCGTGCTGGATGACGTCTTCGCGGAGCTGGACACCTCCCGTCGCGACAGGCTTGCCGGCGCGATCGCCGATGCCGAACAGGTCCTCATCACGGCTGCCGTCGGCTCCGACGTGCCCAGTTTTCCCACTGAGCGACGTTTCAGGGTGGACGCCGGGGCCGTGTGGGAGGAGGAGAAACCCAATGACTGAACCCGGGGAGTTCCGCGACCCGGAGAGCGGCGAGGCTGACTCGTTCCCCGTCGAACCGCACGATCCCACGGGGTTGGATCTGGCCAGCGAGATCGCCCGGCAGACGGCCCGCAACGCACCGCTGCTGCCACCGGAACCACCGCCGATGTCGTCGATGAAGCGACGGCGTTTCGGCGCGTTTGAGGAGCAGCGCTCAGGTGCCCGTCCTGACGACCGCGACCCCCAGTCGCTCGGTAGCGTCCTGAATCAGGTCAGCAACCGCCGCGGCTGGGTGAAGCGCATCTCGCTGTCGACGGTGTTGCGCAACTGGGCCGGCCTGGTGGGTGCGGACAACGCGGAACACAGCAAGCCGGTGAACTTTGTCGACGGCGTCCTCACGGTCCAGTGTGACTCCACCGCGTGGGCCACGGGCATGAAGTTCTCCGCAGCAGCGCTCGTCGCACGACTCAACAAGGAACTGGGGGAGCAGACGGTCAAACGCATCGACATCCGCGCACCCAACCAGCCGAGTTGGAAGAAGGGCCGGCGCTCGGTCCGCGACGGCCGCGGCCCACGCGACACCTACGGCTAGGGATCACACCCTTCCTGGCCGCAGTGCCGGACGGCGCGGGGCAGGAACTCGTCACACCGCGGCCATCGTCGCCGGACGTCAGTTCCCCTTGATGTTCTCCCACTCCTGGATGCCGTTCAGGGTGCTGCCGGGTGGCGGATTCCGCAGATCCGGATCGCGCTGCAAGTAGGCCTTGGTCTCGCGCGCAATCAGGCCCGAGCAGATCAGCAACCCGATCAGGTTGGGCAGCGCCATGAGGCCGTTCATGATGTCGGAGAAGGTCCACACGGTCGCGAGCTCCGTGGTGGCTCCAAGGAACACCACGAGTGTGAAGACCACGCGGTAGACAATGACAGACCTGATGCCGAACAGCCGCTGCGCGCACCGTTCGCCGTAGTAGGCCCACCCCAGCACGGTGGATCCAGCGAAGAAGATGACGGCCAGTGTGACGATGATGCTGCCCCACTCCCCGGGAAGCCCGACGCTGAACGCCTCCGACGTCATCGTCGCGCCCTTGTTCTCACTCGTCCATGCGCCAGTGGAAACGATGACGAGCGCGGTCATGGTGACCACGATGATGGTGTCGATGAAGGTCTGCGTCATCGAGACGAGTCCCTGGCGAACGGGATGCCTGGTCTTGGCGGCCGCGGCGGCGATGGCAGCGGAGCCCAGCCCGGATTCGTTGGAGAAGATGCCGCGGGCCACGCCGAACTGGATGGCCTTGGCCAGAATCGCTCCTGCGAAGCCGCCCGTCGCAGCGGTACCGGTGAAGGCGTCGGTGAAGATCAGGCCAATGGCTCCCGGCACGGCGCCGATGTTCAGGGCGAGCACCACCAGCGCAGCCAACACGTAGAGCACGATCATGGCGGGCACCACTGCGGAGGTGACCCTGGCGATGGACTTGATGCCGCCGATCAGGACGAGACCCGTGAACACCATGAGCACGAGCCCCGAGATCCAGGGGGCAACACCGAACTGGTCCTGGACCACGGCGGCAACCGTGTTGGACTGGGTCATGTTGCCGATGCCGAAGCTGGCCAGAATCGCGAAGACGGCGAACGCGATGCTGAGAACCAGACCGAGAACACCCGGGATGGCGTGTTTCAGGTACCACTGGGGTCCACCGGAAATCTCACCCTTGGCGTCGACTGTGCGGAACCGCACACCCAGGAAGGCCTCGCTGTACTTCGACGCCATGCCGAAGAGCGCGGTCACCCACATCCAGAAGACGGCCCCCGGCCCTCCCAGGTGGATGGCGGTGGCGACGCCGGCGATGTTGCCGACACCCACCGTCGCTGCCAGTGCTGTGGCAAGCGCCGCATAGTGCGAGATGTCGCCGTCGGCATCCTTTTCTGAACGGTCGACGAATGCCAGGCGCAGAGCGGGGATCAGTTTCAGGAACTGCAGTCCGCCCAGCCGTAGGGTCAGATAGATCCCGGTGCCGAGCAGAAGCGGTATCAGGAGAGCTGGCCCCCAGATGAAGCTGTCAAGTCTGTCGAGCCAGTCGGTCATGATTCTCCTTGGCGTGGCGGGGTGAACGCCGTCAATACCAGGGAGGTGTGTCACGGCGTGGTGACACTATCGCGCCTGAGTCGCTCCATGGAAGAGTTCGGCCACGCCAGCTTTACTGCGCCGTGCGAAAGCGCTCGGCTTCACGTGGTGGGACGCAGGGAATGCATCAATTTCTCGGAGGGAAGATCCCCTGCAGTGCGATGCACCAGTTGAGCGCAATGTAGGGCTGCCGGTTCTCGTGCGACTGACTGCCGCCGCCCCCACCCACCATCGTTGGGCTCATCGAGATGTCAGCGGCGGTGCCGTAGGACACACCGTCGGGCGTGACCGCGGGAAACGCGTTGGACGGGTTCTTGCCGGTGGCGCTGGAAGAAGCCGCCACGCTGTGGTTGTGCGGTGGCAACTGGGCTGGCTGCAGGGTGACCTGCTCCTGACCGCCCATCTGGCCCTGCGGGTACGGCGACAAGCCAGCGCCTTGCCCGGCTCCGAGCGCCACGCGGCCACGTAGGTCAGGCAGGGCGAACGTGGTCCGGCCATCACCTCCGTACTGCGTGCCCAGGAGTGCGAACAGTGCGGAGTTGGAAGGAATGGCCAACAACTGGCCCTGGCACTGTGCCCAGCCCAGCGGGGCGAAATTGAATCCGAACAACCGCAGTTCACCGAGGAATGGGTCCATCATGCATCTCCTTCTGATTGAGCGGTGGCTGATGCTCGAACCACCGCTGATGTGGCGACGGGTCTGAAGTTGAAATTGCTGGTCTCCAGCTCTGGTTATCCCGAGCACCGACTAATAGTCTGCTCTGATACTGGCGTTGGCGCCAGAGGTCAATTCCTGGTCGGGATTGACCGCACCCGGGGAGGGGCTGCAATGGCCACATTCACACAAGGCGTGGGGAGATATCCACGCCGCTCGATCGCTGCCCTGACCGCGCTTTTCGTCGCACTCGGTGGGCTCGTGGTCGGTGCGCCGTCCGCGCAGGCAGATGGCCCCACCACGTTCACGAACTCGGCTGTCATCGACATCCCCGCGAGCGGGTCACCCCAGCAGAAAGGGCCTGCCGTCCCGTACCCTTCCACCATTGGTGTTTCGGGCCTGAGCGGGTTGGTCACGAATGTGACCGTGACGTTCAACAACCTCACCCACGGCTCGGTCGGGGACATCGATGCCATGGTCGTCGCTCCCTCCGGCCAGAACATCGTGGTGCTCTCCGACGTCGGTGACCCGGGCCCGGACGGTCCCACTGCCCAACTGGTGACCGCCCAGAACATCGAACTCACTTTCTCCGACTCCGCAGCCGGGCCCGTACCCCGTGTGTTCAAACTGCCGAGCGGTACCCACAAGCCGACCAACACGAACGGCAGCATCCCCGACACCTTCCCGGCCCCCGCGCCCGCCCCGTCGTCCAGCGCCACGCTGGCCGGCGCGTTCACCGGTATCAGCCCCAACGGTGACTGGAACCTGTTCGTCGTCGACGACGTGTCCGGTGAGGTCGGCTCCATGGCTGGCGGGTGGAGCCTGACGATCACCACGGAAATCTCCACTGTGGCGACCGCCACGACCGTGACCACATCGGATGCCACCTCCACCACCGGCGATCCGGTGACATTCACGGCCGTCATCACCGCTGGCGGCAACGCAGTGACGTCCGGCACCGTCCAGTTCAGCGACGGCGGCATCAGCCTCGGCTCGGCCGTGGCGCTCGACGGCTCCGGCAGAGCTTCTTTGACCACCTCCGGCCTGGCGGAGGGCACGCACGAGATCCGTGCGACCTACAACGGTGCGACGGGTTTCCTGAGCAGCAACGGAACCCTCATCCAACGGGTCGACAACCCAACGGTGGTCACCGACAACACGTTCTGCAACACTGGCCCGCTGACCATCGTCAGCGTCGGTGCGGCCCGGCCCTATCCGTCGAACATCACGGTCTCCGGGCTCTCCGGTCACATCACCAAAGTCACGGCGACTTTCAAGGGTCTCTCGCACCAGGCACCGATCGACCTGGACGTGTTGCTCTCCAGCCCGGACCCGAGCAAGAACCTGTTTCTGCTCAGCGATTCCGGCGGCCAGAACCCTGTGGGCAACGTCGACGTGACATTCGACGACGATGCGGCCACTGGTGTGCCCAATCCGTTGATCAGCGGCACCTTCAAGCCAACCAGTTCAGACGACGGGTCCGCCGATGCCATGCCGGTGCCGGCCCCGGCACCAGGTCCCGCAACGACACTCTCGACGTTCAACCAGGGCAGCGCAAACGGCCAGTGGAGCCTGTGGGTCAATGACGACGCGTCGGGCGACGCCGGCTCAATCTCCGGCGGATGGTGCCTGACGGTGACCACCCAGACGGCGACGACCACCACCCTGACCTCGGCCCCCAACCCCTCCGTCATCGGCGGTGAGGTGACGTTGACCGCCAGCGTGACGGCGGGTGGCGTGCCTGTGTCCACGGGTGCAGTGCAGTTCAGGGACGGTGCAAGCCCGATCGGTGCACCGGTGGTTGTGGGCGCAGACGGGAAGGCGACGCTGGCGACGTCGAGCCTCGCCGCAGGGAGCCATTCGTTGAAGGCCGAGTACTCCGGCACTGCGACTCTGGGTGCCAGTACCAGCACGCTCACACAGGTCGTGGGCAAGGCCGCGACGACAACCACCCTCGTGTCCGATGTGGATCCGTTGATTCTGGGCCAGTCGGTGACCTTCACGGCGACCGTCTCCTCCGGTGCGGATCCCGTCAACGAGGGGACCGTTTCCTTCAGTGTCGACGGAACCGTGACCGAGGTCGCGGTCGGCCTGTCGGCGGGGAAGGCGACCTGGACCACATCCAGTCTCAGCACCGGCGTGCATATTGTGCTCGCCGAGTACAGCGGGGGTACCTCCTATCAGCCCAGTAGTAGTGACTCCGTGGACCAAACGGTCAACCCGGTCGCCGATGCCGGCGGGCCATACACCGTCGCGGAGGGTGGGTCCCTGACACTGGATGGTGCGGGATCATCCCCGGGGCTTGTCCATGTATGGGATGTCAATGGCGACGGTGTGTTCGGCGATGCCTCTGGTGTTTCGCCAACGTTGACCTGGGCCCAGTTGGAAGCGCTCGGAATCGACGACGGACCGGGGACCCGCGATGTCAAGGTCCAGGTGGCCGACGGCATCCGTACGTTCGACTCGGATTCTGTGACGCTCACGGTGACCAACACAGCGCCCAGCGCTGTCGTGGCGAGTGCCTCAGGAGCAAGCGTTGGTGCACCGTTCACCCTCGCGGTGGGCGCGAAGGACCCGTCCTCGGTGGACCAGGCCGCCCAGTTCACCTATGTGATCGACTGGGGTGACGGCTCGCCGATCCAGACTGTGACCGGTTCGTCCGAACGCTCCGTGACACACGCATACGCCAGTCCCAGCCTCTTCAACGCTCTCGTCACAGCGACCGACAAGGACGGGGGACAGGGTGGCCCGGTGAGCGTTCAGGTCAGGGTGGATGCAGCCCCTTCGCCGTCTCCATCTCCGACACCGTCGGTTTCTCCGACGCTGAGTCCGACGAGCCGTCCGAGCGTGACGCCATCTGCCACGCCGTCGTCGGGGCAGACGGACCTGTACTCGACCCCCGGCTACCACTTCGTCAACGGGCGCAGGTGGTTCACCACCTGCGAGCCCTATTCGCAGACCGTACGCTGCCGGACGTCGATCTGGGCCACCCAGGTGACCTACAGCAAGGGTGCCTACCACCGGAGGACGGGCTGGTACTTCAACAACCTGACATACCTGCCCTACATGACTCGCGCCCAATGGGTGGGCAATCCCTTGGCACAGGCGGGCCAATGGACGGCCGTTGACGGCCGGAAGTGGCGCACAGAGTGCGATACCCCGATGACAGGAGGCAACGGGTGCCGAAGCTGGATCTGGTCGGATTTCATCGCCACCAGAGTGGATGCCAGGGGAAACCGGACGTACTTCTGGACGCAGGGTTGGGTGTTCAACAACATCGTTCGCTTCCGCTGACGCACCACGGTTCGCTCAGGTACCGCGTCGACCGGTGCAGATTGCGTTCACAGCCGTGCGTGGGCCCAGCCGGTGCTTGAATGCCAGTACCACGTCGAAGCAATCGGAAGAGGACAACCATGACCAGCACATGGCGTACCCGAGCAGAGTGCGACAGCCCAGAACTCACGTCGGAACACGTGGACGGAGTCCATGCATGGTGGAGGGCGGCGAACTATCTGTCCGTGGGACAGATCTACCTGCTCCGGAACCCCCTGCTGCGTGAGCCGCTGCACCGCGACGACGTCAAGCCGCGGTTGCTCGGCCACTGGGGCACCACACCGGGCCTCAACTTCCTCTATGCCCACCTGAACCGCGTGATTGCAGAACGGCACCAGAAAGCCCTCTACATCACAGGCCCCGGCCACGGCGGACCCGGTCTGGTGGCCAGCAACTACCTGGACGGCGTCTACACCGACGTCTACCCGGAGATCACGCGCGATGAGGCAGGCCTGCAGCGCCTGTTCAAGCAGTTCTCCTTCCCCGGCGGCATCCCCTCCCACGTCGCACCCGAGACTCCCGGCTCCATCCACGAGGGTGGCGAGCTGGGCTATGCCCTCTCCCACGCCTACGGCGCCGCCTTCGACAACCCGGACCTGCTGGTCTTTGCCGTCGTCGGCGACGGCGAGGCCGAAACGGGACCGTTGGCCACGTCCTGGCACTCCAACAAGTTCCTCAACCCTGTCAGCGACGGCGTCGTCCTGCCCGTGCTGCACCTGAACGGCTTCAAGATCGCCAACCCGACGGTGCTGGCGCGGATCAGCGAGGAGGAACTGGTCGACCTCATGCAGGGCTACGGCCACACCCCCCACATCTTCACGGCCGGCTTCGACGATGAGGAGCCGGAGAGCTACCACCGTCGCTACGCCGAACTTCTCGACACGGTGATGGACAACATCGCCACCATTCGCGCCACGGCCGCTGAGCAGGGTGCGGACAACGCTGAGCGTCCGCGCTGGCCCATGATCGTGTTCCGGACACCCAAGGGGTGGACCGGTCCCAAGGAGATCGACGGACACAAGACCGAGGGCAGTTGGCGCAGCCACCAGGTTCCCCTGGCCAGTGCCCGGGACACTGACGAACATCTGAAGAACCTGAGCGACTGGCTCCTGTCCTACAGGCCCGAGGAACTGTTCGACGATTCAGGTGCTCTGCGGGAAGACATCGCGAAGCTCGCCCCGCCCACCGGACTTCGCATGGGCGAGTTGCCACAGGCCAATGGGGGAGTGGTGCGCAAGGAGTTGCGGCTCCCGGACTTCCGCGACTACGCCGTCGACGTCCCCCATCCGGGTGGCGCCATCGCCGAGGGCACGCGACAGCTCGGCACGTGGCTGACGGGCGTGGTGGAACAGAACCGCACCAACTTCCGCATCTTTGGCCCCGACGAGACGGCGTCGAACCGTCTGCAGGGGGTCTACGAGGAGACCGACAAGCAGTGGATGGCCGACTACGAGTCCCCGGAGGTGGACCAGCACATGGCCCGCCGCGGGCAGGTCATGGAAATGCTCAGTGAGCACCAGTGCCAGGGCTGGTTGGAGGGCTATCTGTTGACGGGCCGCCACGGGTTGATGTCGTCGTACGAGGCGTTCATCCACGTGGTCGACTCCATGGTCAACCAGCACGCCAAGTGGTTGAAGGTCACTGATGAACTGGAGTGGCGGCGCCCCATCGCGAGCCTGAACTACCTGCTCAGCTCGCACGTCTGGCGCCAGGACCACAACGGCTTCTCGCACCAGGATCCGGGCTTCATCGACCTCATGGTGAACAAGAAGGCCGACGTGGTGCGCATCTACCTGCCACCGGATGCCAACACCCTGCTGTCCACCTTCGACCACTGCCTCCGCTCCAAGCAGTACATCAACGTGGTGGTGGCGGGGAAGCAGCCCAGCCCACAGTTGCTGACCATGGATGAGGCCGTGAACCACTGCACCCGTGGCCTCGGGATCTGGGAATGGGCGGGAACCGAGGTGGAGGGCACCTCACCCGACGTCGTCCTCGGGTGTGCGGGCGACGTGCCGACGGTGGAAGTGCTCGCAGCCGCCGACCTGCTCCGCCAGCACATCCCCCACCTCAAGGTTCGGGTGGTCAACGTCGTCGACCTCATGCGTCTCCAGGACGAGAAGGAGCACCCGCACGGGCTGTCGAACCGCGACTTCGACACCATCTTCACGCCTGACCGGCCCATCATCTTCAATTACCACGGCTACCCGTGGCTCATCCACCGCCTGACGTACCGCCGCACGGGGCACTCGAACCTCCACGTGCGCGGGTACAAGGAGGAGGGCACCACCACCACACCCTTCGACATGGCGATCATGAACGACATCGACCGCTACCACTTGGTGATGGACGTCATCGATCGTGTACCCGCACTTGGCGACCGCTACGCAGGCCTGCGCCAGAAGATGTCGGATGCCCGTCTGGCTGCCCGTGCTTACGCCCGGACCTACGGCGACGACATTCCCGAGGTCAAGGACTGGATCTGGCCCGATGCGGGCGACGCCGTCCGTGAGCAGGCGGACAAAACGCTCCAGACGGGCGGCGACAACGAATAGTGGATGCTCACGGGTCGACCCCTGAAATCACCACCACCACCGCCACCGTCGTCGCGGGCATCGACATCGGAGGCACCACCATTGCCGCCGTTCTCGTGGCTGACGACGGGACGGTCATGGCTCGCGGTGCCGTGCCCGCCCCCGCACGCGAGGGCGGGCCCGCGATGGCCGACGCGGCCGCGAACCTGGTTTCACGCCTCGTCGACCAGTCCGGAACGTGTCTGACGGCGGCCGGAGTCGGGGCGGCCGGTGTCATCGACTCCGACGCCGGCGTGATTCGTGCCGCTTCCATGATGTTCACGGACTGGGCAGGGTTCGCCCTGGCTGATGCGCTCACGTCGCGGCTGCACGTTCCCGTGAGGGTCGAGAACGACGTCAACGCATTCCTCATGGGCGAGATTGCCTGGGGGGATCTGGGGGACGACGTGCTGGGAATCATGTTGGGCACGGGCGTTGGCGGCGCTGTCGTCCTGGACGGCAAGCTCCGCCACGGCCCCCATGGCGCAGCGGGCGAGATCGGCCACACGCCCGGGTACAGCGGCATCGTGTGCACCTGTGGTCAGGTGGGCCACCTCGAGACGGTGGCATCAGGGGTGTCCATCGGTCTTCGCTACGGCGAGGCGAGCGGCATCACGGGGCTCGACGGAGCGCAGGTCGCAGACCTGGCGCGTGCCGGCGATCCACATGCCCTCGCGGTCTTCGACGCCGCAGGCACGGCCGTCGCGCTGGCCGGGGCAAGCGCTGCGGGCCTGCTGGACCTGGGTGTGGTGATCGTCGGTGGGGGAGTGATGCACTCCTGGGATCTCCTGCAGCCAGCCATCGCCGCCACCCTCGCCACGGACTCGCCCATCTCCGGTATGCCGCTGCGAATTCAACGCGCACGCCTCGGAGCGGATGCCGTCGCACTCGGGGCAGCCGCTGCTGCCACCCATCAGCCATGAACAGGAGCACCCCCATGACCAACGAGGCGAATGAGATCTGGATGGGCCCGCTGGCCCCCCTGAGCAAGGGGGGTATGGAGCGCCCCCGCATTGGAATCGCGGGCATCTCCATCGAGTCCAGCACGTTCTCACCCCACCTCTCCGGCGACGAGGCGTTCACCATCCGTACCGGCGATGACCTCGTGGGGTATTACCCCTTCCTCGACGCAGGCACCGAACTGCGCGAGGCAGCCGAATGGGTTCCCATCCACCACGGCCGTTCCCTCCCGGGCGGGGCCGTTCGCGCGGAGACCTACAACCGGATGAAGCAGGCGATCCTGACGGGCATCGCCGAGGCCGGTCCGTTCGACGGGTTCTTCTTCGACATCCACGGGGCCATGAGCGTCGTCGGTATGCAGGACGCGGAGGGAGATCTGGGGACGGCGGTGAGGGCGGCCCTGGGAGGCGACGTGCTCGTGTCGGCCTCCATGGACCTGCATGGGAACGTCTCGAGGGAACTGTTGGACGCAGTGGACCTCATCACCTGCTACCGCATGGCGCCGCACGAGGACGCCATGAACACCAAGGAGCGGGCCGTTCACAACCTCCTCACGCAACTCCGCTCCGAGGGAGGCTCAGATCCTCGAGCGAGGCGGCCATGGAAGGCCTGGCGGCAGGTACCAGTGTTGCTCCCGGGAGAGAAAACGAGCACACGGCTGGAACCCGCCAGGGGCATCTACGGGGACGTCGCCGAGGTGGCCGACCGTCCCGGTGTGCTCGATGCCGCACTGTGGGTGGGCTACGCATGGGCGGATGAGCCGCGCTGCCAGGCCACGGTCGTGGTGACGGGGGAGGACCAGGAGGTCATCGCCCGCGAGGCCGAGCGACTCGCGCGGAGCTACTGGGACGCCCGGGATGATTTCGTCTTCGTGGGTCCCACCGCGACTCTTGGCGAGGCACTCGACGCCGCGCTGGCCGATGATGCCGCACGCCCCTTCGTCATCTCGGATTCCGGTGACAACCCGACGGCCGGCGGCGCGGGCGATGTGTCCTGGACCCTGGGACAACTCCTGGAGCGTCCCGAACTGGTGCCGCCTGACCGATGCGTCATCCATGCCTCCATCTTTGACCCCGCCGCGGTGGCGGAGGCTGTCCGAGCGGGCGTGGGGGCACGCGTGACCCTGGAGGTGGGGGGACGAGTGGATCCCAACCCGCGGGGACCGGTCACCATCACGGGTGAGGTGTTCTCGCTGACCGACGGTGACCCGACGGCGGGCACGCAGGCGGTCATCCGCAGTGGCAGCGTTCACGCGATCATCACGGAGCGACGCAAGCCGTTCCACCGCCTGCAGGATTTCCGGATGCTCGGCCTCGAGCCGAGCACCGCGGATGTCGTCATCGTCAAGATTGGCTACCTGGAGCCTGAACTGCACGCGTTGGCGGCTGACTGGATCCTGGCGCTGACCCCCGGGGGCGTGGACCAGGACCTGCTGCGTCTCGGACACCACCACTTGGCGCCGGGCGTCCATCCGTTCGACACGAGCATCGAGAACCCGGACCTGACCCCCGTCGTCACACGCCGTTGAGGAGGCCGACATGTTGAACTTCGAGACCCGCACGGGACCAGACTTCGGTGCAGACGCGCCCAGCTATCCCGCGCAGCGGGTTCCCGAGTGGTTCCGCGATGCGAAGCTCGGTTTCTTCATCCACTGGGGCTTGTACTCGGTGCCAGCGTGGGCCACGGCGCACGGCGAAGCGCAGGTGCCCGTCGAGGACGCCTACACGCACCACCAGTACGCCGAGTGGTACGGCAACACCGTACGCATCGTGGGAAGCCCGACATGGCAGCGCCACCAGGAGGTGTACGGCACCGGCACCAGCTACGAGGACCTCGCGGATCACTGGCATGCCGAGTCCTTTGACGCGGACGCTCTGGTGGCCGAGTTGGTGGGGGCCGGTGCCCGCTACATCATCCCCACCACCAAGCACCACGAGGGTTTCTGCCTGTGGGGCACCGACACCACCGGCTTCAACGCCGTCCGGCGCGGACCGGGGCGGGACCTCATCGCTGAACTCCACGACGCCACCCGGGCAGTGGGCGCCCGCTTCGGGGTCTACTTCTCGGGGGCCCTTGACTGGCACACCAGCGATTTCCCGCCCATCGAGTCGGACACGGACCTGTTTCGGTTCCGCCGCAACGACGAGGCGTTTGCGCGCTACAGCGCAGCCCAGCTGGAGGAACTCGTCGCGAGATTCTCTCCCGATGTGTTGTGGAACGACATTGAATGGCCCGACGCGGGCAAGGGGCGCGACGACTACGCCGTCGCGGCGCTGCTGCACCGCTACTTCGACGCCGTCCCGGATGGTGTCGTCAACGACCGCTGGGGGGTGCCGTATCACGGCTATCTGACCCGTGAGTACACCCGCGTCGAGCAGGTCCAGGACGAGGCGTGGGAATCCACCCGCGGTCTGGGGTTCTCCTTCGGCTACAACCAGGCGGAGGACCAACGCCACAGCCTGTCCGGTTCGGCGTTGATCCGGATGTTTGTCGATGTGATCAGCAAGAACGGGAACTTGTTGATCAACGTGGGCCCACGTGCCGACGGCTCCATCCCAGAGCTGCAGCGCGCTGCCATGCGCGAGTTGGGCGATTGGCTGGAACTCAACGGGCATGCGGTCTACGGCACCAGAGCCTGGATCCGCTCGTCGGAGGAGGCAGGAGCACCCCGGGTCTACACCACGTCCGAGGGGTGGGTCCATATGCACGTGATGGATCCGGCGGCGGGATCCGTCGAGCTGCCACCGGAGCTGCGCGAGCATGCGCATGCTCTCTGGGCGGATCAGCGTGACGTCTCCGTGGTCGACGGCGTCGTCACGATCCCCGAGGCACTGCGCAGCCACCCTGTCGCGGTCCTCTCGATTCGTCCACGGCAGTAGGGAACCGTGGCGGGCGCCAGAGGCGCCAGTGGCCGGTATCGGAGTCGATGTTGCCGCCACAAATCGTGTCTCGATGGAGCTGCCCCGCGATGGGACGACGCGGCCTCCGGAACTGCCCTGTGAGCGGCTCAGAGGGTCGTAACCCGTATCGGGAGTCGGCTTGACCCCCCACACAGCCTCCAAACGCGCATCTTGGGCGTTTGAAGGCACAATGAGGCCTTCCGGACACCACCGTTTCGGGGTGGACAGGGTAAGATGAAGGGGTTGTCATGAGCCGTCGGATTCCGACGGCTGATTTGTGTGGACAGGAGATTCGGTGTCGGAAGAACTCGCTGAGGAATTGGTGACCGAACGGTTGGAGGAGTTGACCGATACGGGCGACACCACCTCATCCGGGGTCTACGACGCGGACCAGATCTCGGTCCTCGAAGGCCTGGAGGCTGTCCGCAAGCGCCCCAGCATGTACATCGGCTCCACGGGGGAGCGCGGGCTGCACCACCTGGTCCACGAAATCGTCGACAACTCCGTCGACGAGGCGCTGGCCGGTTACTGCACCCAGATCGACGTGGCCCTCCTGGACGGCGGCGGTGTGCGGGTGGCCGACAACGGCCGCGGCATCCCCGTCAAGGAACATCCCATCGAGAAGATTCCGACGGTGACGCTGGTGCTCACCGTGCTGCACGCCGGCGGCAAGTTCGGCGACGGCGGCTACAAGGTCTCCGGTGGACTCCACGGCGTCGGCTCCTCAGTCGTGAACGCGCTCAGCCACGAATTCATCGTCGAGGTCAAGCGCGATGGCCACCGCTGGGCCCAGTCCTTCGAGATGGGTGTGCCCAAGGCGGACCTTGCCATGCTGGAGGAGACGGACGAGACCGGCACCACCATCACGTTCTACCCCTCGGACGACATCTTCGAGTCGACGCACTTCAACTACGACACCATCGCCACACGTTTCCGGGAGATGGCGTTCCTCAACAAGGGCCTCAAAATCACGCTGACGGACCTGCGCACCCGTGAGGGCGAGGACGTCAGCGACGATGCTGACGACGAGCACCGCCACGACTCGTTCTGCTACCAGGACGGGCTCATTGACTACGTGAAGTTCCTCTCGGGCTCCAAGGAGACGATCCACAACACGGTGATCGCTGTCGAGGCGCACGCCGAGTCCCAAGGCATGGGCGTCGAGATTGCCATGCAGTGGAACGTCTCCTACACCTCGAGCGTCCACACGTTCGCCAACACCATCAACACCCACGAGGGCGGCACCCACGAGGAGGGCTTCCGCTCGGCGTTGACCAACACCGTCAACAAGTGGGGCCAGACATGGGGATTGGTGAAGAAGGCCGAGGACCGGGTCTCCGGCGACGACATCCGCGAGGGCCTGACCGCCATCCTCAGCATCAAGATGGCCAACCCGCAGTTCGAGGGCCAGACCAAGACCAAGCTCGGCAACACCGAGGCCCGCTCCTTCGTCCAGCGCGTGTTGAACGACCGCCTGGGCGACTGGTTCGAGCGGAACCCCGCCGAGGGCAAGGACATCGTCCGCAAGTCGCAGGCTGCAGCCGCTGCCCGGGTGGCAGCGCGCAAGGCCCGCGACATGGCCCGCAGCCGCAAGGGCCTGCTGGGCGGCGGTGGTCTGCCCGGCAAACTGGTGGACTGCCAGTCCACGGACCCCACCGAATGTGAGGTCTTCATCGTCGAGGGCGACTCCGCAGGCGGCTCCGCCCGCGGTGGCCGCGACCCGAAGACACAGGCCATCCTGCCCATCCGCGGCAAGATCCTGAACGTCGAAAAGGCCCGCATTGACCGCATCCTGGCGAACAAGGAGGTCGAGGCGATCATCAACGCCCTCGGCGCCGGCATCCAGGAGGACTTCGACGTCAACAAGCTCAGGTACCACAAGCTCATCCTGATGGCTGACGCTGACGTGGACGGTGCGCACATCCGCACGCTGCTCCTGACGCTGTTGTTCCGCTTCATGAAGCCGATGATCGACGCCGGCCACGTGTACCTGGCACAACCGCCGCTGTTCCGCCTGCGGTGGTCCAACTCGCCCCACGAGTTGGCCTACAACGACGTGGAGCGCGATGCGCTGCGCGATCGTGGCCTGGCCGAGGGCAAGAAGCTCCCCAACGTCAACCCCATCCAGCGCTACAAGGGTCTGGGCGAGATGGACGCGTCCGATCTCTGGGACACAACGATGGATCCGGAGAAGCGCATCCTGCTGCAGGTCACGCTGGACGACGCCGCCATGGCGGACCAGATGTTCTCCATCCTGATGGGCGAGGACGTCGAACAACGCCGCAACTTCATTCAGCACAACGCCCGCGACGTCCGATTCCTGGATATTTAGGCACGAAGGTAAGAGATGACTGACACACCACAGGGCCCCACGGGCAATTCTGACGAGAGCCTCGTCGACGAGATCATTCCTCCGCAGATGGGTACTGTCCAGCCCATCGACCTGCAGGTCGAGATCCAGAACAGCTACCTCGACTACGCGA
>JAUNVL010000051.1 GCA_030537675.1 Propionibacteriaceae bacterium | reverse complement strand
GCCCCTTCGAACTCGTCGAGTTCCCCGAGACCGACGGCGGCGCCCACATCGTGGTCCTGGCCGAGTACGTCACGGTGGAGGACGGCTCCGGCCTGGTGCACCAGGCACCTGCCTTCGGTGAGGACGACATGCGCGTCTGCCGGGCCTACGGCCTGCCGTTCGTCAACCCGATCCGCCCCGACGGGACGTTCGAGGCCAACGTGCCGCTGGTGGGCGGCGAGTTCTTCAAGACCGCCGACGCGAAGCTCGTGGCTGACCTGCAGGACCGCGGCCTGATGTTCCGCGTGAGCGACTACCTGCACTCCTACCCGCATTGCTGGCGCTGCCACACGGCGCTGCTCTACTACGCCCAGCCGTCCTGGTACATCCGCACCACGCAGATCAAGGACAAACTGCTGGCGCAGAACGAGGCCACCAACTGGCACCCAGAATCCATCAAGCACGGCCGTTACGGCGACTGGCTGCAGAACAACATCGACTGGGCGCTGTCTCGTTCCCGCTACTGGGGTACCCCGCTGCCCATCTGGCGCAACGTCGAGGACGAGACCGACCTCATCTGCATCGGGTCGCTGGCGGAACTGGGTGAGCTGGCCGGGCGCGACCTGTCAGAACTCGATCCCCACCGCCCCTTCATCGACGACGTCGTCATCGTCCGCGACGGCAAGACCTACCACCGCGTGCCCGAGGTGATTGACGCCTGGTTCGACTCCGGTGCCATGCCCTTCGCGCAGTGGGGATACCCGCACGCCGAGGGTTCGGTGGAGACGTTCAAGGAGCACTACCCCGCCGATTTCATCTGCGAGGCGATCGACCAGACCCGCGGCTGGTTCTACTCGCTGATGGCGATTGGGACGCTGGTGTTCGGGCAGTCCAGCTACAAGGATGTGGTGTGTCTCGGCCACATCCTGGCGGAGGACGGCCGCAAGATGAGCAAGCACCTCGGCAACATCCTGGAACCCATCCCGTTGATGGAGCGTCATGGCGCCGACGCCGTCCGCTGGTTCATGGCGTGCTCGGGCTCCCCATGGGCGGGGCGTCGGGTGGGTGACGCGACCATCGGCGAGACCGTGCGCAAGGTGTTGCTGACCTACTGGAACACGGTGGCATTCCAGTCGTTGTACGCCCGGGCCGGGAACTGGACGCCCACGGGCACTCCGCCCCCGCTCGAGGACCGATTGGTGCAGGACCGGTGGCTGGCGTCCGAGACCGCCATCCTGGTGCGCGAAGTCACGGCAGCCCTGGAGTCTTTCGACACCCAGCGCGCAGGGGTTCTCCTGGCTTCCGCCGTCGACGACCTGTCCAACTGGTACGTCCGTCGCGCCCGCCGCCGCTTCTGGAATGCGGATCCGTCCTCGCTGTGGACCCTGCACGAGACGCTCCACACCCTCACCCGCTTGCTGGCGCCGATCATGCCGTTCGTCACTGAACGGGTGTGGCAGGACATGTTCGTCCCCACCGATCCCGACGGCCCCTCCTCGGTGCACCTTGCCGACTGGCCGGTCGCCGACGAATCGGTGATCAATGCTGACCTGTCCGCCGCCATGCGCGTCACGCGCAGGCTCGTGCAGTTGGGCCGCGCCGCACGCTCCGAGTCGAAGATCAAGGTGCGCCAACCTCTGGGCCGCATGCTGGTGCCCTCCGCGGCACTGGCTTCGCTGACACCGGCACTCATCGACGAGGTACGCGGGGAGCTGAACGTGAACCAGTTGGAGTCGTTCAGCTCCGCGGGTGACCTCGTGGAGTACTCCGCCAAGGGGAACTTCCGCGCGCTGGGCCGGCGCTTCGGGAAGCAGACGCCCCAGGTGGCCGCGGCCATCGCCGCAACGGATGCCAGCCGGCTCGCCGAAGAACTGGCGGGGACGGGTGCCACATCGGTGGAGTTCGAGGGCGAGACGCTCGAGCTGGGAGTCGACGACGTCCTCATCACCGAGCGACCACGGGAGGGCTGGTCCGTGGTCAACGAGCAGGGCGAAACGGTGGCACTGGATCTGGAGCTGACACCGGAACTCCTGCGTGCCGGCCTGGCCCGCGAGGTCATCCGCTTCGTGCAGGACGCACGCAAGAACGCGGGTTTTGACGTCAGCGACCGCATCGTCCTGGAGTTGGGTGCCGACGGCGAGCTGGGTGCCGCCATTGACGAACACGCCTCGCTCATCGCCGACGAAGTGCTCGCCGTGGAGTTTCACCGAACGGCAGCCCTGGTGGAGGCGACCGATGTCGACGAGGAACTCGGGTTGAGCGCCCGGATCCGGAAGGCGTGAGCCTCAGCGGGCCGCCGTCGGCATGACGCCGGCCTGCTGCAGGAATCTGCCCAGCTCGCCCAAGGCCTCGGGTCTAGGGCTGTAGTGCGCCCACCTGCCACGATATTCACGGCCCACGAGTCCCACGTCGACCAGCTTCTTGAGGTGGTGGGACAGGGTGGGCTGGGTGATCCCCAGCTGACCGGGCAGGTGGCAGGCGCACACCGTCGAGGGACCGGACGCTGCGATGTGCGCGTAGACCCTCAGCCGCACCGGGTCGCTGAGCGCCTTCGCCACGCCGGCGAGCCGTGCGGCCTCGGCCGGGTCCATCAACGCGTCCACCGCGGCGGCACAATCGGGCTCCATGGCGGGAAGTGTCATGCGCTCACCCTACCCTCACATTGATGATCATCTATGTGGTGCTACTGTCCTCATATTGATGATCATCTATCTGACCCAGGAGTTCCCGTGCCCGTCATTCGCGTCTTCGAACCGCCCCTGTGCTGCAACACCGGCGTGTGCGGTCCTGAGCTTGACCAGAACCTGGTCACCTTCACCGCCGATCTGAACCATCTCGCCACCTCGGGCGCCGACATCTCCCGGTTCAACCTCGCATCCGATCCGGCCGCCTTCGCGGCCAACCCCGGTGTCCTCGCCTTCCTGAAAACCGCAGGCTCCGAGAACCTGCCACTCGTACTGGTCGACGACGTCACCGTCCTGACCGGCCGCTACCCCACACGGGCAGAGCTGACCCGGTATGCCGGAATGACGATCGAGGTGCTGGAGCCCGCCGCCGCCCCACGTGCCAAAGGTTGCTGTGGCGGAGCCTCCGACGGGTGCGGCGGGCAGTGACGACGATGCACTTCCTGACCGTCCCCACCCCCTTCTTCTTCTTCACCGGCAAGGGCGGGGTGGGCAAGACCTCCGTTGCCTGCGCCACAGCCGTGGAGTTGGCGGACCGGGGCAGGCGCGTGCTGCTCGTGAGCACGGACCCGGCCTCCAACGTGGGCCAGGTGTTCGACACCACGATCGGCAACACCATCACGCCGATCCGTTCGGTCCCGGGACTCGACGCCCTGGAGATCGATCCGGAGGAAGCAGCCGAGGCATACCGTGAGCGCATCCTCGCGCCCGTCGCCAACCTCCTGCCCGCCAAGGACCTACAGGCCATCACCGAACAGCTGTCGGGCTCCTGCACCACCGAGATCGCGAGCTTCAACGAGTTCACGGAACTCCTCAGCGACACGTCCATGACCGAGGCCTATGACCACGTGATCTTCGACACTGCCCCCACCGGTCACACCATCAGACTCCTGCAACTGCCGGGCGAGTGGACATCATTCCTCGACGCCGGCAAGGGCGACGCATCCTGCCTTGGTCCCATGTCCGGTCTCGACAAGCAACGCTCCACGTACCGGGCCGCCCTCGACGCGCTCAAGGACCCGCGCCGTACCCGCCTGATTCTGGTGGCGCGCGCGCAGGAATCGACGCTGGCGGAGTTGGGGCGCACGCAGAGCGAACTCGCCGACGCCGGGATCGTGGCCACACACCTCGTACTCAATGGCGTGTTGCCCGACTCCGAAGCTGGCGACCTGGCCGACGCCATCCACGCCCGGGAGCACGCTGCCACCGACGCCATGCCGGAAGCAATCGCCCGCCTGTCGCGGGACGTGATCGGGCTCAAACCCATGAACATGGTGGGGCTTCCCGCTCTGAGGGGTCTGATGTCCTCTGCCCCCACGCCCGCCGAGGTTGCCGCGCCGGGCGACGGCGCCGTCGACATGCCCGGGCTTGCTGCACAGATCGACCGGATCGAGGCCGATGGACGTGGACTGGTGATGACCATGGGCAAGGGCGGGGTCGGCAAAACGACCGTGGCCTCCGCCATTGCCGTTGCCCTCGCGAACCGCGGACACGACGTCCTGCTCACCACCACGGATCCTGCCGCGCACGTCTCCCATGCGCTGGCTGACGGGATACCCACCCTCGAGGTCTCCTCGATCAACCCGGAGGCCGCCACCCGCCAGTACCGGGAGCACGTGATGGCCACCAAGGGCAGGGACCTGGACGACGCGGGCCGCGAGGCGCTCGCCGAGGACCTGATGAGCCCCTGCACGGAGGAGATCGCCGTCTTCCAGCAGTTCTCCGACGCCGTGCGCCAGGCACGACGCCGTTTCGTGATCATGGACACTGCACCGACAGGGCACACGCTGCTGCTGATGGATGCCACCGGTTCCTACCACCGCGACATCGCCCGCCACATGGACGAGGGCGCCACGTTCACGACGCCGCTCATGCGCTTGCAGGACCCCGCCTACACGAAGGTCATCATCGTGACACTGCCGGAGACGACGCCCATCCTCGAAGCCCAGGATCTCCAGAGCGATCTGGAACGCGCCGGCATCCATCCATGGGCGTGGGTGGTCAACAACTCGCTGGCAGCCGCGCAGCCCACCTCGGCCCTCCTGTCGCAACGAGCCACCGCCGAATTGTCGCAACTGGCCACGGTCGCCCGGACCAGCGACAGGGTCGCGGTGATTGCCACCCAGATCGAGGAACCTGCCACCCGTGAACGACTGGTGTCGCTGACCGCATCACAGGAGTAACAGCCGGGACCCTAGACTCAGGCCTCGGGAGGGATTGCCATGCGGGTGCTCGTGACCGGAGCGGCCGGATACCTGGGCCGCAACCTCGTGACGGCCCTGGCCGAACGCGGCGACACCGTCACGGCCGCCGATCTCGTGACGGAACTGCCCGCCGACACCGACCACGTCTCATGGCGCCGGCTGGACGTCCTCGACGCCGACGCCGTCGCCGCGATGATCTGCGGCTACGACCTGGTCTTCCACCTGGCTGCCAGGATCACGCTGCACCGCCGTGACGAGGCCGCGTGGCGGCTCAACACCGAGGGCGTGCGCATCGTTTCCCGTGCCGCACTGTCGGCCGGGGTGCCACGGTTCGTGCACTGCTCATCCGTCCACTCCTTCGACACATCCGCCCCGGGAGTGCTGTCGGAGCAGTCACCTCGATCCGTCGCGGACTCGACACTGCCCCTCTACGACCGCTCCAAGTTCGCCGGCGAGATTGAGTTGCAACGCGTCATCGACGACGGTCTGTCGGCCGTCATCGCCAATCCCACGGGGGTGTTCGGACCTCCCGATGCCGGCCCCCGGATGTCCCGGATGAACGGCATGCTCCGGGACGCGGCGCTGGGCAGAATCCCCGTCGACATTCGCGGTGGCTTCGACTGGGTGGACGTGCGCGACGTCACCACGGGGCTGCTGCAGGCGGCCGCGCACGGACGCGTCGGCGAGAACTATTTGTTGGGTGGGCACAAACTTTCCATCCACGACGCATTCCGTATGGCTGCCAACGTCACCGGGCGGCGGGGATCGTCATTCTCCCTGCCCCATTGGACTGTCAAGGGCCTCGTGCCGCTCGCCACGGCGATCGGGCGAAGGGTGGACAGCGATGTCCTCACCGTCGCGTCCCTGTCAGCCCTGCGATGGAATCCGAGCGTTGACAGCAGCAGGGCGCGTACGGAATTGGGATACCGGGCGCGGCCCAGCGAGGAGACCATTCGTGACCTGGTGACGCATTTCGTGGCGACGGGGCGCCTCGACCGCCACCAGTAGAAGCGCCCGAAGAAAGCTCGTCCTGCAGGTTAGACGAGCCTTGCCTTGCTGGATACCCCCGGGGGGATGCGATAGAACAGGAGGATGGAACGCTTCATGGAGGCCATCCGCCGATATCCCATCGTGTTCGCCACGCTCGTGGTGGCCACGGTGGTGGTGCTGCTGCTCCTGACAGGAGAGCCCACCGCCGCACAGTGGCTGGCGAGCGCGTTTGCGCTCGGCGTGGCCGCCTTCACCACCGTGGGAATGGTCAAGGACGTGATGCGCGGCCACTGGGGTGTCGACATCCTCGCGGTCACCGCGATCGTCGCCACGGTCTCCGTGGGGGAATACCTCGCCAGCCTGGTGATCGTCCTGATGCTCTCGGGCGGTGAGGCTCTCGAGGACTACGCCGAGGGCCGTGCACGACGTGAGCTCACGTCACTTCTGGCGCGCTCGCCCCAAACCGCCCACCGCTACCTCAACAGCACCGCCGAGGTCGTCGACGTCCCCGTCGGCGAGGTCCGGATCGGCGACACCCTCCTGGTGCGCCCGGCAGAAGTGGTTCCCGTCGACGGTGACCTCACCTCCGCCGAAGCGGCGATGGACCAGTCGGCCCTGACGGGGGAAAGCCTCCCGGTCCAACTCACCACGGGAGACCGGCTGCTCAGCGGTTCGGTCAACGGAGGCAAGGCCCTCACCATGCGGGCCACGGCCCTGGTGCAGGACAGCCAGTACCAACGCATCATCTCGCTCGTGGAGGAGGCCAGCCAGAGCCGTGCCCCACTCGTGAGGCTGGCGGACCGCTACGCCGTGCCCTTCACCGTCGGCTCCCTGCTGATCGCGGGCCTCGCATGGTTCTTCTCCGGCGATCCCGTCCGCTTCGCAGAGGTGTTGGTGGTGGCCACGCCATGCCCCTTGCTGATCGCAGCGCCGGTGGCCTTCATGGGTGGCATGAGCAGGGCCGCCCGCAGCGGCATCATCGTCAAGAACGGCGGAACCCTGGAGAAGCTCTCCCGTGCACGCACCGTCGTCTTCGACAAGACGGGCACCCTGACGCAGGGGCAGCCATCCCTGGAGGCTGTGAATCCTGAGAACGGCTGGAGTGGGGACGATGTCCTGTCAGCCGCAGCCTCCGCCGAGCAGTACTCCACACATGTGCTCGCGGATTCGGTGCGGCAGGCGGCGCTGCAACGGGGCCTGACACCGGTCGAAGCGACCCACGCTTCGGAGCACGCGACGAATGGTGTCGTCGCAGAACTGCCGGTGGGCACGGTGGTGGTGGGCAAAAGGAGTTTCGTCGCGGGTTTCGCCGACGACGTCCCGGCCGTTCCACTGACCGGCGGGCACGTGGCGGTATGGGTGGCCATCGACGGCACGTTCGCAGGAACGCTCATCCTGAGCGACCGCCTCCGCGACAACGCGACCGCAACCGTGGAGGCCTTCCGGTCCATGGGGGCCAGCGAGGCCATGATGGTGACGGGCGACCTGCGCTCCACCGCCGACGAGATTGCCGCCCAGGTGGGGCTCACCCGCGTCCATGCCGACGCGCTGCCCGCTGACAAGGTCGCCATCCTTGCGACCCTCGACAAGCCCGTGATCATGATTGGCGACGGCGTCAACGACGCCCCCGCCCTCGCGGCCGCTGACGTGGGCATCGCCATGGGCGCGCGCGGCTCGACCGCCGCCAGCGAGACCGCCGACGTGGTCATCATGGCCGACGACCTGTCCCGCACGGCCCATGCCATGGCCATCAGCCAGCGCACGATGAAGGTGGCGCTGGAGAGCATCTGGCTGGGCATCGCGCTGAGTGTCGGCCTGATGCTGGTGGCGGCCTTCGGGTTCCTCCCGGCAATCGTGGGTGCCGCCACGCAGGAGTTCGTCGATCTCGCCGCCATCCTGAACGCACTGCGTGCGCTCTCCGCGGGCCGCGGCTCAAAGCACCCGCTACCGCCCAGTGGGGGCACCGTCGCAACACCTGCGGATGAACCAGTGCGGTCGGCAGCCGGCGTCTGAGCCGACGCGTCGGCGTCGGGATCAGGAGATGTTGAGGTCCGCTTCCTGGTGGGTGATGCCGAGCTGGGCCAGGCATTCCTCCATGACCCGCATCACTTCAAGGGTGTCCGAGAGAGGCATGATGGCTGATTCCGTGTCGCCTGCCAGGATCCGTTGACTGACCTCGTTGATCTCATGCGCGTACCCGCGGCCCATCATGTTGGCCTCGATGATGCGGGGCAGGACGCCTGAGCGATGCACTGACAGCGTGGTGGGGTGGTGGAACCGGGGCGCCAACTCGATCCAGCCCTTGGTTCCGTAGATGGCCATGCGCGCCGGTCCGTGGCCGTCGAAACCGCACGCCAGTGTGGAGAGCCCACCTCCCGTGTGGCGGATGGCGATCGACGCCGCGTTGTCGGCACCGTTCGGCGCCAGGCGCCCGACGCACCCGATCTGCGCCGCCTCGCCCAGGAACGATTGGGCGAAGGAGATGACATACACGCCGAGGTCAAGGATGGCGCCGCCAGCGGTTTCCTCGGAGAACAGTCTGTGGTTGGGGTCGAATTCCCGGTAGGCACAGAGGTCACCCTGCACGCCGAGCACCTCACCGATGCGTCCCCAGGCCACCACTTCACGAGCTGCCGCGATGGCGGGCAGGAACCGTGTCCACATGGCCTCCATGCAGAAGACACCCTTGGCACGGGCAGCTTCCACCACGTCGACGGCGCCCGCATGCGTGGCGGTGAAAGCCTTCTCCACCAACACCGCCTTGCCCCGCTCGATCGCCGCCAGCGCGATGTCGCGGTGGTGCGGGTGCGGGGTGGCGATGTAGACCACGTCGATGTCCGGGTCGTCGAGCAGTTCCATGTAGGAGCCGTAGGCCTTGGGCACGCGGTGCTTGGTTGCCAGCGCCTGCGCCTTCCCCACCTTGCGGGAGGCAATCGCCGTCAGTTCAGCGTTGCGGACCAACGGGAAATCGGCCGCCATGGTGTTGGCTATCCAGCCTGCCCCGATGATGCCCCAACGAGTCGTGTCCATGACCTGAAGGCTAGCGTCCATCGCAGTTCAGGGCAGCCGAATGCGTCCGCTCGTTCAGCGAGGACGCAGCGGCGTGGGCATCGGGCCACCGGAGGTGTCGCCCCGCAGCGACTTGATCACGTTCTCCGCGCTGATGAGGCACATCGGCAGACCGACGCCCGGAGCGGTGTAGCCGCCCGCGTAGTACAGCCCCTTCACCTTGCGTGATTTGGCGCCGCCGCGGAAGAACGCGCTCTGCCGCAGCGTGTGGGCCGGGCCCAGCGCGGTGCCCTTCCAGGCGTGGTGCAGATCGACGAATTCTGCCGGCCCCACGCGATGGTCCACCACGATGCTGCCGGCCAGGTCCGGGATGCCCGTCCAGTCGGCAATCTGCTGGATGACGGCGTCGCCGAACTCCTTCATGCGTCCGGAATCGGCAGGGCCCAGATCCGGATCCGCCGGGATGGGCACCAGGACGAACAGGTTCTCCTGCCCCTCCGGCGCCACGCTGGGGTCGGTGACCGACGGAGCACAGACATAGATGGAGGCAGGCTCGGGAAGCTGGGGGTTCTCACCGAAGATGTCGTCGAAGTTGGAGCTCCAGTCGCGGGTGAACAGCAGGTTGTGGTGCAGCAGACCCGGAAGTCGACGGTTGACACCGAGCATCATCAGCAGCGCGCCCATGCCGGGGTCGCGCTTGCTCCACTTCTTCTCCGGCAACGACGAGTCGGCGGCATCGAGGAGTTTGGTCTCCAGGTGGTGCTGGTCACCGGCCCCGACGACGATGTCGGCCACCAACACCTGGCCGTCGGCGATCTCCACACCCGTGGCGCGGCCGTTCTCCGTGACCACCTTCGTCACCTCGGCGCCGGTCAGGATCGTGACGCCGGCCTCCCGTGCCAGCCGCTCGATGGCGTCGATGATCGTGTGCATGCCACCCATGGGGTAGGCGACGCCGTCGAGCAGGTCGAGCCGGCTCATGATGTGGTAGAGGCTGGGCGCGCGATCCGGAGCGGTGGCCAGGAAGACAGCCGGGTACCCCAGGATCTGCTGCAGGCGGTGGTCGCTGAAGGAGCGCGCCACATGGTCTCCCAGGGAGCGCGTGAGCAGCGGCACCAGGGTGCGGACCTGCTTCAGCAGTACCGGGTCGAGGAATGCGCGGGGGTCGGAGAACGTGGTGTAGAGGAAGCGTTGGGTGGCGGTGTCGTAGAAGTCGCGAGCGCCTTCGAGGTACTTCTCCAACCGGGGTCCCGAGCCGGGTTCCAGTTGCTCGAAGAGCGCCGTCGCCTGCTCGAGGCCGGGGCGCACGTCCACCGGCGTCTCGTCGTCCTCGAAGAACACCCGGTACCCGGGGTCCAGCGGTGTCAGGTCCAGTTCCGCCTCTGCGGTGGTGCCACACAGCTCGAAGAAGTGTTCGAATGCCTCCGGCATCAAGTACCAGGACGGACCGGTGTCGAACGTGAAGCCACCGTCGCGCAGGATGCCCGCGCGGCCACCCAGTTCGTCATGCCGCTCCACCACGGTGGTGTCCCAGCCGTCCCTGGCCAACAGCGCAGCTGTTGCCAACCCCGCGATGCCTCCGCCGATCACCACGGCCTGCTGTGCAGTCACGTTCATCTCCCCCATCTGTGCCGGGCCACGGCACGCAGTGCGATGGCCACCTTGGTCGTGTCCGGCACCCTGATCCGGCTGGAGCGCACCACGTGCGCGTCGGTGTCTCGAATGCGCGCATTCAGCGCGGCGAAGAGGTCATGTGCCACCTGCACAGCCGGACGCACTCCGCGCGGCAGCAGCGAAATGGTGGCCGCTGCGGCCTCCAGGTCGGCGTCGATGTCGGCGACGAGACGCATCTTGGTGGTCTCGTCGAGCCGGCCAGGATCCACCCCGGGAAAGTACGCGCGGTCCAGGGCGTCGGCGTCGGCGTCGAGGTCGCGCAGGAAGTTGACCTTCTGGAACGCCGCACCCAGTCTCCTGGCCCCGGAAACCAACAGCTCGCGATGTTCCTCGGGGAACCTGCTGTCCCCGAAGAAGGCGTGCAGGCACATGAGGCCCACCACTTCGGCAGAGCCGTAGACGTACTCCGCGAACGACTCCTCGTCATGGACGTGGTGTGTCAGGTCCATCCGCATGGAGGTGAAGAACGGGGCGATGACGTCGCGGGGGATGTCGGTGCGGCGTGCCACGTCGGCGAAGGCGTGGACCACCATGTTCTCGCTGAAGCCCTCGGCCACGGTCTGCGTCACGTCGTTCTCGAGGGCATCCAGCCGCGCCGCTGCCTTCTCAAGGTCGAGGCCTGCACCTTCCGCAGCACCGTCGACGATCTCGTCGGCCACCCTCACCAGCGCATAGACGCTGGAGATGTCCTTCCGCACCGTCGAGGGAAGCAGTCGTGTGGCCATGGCGAACGACGTGGAATAGCCGCGGATGACCTCGGCGGCGCAGGCGTGCGAGCACAGCGTGTACCGCTCTGCGCTGGCCCGGGCAAGGGCAGATGTCACCGGGCGCGCCCCATGATCGATTCCAGCAGGTCGTTGAGTTCCACCCGTAGCTGCGGGGGCACTCCCACCTCGTCCAGCGCCTCGAAGGCACGCCTCAGGAGCTGATCGGCCCTGTCCATGGCGAGTTCCCGCGCGCCGGACTCCAGCAACTCGTGCCGCAACTGGGCGATCCCGTGCACGTTGAGCGGGGACGCACGCAGCAACTCGATGCGGGGCCAGTGGGACGTGCCCCTGGCTGCCGTGATGACGGCCGTCTCGCGGTGGTTCTCCAGGTCGGAGGCGATCTCGCGGCCCAGCACGGTGTCATGTTCGAAGGCACCCAGCACGTCGTCGACCACCTGGTACGCCTCGCCCATGTCGCGGGCTGCGGCACGCATGGCCGCAATGTGCGGCGTGGGGGCATCGACGAGCAGGGCGCCGACCACCAGGGGCGTCTCGAAGGAGTACACCGCTGTCTTCAGGTGCGCGGCGACGCGCATGTCGCTGTCGGTGGGCTCAGCACCCGGCCAGGAGTGCACCACGTCGAGGTATTCTCCGACGACGGAGGCGACCAGTGCCTCGTCCACGAGGTCGGACACCTCCTCCAGCACCGCCACGGGGGCGCGGCGGACGAGTTTGAATACTGTGGCCAGCGCGAGGTCGCCCGCGATGACGGCGATGCCCTTGGCATCCGAGCGTCCTGCCCCGTGGTCGATGCGGTGTCCGGAGCGCTGGGAGTGCATCGCTGCGAACTCGCCTGCCACGTTCGGGCGGCCCCGGCGGGTGAGGTCGTCGTCGATGACGTCGTCGTGCACCACCAGGCAGGTGTGCAACAGCTCCAGCGCCACCGAAACTCGTGAGGCGGAATCATCGAGTGACCCGCCGTAGGACTCGACCACGGCGCCCAACAGCCGGGGACGGATCAGCTTTCCTCCGAGGGCTGCGCGCGACAGGGCCTCCCCCATCACCGCCGCGTCCGGATGCATCGCGCGCATCCGATCCGTCAGGTTCTGCAGAACGGACGACAGCTCACGTTCAACATCGATGAGCCACCCTCCCAGCAGCGCAGGATGGGTGTCGGCAAGCGTCCACATGCCGCCATTGAACACCATCAACCTTTCGACAGTCGAAGCACCCTCGCTCATGTCGAGGAGGCACCCTCCGCGACCAAGCCGTCAACGCAGTCAGTCCTGGCCTCCAGGTATTCCCTCGCACTCCTGGCAGCGCCCGTGAGGTCCCGCATCATCGTGATGAGCAGGTCAACTTCCGAGGGCGTGTATCCCGACAACCGATCCATGATCGCCTCGGACAACACCACGAACATCTCACGGCCCATGAGGTGTGCCTTGGGGGTGGCGTGGAGTTCCACCGTACGGCCATCGGCCACCGTTTTGTGCCGCACTATCAGGCCGTGGCCCACCAGCCGGTCGACCAGCGCGGTCGTGGCTGCAGGCGAGAGGACCAGGCGCCGCCTCAGGATTCCGGGGGTCATGACCTCGCCCTGCTCGTCTGCTTCCACCACCGAGCTGAGGGCGTGGACGTCGTTGTGACCGAGCCCGACCACTCGACGGGTCACCTCCATGTAGCGTTCCGCTTCCACCGTGAACGACTGCAGCGTGTGCAGAGGCCCCCTACGAGTCATTTCACGGCTGTTCATGCTTGCCATTCTAATGTGCACCCCCAATCTGGTGGTTGACGGTTGGCAACCGTTGTAGACGCTCCTCCCCGCTGCAGCATCCACGTGCTAGGAATCTCCTATGGGCAGTCTCCCCCCGACGACCCCGCTGGAGGTCGTTCACCCCAGGAGTCCGGCCGCCGTGGGTCGCCGGCTGGTGGGGTATGGCATTTCGCTGCTGGCCGCTCTGGGAATCGTCGTGGCAGTTGGCGACGTGTTCGGTCCCCAGTACCCCGGCCTGATGAGACTAGGGGTGGCGCTGTGCCTCGGGGCACAGGCGTTGGTGATCGTCGCTTGTCTGCGTCCATCACGGCTCCTGTGGCCCATCACGATTGCCTCGGGGCTGGGAATAGTTGCCATCACCGTCGGACTTCTCCTCGTCCCCGCACCGTGGGACGGGCTGGAATGGCGCACCAACATCTGGTTGGGGCCCGTGCTGCAATTTCTGATACTGCTGCATCCCAAACGCAGGGCGTGGCCGCTGCTCGCCATCGTGTCGCTTGCCTGCTGGTCGCTGGTCACCGTCGTGCACCATCTGGACTGGCGCATCCAGGTCCTGGACCTGGTCTTCACACTCACTCCCATTGCGACCCTGGGGATCGGCGGCGCCTGCATCACCAACCTGCTGTTCGAACTCCGGCTGAGCCAACTCCGCCGGATACAGGACGAACAAGACACTCGCCGGACGGAGATGCGTGAGCACGAACGACGCGCACGAGTCCGGCTGGTGCATGACTCCCTGCTGCACACGCTCCAACAGATCGCCCGCGGCTGGGCCCAACCCACTCCTGCCGAGGCGAGCGCGCTCGCGGTGAGCGTCGCCGCGGAACTGCAGGAGAGCTCCGACAGCTTCGATGACGGGTCCTCGGTGGAGTTGCGGCCTGCACTGGAAGCGGCGCTGATGAACCAGGGGTGTGACATCACGTGGCGGGGTACCGCCGGCGTCGTCCCCTCCCCGGTGCTGGAGGCCATGGTGGGAGCGGCACGCGAGGCCGTCCGCAACGTGGCGAAGCATTCCACCGGTGCGGCCGTGGTGTCCGTGACACGGGTTGCCGGGGGCTGCCGGGTCACGGTGGTCGACGAGGGGTCCGGCTTCGACGTGGCGACGAGACCCGCGGGGAGACTCGGCATGGAGGAGGGCATCATCCGACGAATGTCGGATGTCGGCGGGCACGCGAGCATCACCACCGGCGCTCTGGGCACCACGGTGAAGCTGGAGTGGATTGACGAGCCATTCGGACACGCCGAGCCCTTCGGCCCCGTGGCACGAACGCTGATCAGTTGGTTGCCCGTCCCTGTGCTGGCCGCCAGCCTGGTGCACGTCCTCGTCCTCGAGGTGGGGCCCAGCGCCATCGGCGTCGCCCTGATCTGGGTGACGGCAGCACTGGTGTCCATCCTCGGCATGCGCAGGTTGCGGGTCTCTGGACTCGCATGGTGGCAACCCCTGGTCCTCACCGCCCTGGCGTTGGCGGCCATCGTCGCCAACTACGCCTGGCTTCCACCGGAGGGAACCAACGGATACGACGTCTGGACCCCCTCCCTGGTGGGCGCGCTGATGGTCCTCGCCCTTCCCGGCCGCCGACTCGTGGCCGCGATCATCATGGCGGCAGGCGTGATCCTCGTCACCGTCGTGTCCTGCGCCTTCTACCAAGGCTGGGACGCGGTCCTCGGCTCGCAACTCGGGTCCATCATGGCTGTGCTCATGTACGTCCTCGCCCCGCTCGCACTGGCGACGGGTGCCTCCATCCTCGCCAACCACGCCCGCCGCACCGATGAACTGCGCGCTGCCAAACGTCTCAGCGCCGAACTGGCGGCCGAACGGGATGCCACGCGCCGCGAGTGGATCGTCCGGATGCGGCGCCTCGCGGACCCGTTCCTCATGGGAATTGCGGAGGGAAAACTGGACCCCTCCGACACATCGGTGGTCCGGCGGGCGAAAATCCTCGAGTCGCGTCTGCGCGATGAGTTGTCGCTGTGGCCGCACGGGACTGGTATCGCCGACCGGGCGCACCGCCTGCGGCTGGACGGCTGGGACTGCACCCTGGACCTCGCCGTCGCCAACGACGCCGAGAAGCAGAGCCTCCTCCACCTGATGGCGCAACTCCCCCACCCGGTGCGAGGGCAACGGCTGCACATCACGCACCGACTTGGCCAGGCGGTGGCGACGATCACTGACCCTCCGTTCACGGACCGGCAGTGGCGGGACGTGGGGCCCGGCATGGAACAGGTCCGCGACGAGGACTTCACGCAACTACGCAATTCATCCACCACGAGGGACCAATACCTGTCACACCTGGAGGCCTCATGAACACCCGTCCCCCACCCATCCGCATCGCGGTCCTCGACGATCAGGAGTTCATCCTGAGGTCCCTGCCCGCGGTCGCGGAACAGTCCGATGGGCGCATCGTCGTCACGCTGACCACGGCTGACCGGCAGGAGTTCATCGCTCACTGCCAGACAGAAAACCCTGACGTGGCCATCGTCGATCTCATGATGGACGGCAGAATCTCGGGCCACGAGGTGATCAACGTCCTCGCTTCCGGATCACAGCGTTGCCTGGCATTCACCGCTGACCAGCGGCGCTTGCCCATCAGGCTCGCCATGAAGGCCGGGGCGCGTGGCCTCGTCCTGAAGTCCGACAGCATGGCTGCCCTCGTCGAGGCCATCACCGCCGTCCACGAAGAGGGGTGGGCCCCCTCCAGCGGCGCGGCCGGCGCACTCCTCGACGACAGCACCAACCTTCCTCCCCTGTCGCCGCACGAACTGGAGTGCCTCAGGCTGGCGGCTGAAGGCATCCCCATCAAGGCCATCGGCCGGCAGTTCGACCCACCCATCTCCCTCAGCTCGGTCAAGACGTACCTGACACGTGCCTACGAGAAGTACGCCGACGTCGGCCGTCCCGTCCACAACACCACCGAGGCCGTCGTCAGCACCGTCCATGACGGCTGGTTCGACCTCTGACCACTGCGTCGGCCATAAAGCCGACGTGACAGCCCACCTGCGCCACGAAACACTAAGAGTGGATCAGCGATTGTGACGACTCCGGGGGGAGACATCGACATCGACGCAGACCCACTTCAGGCACGGATCGAGATGCACCGGTTGGGGGACCGGAGCATCTCGATTCGTTCGTTGCGTCCGGAGCCCGGGGGGATCAGGCACTAGGCTGCAGCTGAAACAAGGAGGCTGTGGATGGGACGCATCGTCCAGAAGTACGGCGGATCATCGGTGGAGAATGCCGATTCCATCAAGCGTGTCGCCCGGCGCATCGCCCGCTCGCGAGCCGACGGCAACGACGTCATCATCGTCATCTCCGCCATGGGCGACACCACCGACGAACTGATGGACCTCGCGCTGCAGGTTTCGCCGCAACCGAAGTCGCGGGAACTCGACATGCTTCTGACCACCGGTGAGCGGCAGAGTGCAGCGCTCCTGGCCATGGCCCTGTCGGACCTTGGGGTGCCCGCTGTTTCCTACACTGGCTCCCAGGCCGGCGTCATCACCACCCCCACCCACGGCAACGCACGGATCATCGACATCACGCCCGGGCGCGTGGAGGCGGCGCTGCAGGAGGGCAATGTGGCCATCGTTGCAGGATTCCAGGGCGTGTCGCAGTCCACCAAGGACGTCACCACGCTCGGCCGCGGCGCCTCGGACACCACGGCCGTCGCACTGGCGGCAGCGCTGGGGGCGGACTACTGCGAGATCTACACCGACGTTGACGGCATCTTCACCGCCGACCCACGGATCGTGCCAAGTGCGCAACAGATCCGGGAGGTGGGCTACGAGGACATGATGGAACTGGCTGCTTCCGGCGCCAAGATCCTCCACCTGCGCTGCGTCGAGTACGCACGTCGCGAGAACGTCATCGTCCACGTTCGATCATCCTTCAGCGATCGCCCGGGCACATGGGTCAAGGCCCACGAAGACATCACGAGAGGCACGGACATGGAAGAAGCCATCATCACAGGGGTCGCACATGACCGCGGCGAGGCCAAGGTGACCATCGTCGGCGTCCCGGACCAGGTGGGTGAGGCCGCTGCCATCTTCAAGGCAGTGGCGAACAAGGACATCAACATCGACATGATCGTGCAGAACGTGTCGCGGCTCAGCGACGTGCGCACCGACATCTCCTTCACGCTGCCCATGAGTGACGGCTCCAAGGCTGTGCGCGCACTGGAAGAAATCAAGGATGCCATCGGGTTCCACGAGCTCCTCTACGACGACCAGGTGGGCAAGGTGTCCGTCATCGGCGTGGGGATGCGCTCCCACCCCGGTGTGACAGCCACCTTCTTCGAGGCCCTGGCCAAGGAGAGGGTCAACCTGCAGATGATTTCCACCTCGGAGATCCGCATCTCCGTGGTGGTGGGCGCTGACGACGTGGACCGCGCTGTCCGGGCCGCCCACACGGCGTTCGGGCTCGACGCCTCCCAGCAGGCAGTCGTCTACGGCGGGACCGGAAGATAACGTTCACACGCGCACCATGAGTGCGCGACAGGTAACAATTGTGTCTAGTTCGGGCGCGCGCCATATCAACCGCGGCGTCTTTGCCCATATATTTGCGCTCATCCCGGTGGACTGTGTCGTCCGCCTCGGGCTGGATCGAAACCTGCTGGCGCGGCCAGTTGGGCAACGAAAAACCAAAAGGAGATTACATGAACTACTCCCTGCACCGCCGAGGGTTCCTCAAGGGCGCCCTCGCCGCTGGCGCCCTCATCCCGCTGGCTGCATGCGCCGGTGGCGACAAGACGACTGACCCGGCGGCAACCACGCCGGGCACCGACCCGGCGACCACCACGCAGGCTGACCCTGACAACCCGTTCGGCCTGGCAATCCCGTCCGAAGTTGACGCGGCTATCTTCAACGGCGGCTACGGCGTTGCCTACGCCGAGTTCGCCGCCGCCATGGTCGGGAAACTGCACGACGGCGTGACGGTCAACGTCACCAAGATTCAGGACGCCACCAAGGAACTGCAGCCCCGCTTCGCCGGTGGCGACCCGCCGGACGTCATCGACAACGCAGGCGCCGGCAAGATCGGCCTTTCGGCCATCATCAGCCAGCTTGAGGACCTCAACGACGTCGTCGACTCCAACAACTACGAGGGCGAGGTCATCCGTGACACCCTCTTCGCCGGTGTGCTCGAGCCCGGCACCATCGATGACAAGCTGGCCGTCATCAACTACGTGCTGACCGTGTACGGCGTGTGGTACTCGGCATCCCTGTTCAAGGAGAACGGCTGGGAGCCGCCGAAGACGTGGGATGACGCCATCGCTCTGGGCGCCAAGGCCAAGGAAAAGGGCAAGTACCTCTTCCTCTGGGGCGTTGAGGCTGCTGATTACTACATGGAGATGTGCATCACCTCCGCCATCAAGGAAGGCGGCGACGAGGTTCGCCTCGCCCTGGACAACCTGGAAGAGGGCTGCTGGAGCAAGCCGGCACTCCAGGACGTGTTCGGCAAGCTGGAGGAGATCGTCAAGGCCGGCTACATCAAGCCCGGCGGCGGCGGCACCCAGTT
>JAUNVL010000050.1 GCA_030537675.1 Propionibacteriaceae bacterium | reverse complement strand
ACCGGAGGTAGTAGACGCGGGGCTCGGTGCCGAGCTCCTCTTTGAGGCGGAAGGCACGGGTGTCTGCAGCAAGCTGGGAGACACGCGAGTCGGGATCGTTCAGGTCGCCGAACAGCCGGGCGTCCCCGATGCAGGTCTCGCAGCATGCGGGTTCCTCACCGCGGGCGGTGCGGTGGGCGCAGAAGTTGCACTTGCGGACGGTGCCGGCGGCGGGGAAGTTGGTGCTGCCGTATTCGGGGGCGTGGAGTTCGTCGGCGCCCACCATCTCCTCCTCGTACGTTTCACCGAAGTCGAACGAGCGCGCGCCGTACGGGCAGGCAGTGATGCAGTACCGGCAGCCGATGCAGCGTTCGGCGTCGATGACGACGATGCCGTCGGTGTTCTTGTACGTGGCGTTCACGGGGCAGACCGGCACGCAGGGCGGCTCATCGCACTGCATGCAGGGCCGGGGGATGTTGACGCGCTTCACGTTGGGGAAGACGCCCGTCTCCTCCTCGAGGACGACGTTGTAGTTGACGCCCGGTGGCGTCCGGTTCTCAACCTTGCAGGCGACGGTGCATGAATCGCACCCGATGCACTTCTGCAGGTCGATGACCATGCCCCATTTGGGTTCGGCCATGGAGACTCCTGACGTTGACGTCTCGCCATGCGGGGACAGTTGCCATCGCATGACCTGTGACTGTGCAAACGTCGACGCTAACATCCGGTCCCACAAGCACTTTGGCCGGGGTCAGCTTGCAGGAATGGTGTGCCGTCGGTCAGCGGAGGTCGTCGGTGATGCGGAACCCGCGGCCCTCCATGGCCCGTTCGAAGTCGCGGCCCGTCTCCATGCTGAGCACGATGACCACCACCTTCACCAGTGCCGCCAGGACGGGGGCTGCCTGCTGGTTGAGGGCGTCGTAGCACCACTGTTGGAGCGCGGGCACCATGCGTTTGTGGAGTTGGTCGTGCTGGGCGAGACGCAACGTCTTGGCGTACTCGTCGTCACCCTGGGACCAAGCTCGCTCTTCCGCCGCGAGTTGACCGAGGAGGTCGGAGATCACGGCGGTGAGGCTGGCGCGTTCCCTGGCGGAGATGGCATCGAAACCGGCGGTCACATCCGCGAGGGTGGTTCCAGTGGTTTCTGCCACGTGTGTCACGGCTTCCAACCCTGGGACGAAACGCTCGGCCGCATCGCCGAGCCACTGGACGGCATCCTGCATGTCGGCCACCCAGTCTCCGGAGTTGAGGCGCTCCACCATCTGCTGGTCCGGGCGCGACACCACCTCGTTCACCAACGACCACGTCCGCGTGCGGTTCTCGACGATGCCTGCCATCAGCTTGGCCACGTCCGGGTTGGGTATCTGGGTCACGTGGCCGAGTCTGCCACGGATCCTTGACGACGAACCGGACCCAGCGCACCCGTGTGCAATGACAGAGGGAAGGGGGTGACCGGAGGGTTGGCCGCTGTGTGGGCCGGGCCAGACGGGATCAGGCGGCACGGACTCGGGGGCGCCATGACCGTGCGGTCAGCGAAGTCCCGAGGTGGTCAGACCCTGCACCAGGTATCGCTGCAGGAACAAGAACACCACCAGCATGGGTGCGACCACGATGAGGGAACCCATGAACAGCTCGGGATAGCGGACCCCCTGGCTCGTCATGAACTGGCTGAGTGCCACCTGCACGGTGCGGGTGTCGTCGCGACCAATCAGGCTGGGCCACAGGAACGCGTTCCATGCACCGATCAGCACGATCGTGCCGACGGCGGCGATGATCCCCCTGGAATTGGGTACGACGATGCGCCAGAAGCTGGTCCACGGGTTGCAGCCGTCCACCAGCGACGCGTCCTCCAGTTCGACGGGGAAATCGAGGAAGTACTGCCGGAACAGGTAGGTGGCGAAGGCGGAGAACACGGTGGGAATCACCAGGCCGCGGAAGGTGTCCACCCAGCCCAGTTGGGCAGTGATGATGAACATGGGCACAAAGATGGTCGCCACCGGAACCATGAGGGTGAACACGGTCAGACCCAGCATCAGTTTGGAAGCACGGTGGGTGTATCGGGCCAGCGCGTACCCGGCGAGCAGGCTGATGAACACCGTGACGACCGTCTGCAGGCTCGCCTGGACGGCGGAGTTCAGCAGGGCCCGGAGTATGCCGATGGAGTCATTGGCCAGCAGCGACCGCACATTGGTGAGGTTGACCTGGTCCGGCAACCAGTTCCACGTCGCGGACGTGATGTTCTTGTTGGTGGAGAACGCGTTGCGCACGATCACCCAGAACGGCAGCACGAAAAACAGGGCCAGCACCACCAGGACCGCGTAGCGCACGCCCAACCAGAATTTGCGCTGCCTCATTTCGTGCTCCGGTTCAGGATGAACGTCTGACCGACACCGAAGAGCACGATGATGGCCGTCAGGATCATCGTCCCCGCGCCGCCGACGCCCAGGTCCTGCTGGCCACCACCGACGGCGATCAGGTACAGGTGCACCAGGGGCGGGCGGGCGTAGGGGGGATAGGTGCCGATGGAGCCGAGCATGTTGTAGAACTCGTCGAAGGCCTGGAATGCGTTGATCAGGAGCAGGAGGACCACCGCGATGCTGGTGGCCTTCAGTTGCGGCAGTGTGATGAAACGCAACAGCCGCCAGCCCGAGGCGCCGTCGATGGCAGCCGCCTCGTACGTCTCGAGGGGAATCCGCTGGAGACCTGCGATCAGCAGGATCATGTAGAAGCCCGTCTGCAACCACAGGCGCACGCTCACCAGCGCCACCCAGTAGAGGCTGTTGGTGCCGCCGAGCCAGTTGACCTGCTCGCCGCCTGCAGCGGTGATGAACTGGTTCAACAGACCGAACCGGGCACCGGAGAAGAAGGCGAAACGCCAGATGATGGCGGCGATGACGTAGGACACGGCCGTCGGGATGAAGAACACCGACCGGAAGAACGCCTGTCCCCACTTCAGGTTGTTGAGCAGCAGCGCCAGCCCCAGCGACCCCAGGTACGTCAACGGCACGATGAATGCCGCGAACGCCACGAAGGTGAGCAACGAGTTGACGAACAGCTTGTCGTTCAAGAGGTAGATGTAGTTGTCCAGCCCCACGAACCGCGTGGGGGTGACGGTGTTGCGCGCCTCGAAGAAGGACAGGTAGGCGCTCCACACGATGGGCAGGTACACGAACGCGATCAGGCCCAGCAGGAATGGGGCGATGAACGCGGCGAACCACAGGTTGCGCCCCTGGTGGCCCCGCAGCCGACGCCAGAGCCCCGGCCTGCCCTCAGAGGGGCGGGCCGGGGCTTCGACGACGGATGTGGGCATCAACCCTTGAGCTTCTCGAGTTCGCTCTTGATCAGTTCCTTGAGCGGCTCGAACTCGGCTGCGGGATCCGCGTTGTTCTTGATGACGTTGCTGACGGCCGCGTTGTACTTGTCACCGATGGAACCGGACCACATGATGTCGTTGGCGAACCCGCTGTCGGCGACGAATTTGGCGGCCTCGGCACCGGGACCGGATGAGAGCTTCGTGGCCTTCGGAACCAGCGCATCCTTGGCGGGGATGTGGGTGCCGAAGGCGTCGGAGAACTCCACCTGCTTGTCCTCCTGCTCGATCCACAGCCACTTCACGAAGTCCTTGGAGGCGTCGACGTTCTTTCCCTTCGCCGCGACGCAGGAACCGAAGGCGCCGAATGGCACCGCCGGACGACCCTTGGCACCCATGGCGGGGAAGGCCATGACGCCGACGTCGTCGCCGAACGCCTCGGTGATGGCGGGCAGGGACCACAGACCACCCCACTGGAATGCGGCTTCCTCGTTGACGAAGGCGTCGGGGGAGTACCACTCGGCGGAGGCGGACTGCACCACGCCACCGGACTTCGAGAAGTCGCGGTAGGCCACCAACGACTGGTAGAAGTCGTCGTTCAGGAACGTGGCTTCCGTGCGGTCGTCGTTGAGCTGCTCGTGACCCGAGGCCCAGATGAACAGGGTCCCCAGCACGGCGATGCCACCGTCGTTGCCGGCGAAGAAGCCACCCATGGAGCTGGTCTTGACGGCGTTGGCCGCAGCGACGAGCTCCTCGAACGTGGTCGGGACCTCCACGCCGGCCGCCTCCAGCAGGGACGGGCGGTAGTAGAGGAGCTGCATGTCGATGGTCTGCGGGATGCCGTGGATCTTGCCCTCGTAGGTGAAGCGCTTCATCACGGACTGGTTGAACTCGTCCTTGGCATCGCCGATGAGTTCCGTGAGGTCCTCGAGCTGGCCGCTGCGGATCTGCTCCAGCGAGCCGCCCTGCTCCGCTTCGAAGACATCAGGCACGTCGTCGGTGAGCAGTTGCGCCGCGAGGATGCTGCCGTAGTCGCCTGGGGTCCACTTCACGGTGACGTTGGCGGCCTCGTACTCGGCGGCGAAACGTTCGACGGCTTCCTTGACGCCCTCCTCGCCGTACTCGTGGTACCACTGCGAGAGGTCGACCATGTCGCCGGTCGTGCTGGCGTCGGGGTTGGTGGCGCCGGTCGGTGACGAGCTGGACGTGGACTCCAGAGGGTTGTTCTGGCCGCAGGCTGCGAGCGTTGCCGCCACGGCAAGTCCGCCTCCCATACCGAGGATGCTTCGACGTGAGATATTCATGCGCCCAATCTTGTCACCCCGGCAGCGCTCTGCCCATGGAATCGTTGCGCTGGCAGCCGAATCGTTATGCATCACTACGCTTGTGCTGTGCCCAGTGCTCTTCCCAGCGGTGATCCCATGCCCCCCGACGGCTCCCTCCCACCCGAGGTGGTCGACGGCGTACCGGGCCGACCGCTGTCCTTCTACGTGCACGTCCCCTTCTGCCGCACGCGGTGCGGCTACTGCGACTTCAACACCTACACCGCATCAGAGCTGCCGGGGATGTCCAGCGGTGACTACGTGTCGGCGGCGCATCGTGAGATCGCGTTGGCCGGGCGCGTGCTCGGCCAGGAGGCACCCGCCGTCGACACCGTCTTCTTCGGCGGCGGCACCCCCACGATGCTCCCGGCAGAGACGCTCGCCGGGATGCTGGGCGCCATCCGCGATCGCTTCGGATTGGCCGAGGGTGCGGAGGTGACGACGGAGGCCAACCCCGACACGGTGGACCGCACCTATTTCGAGGCGCTGCGCGAAGCGGGGTTCACCCGGATCTCGCTGGGCATGCAGTCGGTGGTCCCGCACGTGCTGGCCGTGCTGGAACGCGTCCACACGCCCGAGCGTGGCCTGCAGGCTGCCGCGTGGGCGGCAGAGGCGGGGTTCGAGCACGTCAGCCTGGACTTGATCTACGGGACACCGGGGGAGTCGGCCTCGGACTGGATGGAGTCACTGGAGGCCGTCGCGGCCACGCCGGTGGACCACGTCAGCGCGTACTCGCTGATCGTCGAGGAGGGCACCAGGTTGGCGATGCAGGTCCGACGCGGCCAGGTCCCGATGCCCGATGACGACGAACTCGCAGACAAGTACCTCATGGCAGAGGAGTTCCTCACCGGCCATGGGCTGGGGAACTACGAGGTCAGCAACTGGGCGGCGACGCCGTCGGGACAGTGCAGGCACAACCTCAACTACTGGCGCGGCGCCAACTGGTGGGGCATCGGTCCCGGCGCCCACAGCCACGTCAACGGCATGAGGTTCTGGAACCGCAAGCACCCACGCTCCTACGTGGCGGAGTTGGACGCCGGCCGTTCGCCGGCGCAGGCGGGCGAGCGACTGTCGGCAGAAGACAGGCGCATCGAGCAGGTCATGCTGGAGCTCCGCCTTGCCGAGGGCCTCAGCCTGTCCATCCTGACGCCCTCAGAACGGGACCGTGTCGCGGGCGTGGTCGCGGACGGGCTGGGCAGCGTCACCGATGAGCGTCTGATGCTGACGTTGCGCGGGCGACTGCTGGCCGACGGCGTGGTGCGCGACCTTCTCGACTGAGAAAATCGTGGACTCTCTGGGGTTTCAACGACATTCCGGCTGGTCTGGGCACCGAAATGTTGCTGAAACCAACGCCATGGCTCCTACTGCCCAGCCCTGACCCGGCAGCGCGTCGTCGACGCCCGCCGTCAGCCTGACGGTACGATCCGCGGGAAGTCATTCACGTCCGCAGGCAGGGGAAACAGTGTTCGAGCAGCTCACCGGGCGGTACCTTGCGTCGTGGCCCGTGCGCCTGGTCGCGCTGGCTCTGGCGCTCCTGGTGGGGGCGGCACTGACGTTCTGGTTGCCCTACACCTGGCCCTACCGCATCGACATCGACGTCTATCGCCTGGGTGGGCAGGCGTTCCTCGACGGAGCGAACCTCTACGCCCAACTGCCGGACACCCAGGTGGGCGCCAACCTGCCATTCACCTACCCGCCCATTGCGGCGGCGTTGTTCTCGTTCTTCGCGATCATGCCGCTGGTGGCAGCGTCCACCCTGCTGAGTGCCCTCTCGGTGGTCGCTCTCGGATGGGTGCTCGTCCTCGTGCTGAGGGACGTCACACGTCGCCCCACGTCGGACGCTGTCTGGCTCGCCCTGCCGGTGCTGGCGCTCATCTCCTGGCTCGGACCCATGAGGGAGACCATCGAGTTCGGCCAGATCAACGTGTTGCTCATGGCCCTCGTGCTCACCGATGTCCTCGCCGGTCAGGGCAAGCCGTGGCGGGGATGGCTCACGGGCCTCGCCGTGGCCATCAAGCTGACGCCCGCAGTCTTCCTCGTGTACTTCCTGCTGCGGCGCGACTGGCGATCGCTGATCATGACCGTGGTGTCCTTTCTGGTCTACACCGGCGTCGGCTTCGCCCTGCGACCAGCAGATTCCGTGGAGTACTGGACTTCAGCACTGAGGGACACCGGAAGGATCGGCAACGCCGGCTTCCCCTCCAACCTGTCCATCAACGGCTTCCTCCACAGGTTGGGTCTGGAGGGCACGACGGCGTCGCTGACATGGTTCGTCGTCTCCTCGGCGGTCGGACTGGCGATCATGTGGGTTGCGTACCGACTGCTGCAGTCGGACCAGAAGGCTGCTGCAGCGCTCACCGTCGGTCTGATCGCCCTCTTCTGCTCCCCGGTCTCCTGGGGCCATCACTGGGTGTGGGCGCTGCCGTTGCTGGTGGTGTTTGCGGTGTGGGCTGTGCAGGATGTCCACTCCCGTGTTGCGTGGCTGGCGCTGCTCGTCACGGGGAGCTACATCTTCTGGTCCCTTCCGCAGTGGTGGTTTCCCAGTGGGGAGGGAGAGATTCCCACGTGGAGCCTCTTCCAGCAGTTGATCGGCAGCGCGTACCTCGTGTGGGCCGCAGCGGCCCTCGTGGTTCTGGGCGTCTTCTGGGGTGCCGCCCATACGAAACGACGCGCCGAACTCTGAGTCGCAGGCCCCCGGAAAGACCCGGTCCCGGTGAGAATGGAGCATGGACTCCACATACGATCTCATCGTCATCGGCGCCGGCAGCACGGGCGAAAATGTTGCCGACCGCGCGACCCAGGGCGGCCTCAGCGTCGTCATCATCGAGGACGAACTCGTCGGCGGTGAGTGCTCCTACTGGGCCTGCATGCCGTCGAAGGCGCTCCTGCGTTCCGGCCAGGCGTTGAGAGCTGCAGAGGCGGTTCCCGGCGCTGCCGAGGCTGTGACTGGACACCTCGACGTCGAGGCTGTGCTCGCACGCCGCGACACCTTCACCAGCAACTGGAAGGACGACGGCCAGGTTTCGTGGCTGGATGGTGCCGGCATCCATCTCGTGCGCGGGCGTGGCCGCATCACTGGCGAACGGGAAGTCACCGTCACCACCTCGGACGGTGGCACCCGCGTGCTGACCGCGACCCACGCCGTCGCGGTGGCAACTGGCAGCGAGGCCGCGGTGCCGGACATTGAAGGACTCCGCGACGCCCATCCCTGGACCAGCCGCGACGCCACCAGCGTCAAGGAGATCCCGGCAAGCCTCGCCATCATCGGCGGTGGCGTTGTGGGTTGCGAGATGGCCAGCGCCTTCACAGATCTCGGCGCCAAGGTCACCATCATCGCGCGGGGCCGGCTCCTCGAGGGCATGGAGACCTTCGTGGGAGACGCCGTGGTGGATCGTCTGCGGGAGCGAGGGGTGCAGGTGATGCTGGACACCCAGACCACGTTGGTGTCCCGCGGCGCCGACGGGGTGAGCATCCAGACCGACACCGGTGAAACAGTGCTGGCTGTCGAGGTCCTGGCAGCAACCGGACGCAGGGCACGGACCGATGACCTGGGCCTGGCCGTGGCCGGGCTGGAGGACGGTGACTGGATCGAGGTTGACGACACCATGCGGGTCCCAGGCATGGACTGGCTCTACGCGGTGGGTGACGTCAACCACCGGGTGCTGCTGACGCACCAGGGCAAGTACCAGGCCCGGGCCGCCGGTGACGTCATCGCGGCTCGTGCCAAGGGCGAGCCAGTCGAGGACGCGCCGTGGGGAATCCATGTGGCGACCGCCGATCACGTCTGCGTGCCGCAGGTGGTGTTCTCCGAGCCGGAGGCAGCTTCCGTGGGCCTGACTTCGCCGGGGGCCGGAGAGGCTGGCATCAACGTGAGCGTGGTGGACACACCCATCGGGAGCGTCGCGGGGGCCAGCCTGCTGCGGGATGGGTACGAAGGGACGGCCCGCATGGTGGTGGATGAGGACCGTGGGGTGGTCGTCGGAATGACCTTCGTGGGGCCTGATGTCAGCGAGTTGCTGCACGCCGCCACCATCGCTGTCGTGGGGGAGGTGCCGGTGAAGCGCTTGTGGCACGCCGTGCCGTCCTATCCGACGGTGAGCGAGGTGTGGCTGCGGCTGCTGGAGGAGTACGGGCGCCCCGGATCGGGCTCCTGAGCTTCGTCCAACGTCCTGCCGGTTCCCTTGACGGCACCGGGGAAGGTCGCGTCCCGGACCTCGCGTGGTGCTGCGTCTTGACACGCCCACATCAGTGTCTTACTGTATTAAGTACTTAATACAGCGATACGAGGAGGCGACATGGAGTTCGATACGAGCTCTCCCATCTGGCTCCAACTCGTCACCGAATTCTCTCGTCGCGTTGCGACGGCGGAGTGGGCAGCCGGACAAAGGATCCCGGGAGTTCGTGAACTGGCTCTCCAGTTGGCGGTCAACCCCAATACCGTCCAGCGCGCACTGACAGAGATGGAACGTGACGGACTGTGCCGCTCCGAGAGGACCTCGGGGCGTTTCGTGACCGAAGACAGCAGGCGCATCAGCAGACTCCGACGAGAGCTGGCCGCTGGTGCAGCAGATGACTACGTCCGAATCAGCCGGGGTCTCAGCATGGAGCTGCAGGACGCCATGGCTCTCGTCGATGAAAGGTGGAATGAGAATGACAACCCCGACCAAGACCAAGCACGAGCGGGGGGATGAAAGCACCATGAACACCACCGCGATCGACGTCAGGAATCTGACCAAGAACTATGGCGCGCTGCGCGCCCTCGATGGACTCGACCTCACACTGTCCACCGGGCAGATCGTCGGACTCCTCGGCGAGAATGGCTGCGGCAAGACGACCCTGCTGAAGGTGTTGGCCGGCGTCCTGGCAGACCACTCGGGCGAGGTCAGCATCGCTGGGCACGCACCCGGACCTGAATCAAAGGCGCTCGTCTCGTTCCTGCCGGACGCCAGTTTTCTTCCCGACAACGCGAAGGTGCGCGACTGCGTCACCATGTACCACGACTTCTTCGCTGACTTCGAGGGCACCAAGGCCGACGACCTCATCGGGTACTTCGGTTTGCAGCAGAACATGCGACTGAAGGAAATGTCCAAGGGCATGCGGGAGAAGGTGCAGATCGCCCTGGCCATGTCCAGAAAAGCGACGGTGTACCTCCTGGACGAACCCATCTCCGGCGTCGACCCGGCTGCCCGCCAGGTCATCCTCGACGGCGTGGTGCGCAACCTGTCGGAGGACTCGCTGGTGCTCATCTCCACCCACTTGGTTCACGACCTGGAGCCGATCCTCGACGCCGTCGTCCTGATGCGTCAAGGCCGGGTCCTGCTGGAGGGGGCGGTTGATGACCTCCGCGCCCAGCACCACATGAGTATCGACCAACTGTTCAGGGAGGTTTACCAATGGTCCGCACGTTGATCAAACACGAAGCGCTGCGCACGCGCGGCTGGATCCTCGTGGTCTTCGGCGCCGCCACGCTGGTGACGCTGCTGGGGCTGCTGATGGAGTTCATGCCATGGGACATTGTGAAGGGCTTCGGCTTCGTCCTGTCGCTGGTGGCCACGAGTTCATTGCTCATGGTGGTCATGGTTGGCCTCGCGTTCGACTACTGGCGTTCCAGCTACAAGAAGACCGGATACTTCACGCAGTCGCTGCCCATCAAGGGCTCCACCATCTACGGGGCGAAGCTTCTCTGGGGCTCCATCGTCTCGCTGGTCGCCCTGCTGCTGAACGTCGTCCTGGGCGTGGTCGCCGTTTACGGTGGCTCCCGTGCTTTCGGAGAAGCGATCACCTTTCGGGAGATCTTCCATGCAGTGAGTGTCACGATCGACGCGCTGCCCGGGTGGACGTGGGCTCTGCTCCTGGTGGTGGTGCTCGCACTGGTCGTCGCGAGCGTGGGGCAGTACTACTTCGCGGCGTCGATCGGCAGCGAATCCTCCATGAACAGGCTGGGTTTCGGTGGCCCGATCCTCGTCTACTTCGTGCTGTACATGGTCATGCAGCTCCTGCTGTTCGTCGGCATCATCGCGGTGCCCCTGGGACTGGGGGTGGCGCCGGAAGGTGGGCTGATCCTTGAGCGGATGAGCTTCATGAGCTCCATGGTCAGCGATCAGGACCCCAACGGCGTACCGATCGGGTTCATCCCGGTGCTGCTGGTGGTCTCGGCCGTGCTGATCTGGCGGACCGTCGTCTCCTGGAACAAGAAGGTGTCGTTGGCCTGAGCAGTCGCCGTCGGAGGAGGGAACGCCAACCCAAACCGACGTCAACCCAAAATGAGAACGCCAACGATCCATCGTTGGCGTTCTCGCTTTGCGTTAGCCTTTCGCTGTTCGGTTGGCGTTCTGCGTGTCAGGGGCAGAGGCGGGTGGTGTCCCAGGCGTCGTCGTTGCGGGTGTAGACGATGCGGTCGTGGAGGCGTGATCGACGACCCTGCCAGAACTCGATCCGCTGTGGCACCACGCGGAAACCGCCCCAGAACGGGGGAGTCGGCACGGGGTCGTCGTTGGCGAATCGGTCCTCGGCATCCGCAAATGCCCTCTCCAGTTCCTCCCGCGACCCGATGGGAGAGCTCTGGTGCGACGCCCACGCCCCCGTCTGCGAGGCGCGCGGCCGCACGGAGAAGTAGTCGTCCACCTGCGAGCGATCCACCTGCTGGGCGAGCCCGTCGATCCGCACCTGGCGCTGGAGGGCGCCCCAGTTGAAGCTCAGGCAGACGCGGGGATTGGCGGCCAGGGCGCGACCCTTGTCGGATTCGAGATTCGTGTAGAACACGAAGCCACGCTCGTCCCACTCCTTCAGCAGCACCACGCGGGCCTGCGGCTGCCACGAGCCATCGGCGAGCTGGGTGACGGTGGAGACCGTCATCGACGCTGCCTCGAAGGGCTGCCCCTCATCCTGCGCGTCGGTGGCCTCGGCGATCCAGCGCTCGAAGAAGGCGAAGGGTTCAGGGGCCGGGCTGTCGCCCAGGGTGTCGGCGTCGTAGGAGAGACGGCGGTCTCGGAGGTCACGGGTGCTCATGGCACCATCTTGCCCCCATCCCGAAACCGTCGGTGCGGCCCACCCCGGTGTGGCAGCACGCGAGCCGGGCCGGATGCGCCTACTGTGGCGCCCGTGGAACGCTACGGATCTGATGTGTTGAAGCCCGGCTGGCAGAAGGCCCACCTGAAGCAGACGCGCGACGTGCAGGTGGAGATGGACGCCGTGGTCGAATTCGACGACTTCTGCGGCGCCGTCGTGGCGTGGGAGAACGGGCTGGTGGTGCTGGAGGACAGGCGTGGCAAACGCCGCAGTTTCCCGTTCGGACCCGGATTCCTCCTGGAGGGCCAACCGGTGGCGCTGCGGCCCCCGCTGCGCAACGCAACGGCGAAAACGAAATACACGGCGTCCGGCTCCCGTGCCGGGCAGACGCCCAGCAGGGCGAAGGTGGCGCTGCCCAGCCGCATCTACGTCGAGGGCCGCCACGACGCCGAACTGATCGAGAAGGTGTGGGGTGACGACCTGCGCCACGTGGGCGTGGTGGTGGAGTTCCTCGGCGGCATCGATGATCTGCCCGCCATCGTGGCGGAGTTCGCGCCCGAGCCCGGGAGGCGCCTCGGAGTGCTGGTGGACCACCTGGTGCCCGGCAGCAAGGAGTCCCGCATCGTACGTCAGGTGAACACCGCCGGGTATCGCGACGTCGTGCTCGTGGAGGGCCACGAGTACATCGACATCTGGCAGGCGGTGAAGCCTGAACGGGTCGGCCGGGCATCCTGGCCCAGCATCCCGCGCGACGTGGACTTCAAGAAGGGCACCCTCAAGGCACTGGGCGTGCCGCACGAGGACCAGGCAGACATTGCGCGTGGATGGCAGGCGATCCTGGCGCGCGTCGAGTCGTGGCGCCATCTGGAACCGCAACTGAACCACAAGGTGGAGAAACTCATCGACTTCGTCACGGCTGACCACGTGGGCGGGGAGTGAACGTCGCTGCACTAGTGCCCGCTAGGGTTGGGGCCATGGACACCGACGGCATCCTTGGGCTCATGCAGGAGACGGCTGAGAAGGTGATCACCCCTCGCTTCCGGGCTCTTGAGGAAAAGGACATCAGCCACAAGTCCGGCCCCTACGATCTGGTGACCATCGCCGACAAGGAAGCCGAGGACTACCTCACCACCCGCCTACGGGCAGCGTTCCCGGACGCCCTCGTGGTGGGCGAGGAGGCAGTGTTCGACGCACCGGACCTGCGCAACCTGCTGCCGAACGCTGACCACGCGTTCATCATCGATCCCATCGACGGGACCAACAACTTTGTTCGCGGCCGCGACGAGCACGGCGTCATGGTGGCGGAAACCATGGGTGGTGTGACCACTCGCGGCTGGATCTGGCAGCCCCAAACGGGACGCGCCTACGTCGCTGAGCGTGGCGCCGGTGTACGCCTCAACGGGGAGCCCATCGTCCGCCCCAGCGTCGACCGGCTGCCCTTGGGCGCCTCGTCGAAGGAGGCGATGAACGGCTTCACGGCCGATGGGCACCTCGCCCCCGTCGTGTGGTCGCAGTTCGCGTGCGCATTCGACTACCCGGCGGTCCTGCACGGTGACATCGACTTCATGTTCTACACATCCATGCACCCCTGGGACCACCTCGCGGGCTCGCTGATGGTGACCGAGAACGGCGGCGTCAGCAGGACGATGGACGGACTCGCCTACACCGTGTTGTCCCGCTCCCGGGGCCTGTTGGTGGCGTGCGACACGCTGGTGTGGATGACCGCGCAGCAGCGCTGGCCCGCGGCCATCAAGGGTCCGGCGGGCCAGATTTTCAAAGCGAACTGATCGGCAGCTGCCTCCGCGGTTTGATGCCAATGGCCTCCAACTCGCCGTAGATCAGCGGCAGCGCCACCTCGAGGGTCTCCTTCGTGAAGGGCCATTCGCTGGCGTCAGCAGCATCCTCCAGCGCCGTTCCCTGCTGGATCATCATCTCGGTGTTCCCGTAGAGCATGCCGATTTCGGCGCGCTGGATGAACGCGAAGTTGCGGTCCACCACGTGGCCATGGCCAGGGACGAACTGGGTGCGCTCGTTGGCGGCGCCCAGGACGCCGTCGAGCGCGGTGGGCCAGTTCTTGATGTTGGAGGTCTCGTCGAACTGGGGGTCACCGGCGGATTCCAGCATGTCGCCGGTGAAGATGACATTGGCGCCGGGGACGAGCACCAGGACGTCGCCCCGGGTGTGTGCGCCGCCGAAGTGGACCATCTCCACTAGTGCCCCGCCTCCGAGATTGATGGCGCGGGCGATGGAGAAGGTGTCGCTGGGCAGTGGCAGTTCCGTGAGACCGATGCTCTCAGCGAACGCCCGGGTGGCTCGGCTTGGCTCGGCCAGCAGGTTTTCGTGCGAGATGCCCGTTACGTCCTCCATGCCGGCGAGCCCGAACCAGTGGTCGTGGTGGTTGTGGGTGATCACCACATGGGTCACGGGAACGTCGGAGATTTCACGTGCGGAGGCAAGGAGCGCGGCACCCTGTTCAGGGGTGGATCCGGCGTCCACGAGCATTGCGGCGTCGGTTCCCACCACCAGCCCGGCGTTCACACTCTCCGGCTCGCAGGTCACCATGTGGACGCCCGGGGCCAGCTCGCGCCAGTCGCCAATGCTCGTTGCAGTCATGCACGACAGCTTAGGTCCACCGCCGGATGCCACCTGAATGCAGGATGTGCGCCGGGCCGCGGGTTGGCTCTCACTTCCGGGCCGCCGTACACTGGCACTCGTTTGTGTTGAGTGCCAACGACTGAGGAGGTGGAGATGCTCGACGACCGCAAGCTGGCCGTGCTCAAGGCCATCGTCACCGACTACGTTGCCAGCCGCGAACCCGTCGGTTCGAAGGCCCTGGTGGAGCGTCACCAACTTGATGTTTCCTCCGCGACCGTGCGCAACGACATGGCGGCGCTGGAGGAGGAGGGCTACATCACGCAGCCCCACACCAGCGCAGGCCGCATTCCGACCGACAAGGGCTACCGGCTGTTCGTGGACAAGTTGGCAGGCGTCAAGCCGCTGTCCAGTGCTGAGCGACGCGCCATCCAGACCTTCATGACCGGCGCCCTCGACGTCGACGATCTCGTCACCCGCACGGTGCGGCTGCTGGCCCAGATGACACGCCAGGTGGCCATCGTCCAGTATCCGGTGGCGCCAAGCAGCACGTTGGCCCACATCGACCTCGTGGCGCTGACCGCTGAGCGCACGATGGTCATCGTCGTGAATTCGGCTGGCCGGATCGAGCAGCAGGTGCTGGAGTTGCCCTCGCATGACATGGAGGTGCTGGGCAACGTCCGCAACCGCGTCCGCGAAGCCACCATCGGCAAGGCGCCAGCTGATGCTGCCGGGTCGCTGGGCCTCCTGCTGGACGGCTTCAAACCTCTGGAGCGCGCCATCGCCGTTCCCGTGATCTCCGTGGTGCTCGATCTGCTGGCCTCCGAACCGACGTCGCAGGTGGTGGTGGCGGGCGTGCCCAACCTCGCCACGTTCGATTCCGCCTTCCAGACCGGGATGCGTCCGCTGCTGGAGGCGCTCGAGGAGCAGGTGGTGCTGTTGCGCCTGCTCGGTGAGGTCTCCGGCGAACGTGACATCACGGTGCGGATCGGACAGGAGAACACGGCGGAGGGCTTCCAGTCCACGTCACTGATCGCCTCCGCCTACGGCCCCAGCGGCACTCTTGCCGCACACTTGGGTGTGGTCGGCCCCACCCGCATGGACTACCCGTCCACCATTGCCTCCGTACGCGCCGTGGCGCGATACGTCAGCCGTTTCCTGTTGGAAGGATGAGTCAACACCACTCATGAGCAAGGACTACTACGCCATTCTGGGCGTCGAACGCGATGCCAATGCCGAGCAGGTCAAGAAGGCCTATCGACGACGCGCCATGAAGGTGCACCCCGACGTCGCCCCGGGCGACGACGCTGCTGACCAGTTCAAGGAATTGAACGAGGCCTACGAGGTGTTGAGCGACCCCAACAAGCGGGCCATCTTCGACCGCGGCGGCGACCCCATGAGCAACCAGCCCCCCGGGTTCGCCGGCTTCGGTGGCGCTGGTGGCTTCTCGGGCGGGTTTGATTTCTCCAACCTCGTCGACGCCATGTTCGGTGCACAGGGCGCCCGCGGCCCACGCTCCCGCGTCCGCCAGGGCCAGGACGCGCTCGTCCGTGTCCAGTTGCCGCTCCACGAGGCAGTGTTCGGGACCACCAAGCCCATCAAGGTGGACACCGCCGTGGTCTGCCCCAAGTGCCAGGGCCGGGGCGGTGAGCCGGGTTCCGAGCCGGTGACCTGCGCCACGTGCAACGGCAATGGTGAGGTCTCCCAGATCCAGCGCAGCTTCATCGGGGACATCCGCACGTCGCAGCCCTGCCCGAGTTGTCGCGGCTACGGCACCACCATCCCGCGCCCTTGTGGGGAGTGCTCCGGCGAGGGCCGCGTGCGCTCTGCACGCACCATCTCCGTGCGCATCCCCGCAGGCGTCTCCACCGGTATCCGCATCCACCTGGAGGGCCAGGGCGAAGTGGGTCCCGGCGGCGGGCCTGCGGGCGACCTGTACGTCGAACTCCACGTGGCCGAGCACAGCACGTTCCGTCGCGACGGCGACAACCTCGAAATGGTCGTCAAGGTCCCCATGACGGCAGCCGCACTCGGCACGACCGTGAACATCACGACGCTGGAAGCCGAGTGGGATGGCTCCGATGAGGCCGACCGCGTCGTCGCCGTCGAGGTTCCAGCGGGCACGCAGTCGGGCACGCGGATCGCACTGAAGGGTCGCGGCGTTCCCAAGCTGCGCGGTGGTGGCCGCGGTGAGCTGGGGATCACGTTCCTGGTGCAGACCCCCACGAGGCTCGACGATCGGCAGCGGGAACTGCTGCGCCAGATCGCGGACGAACGCGACGAGATGCACCCGGAGGCCGACGTCCACCGGGGCGGTGGCAAGGGCGTCTTCGGGTGGCTCAAGGAGACCTTCTCCGGATGAGCGATGCGCTGTTCCTCTCCGACCTGGGGGAGAACCCCGCGGTCGGTGGAACGGTGACCGTCTCGGGTGACGAGGCACGCCATGCCGTGGCCGTTCGCCGTGTCCGGATGGGGGAGAGCGTGCTGGTGGCCGACGGCGCGGGTCGCGCCGTCCGTGGCGTCGTCGTGGCGGCCGACAAGGCAGAGATGGTCGTCGAGGTGGCCGAAGTGTTGGTTGCCCCGCGCCGGCCTCACCGCGTGATCGCCGTGCAGGCGCTCGCCAAGGGGGAGCGTTCCGACCTCGCCGTGGAGACCATGACAGAACTCGGCGTCGACGAGATCATCGCCTGGCAGGCGTCCCGCTCCATCGTCCGGTGGCAGGGCGAACGCGGCGCCAAATCCCTTGCCAAGTGGCAGTCCGCGGCTCGCGAGGCAGCCAAGCAGTCGCGCCGGTTCACGATTCCCCCAGTCAGTGCTGCCTCCACCCGCGAGGTGGCGGCGCGCTTGCAGGAAATCGACTGCGTACTGGTCCTCCATGAGGACGCCCAGCAGCATCTCGCTGACGTGGATCTACCGGCGACGGGTTCCATCGCCATCGTCATCGGCCCCGAGGGTGGGATCTCGCCCGAGGAACTGGCAGCGTTCAACGCCAGCGGCGCACGGCAGGTCCTGATCTCCGACGGCGTCCTGCGCACCTCCACCGCCGGCGCCGTCGCGCTCGGGCAGTTGAACGTCCTGGCACGAAGGCAGGCGCAGTGAGCTTCTCCTTCGACGTGAAAACGCGGCTGGATGGCCACGGCCGCACGGGCAGCATCACGACTCCCCACGGAACCATCGACACGCCCGCGTTCATCGTGGTGGGTACCAAGGCGACCGTGAAGGCTGTCCTCCCGGAGACCGTTTCCGAGCTGGGTGCACAGGCCGTGCTGGCGAACGCGTACCACCTCTACCTGCAGCCCGGATCGGACATCGTCGAGGAGGCGGGCGGTCTGGGACAGTTCATGAACTGGCAGGGCCCCACCTTCACTGACTCCGGCGGCTTCCAGGTGATGAGCCTCGGGTCCGGTTTCAAGAAGGTGCTGGCCATGGACACGGTCGGGCTGGCAAGCGACGACGTCATCGCCGAGGGCAAGACCCGGATGGCGCACGTCGATGACGACGGCGTGACCTTCACGAGTCACCTCAACGGTGACAAGCACCGCTTCACACCCGAGATCTCGATGCAGATCCAGCACCGCCTGGGCGCCGATGTCATGTTCGCATTCGACGAGCTGACCACGCTGATGAACACGCGGCCCTATCAGGAACGCTCCGTCGAACGCACCCACCAGTGGGCCATCCGCTGCCTCGCGGAGCACCAGCGACTCACCTTGGAGCGTGCGGACAAGCCGTACCAGGCGCTGTTCGGTGTCATCCAGGGCGCTCAGTACGAGGACCTGCGCAGGCAGGCATCCCGCGGGCTCGCCGCACTGGAGGTGGATGGCCGATCCTTCGACGGCTTTGGTCTGGGCGGTGCGCTGGAAAAGCAGAACCTGGGAACGATCGTCGGCTGGATGTCGGACGAACTCCCCGAGGACAAGCCGCGCCACCTGCTGGGGATCTCGGAGCCCGACGACCTGTTCGCGGCCGTCGCGGCGGGGGCGGACACCTTCGACTGCGTCAACCCGTCACGCGTCGCCCGCAACGCGGCCATCTACACCGCCGATGGCCGGTACAACGTGAACACGGCGTCGTCGCGTCGCGCCTTCTCCCCGCTGGAGGAAGGCTGCGACTGCTACACCTGCACGCACTACACCCGCGCCTACCTGCACCACCTGTTCAAGGCCAAGGAAATCCTGTCCTCGACACTCGCGACCATCCACAACGAGCGTTTCACCGTACGGCTCGTCGACGACATCCGCTCAGCCATGGCCACCGGTGATTTCGAGGCCTTCCGCGACGACTTCCTCGGAAGGTTCTACGCCCGTGCCAACCGTGTCTGAGCCCAGTCCATTAGCTGTGCCCTCTCCGACGGCGACCGCTCAGGGTTGGTGCAGGCTCGGCTCGTGCTTCTTCACC
>JAUNVL010000196.1 GCA_030537675.1 Propionibacteriaceae bacterium | reverse complement strand
CGAGACCCGGATGCTGGACGTAGTCGATTTCGGCCGTAACCCCTCGGCGCCGGAGTTCGGCAACTACGGGGTGCTCTACGTGCGCTACGGCAAGGCGCAGCGCGGCTCCCCGCCGAAACGACGCAGCGTTTTGACGGTATGGCCGTGGATCGTGCCGGTCTTGGAGCAGTGGTTCGGTGAGATCCGGCCCCGCCTCGCCGCTGACGGTTTGGCGGCGTGGCCCTCAGAGCGTGCGCCCCGGATCACTTCCCCGAGCGTGGATGCCGTGCTGCGTCACGCCCGCGCCGCGATCGGGCTGGACCCGGTCCTGGACTTCCACTCGCTGCGCCGCTCTTACGTGACCCACCTGATCGAGGACGGTTGGGATGTCCGGTTCGTGCAGGAACAGGTCGGCCACGAACACGCTTCGACGACGTCGCTATATACGTGCGTCTCGTCGGACTACCGCACCCGGACCCTGCGCCGAGCATTGGACGCCCTGGTCGCCGAAGTCCTCAACGAACCAGCCACCACCACCACGAAGGGATTGTCATGACTCGTCAACAACGCATCGTCTCCTACACCTGGCGGCTCCGCCAAGTGATGGCCCAGGCGGGCATGTTCGCCACCACCGACCTGATCGGGCCGCTCGCCGAGCGGGGGGTGGCGCTGTCAACATCGCAGGTCCACCGACTGGTCACCACACCCCCTGAGCGGCTCAACCTGAGCGTGTTGGCTGCGCTGTGTGACATCCTCGCGACCAGCCCTGAGGAGCTGATCCTGGTCGAGTCCGCCAACGCCCCGGCCCGCAAGGCTGTCAACGAGTCGCCGGTGCCCCGCGGAGACCGGATCCGGCCGATCCGGGCGCAAGTCGTGCCTGATACCGACCAGGGGTGAGCCCACGACCACGGGTCGTGGACCCCGGCAACCTGGAATGCGCCCGCTGCCACCGCCCGGTGCGCAAAGCCACTCGTGAACCATCACCGGTGCGCAAGAAGGTCCTCACCATTATCCGGAACTGGCCGGATGGCCCGGTGTGTTCCGGCTGCGTCGCGGCCGCCTGCGAGACCTTCGGATGCTGCCAGCGTTGCCTCACCCACCGGATGCTGCCGGGCCGCGGGCCCGCCGGCCAGTCGTGGTGCAGCGACTGCGCTGGCATCCCCGCCTCTGCCTGCACCCGCTGCGGCCGGGAAGGGTGGATGGAACACAAAGGGGTGTGTGGCTGGTGCGTGCTGGGTGACATGCTCACCGTCGCCCTCGACGACGGCACCGGCCAGATCCGGAGCGAACTCCGCCCCTTCTACGACCGGATCCTCGCCATGCCCCGGCCCCGGACCGGAATCCTGTGGCTCAAGAAACCCCACGTCCAACCCCTGCTCCACCAGATCGCGACCGGGCAGGTGCCCCTCACCCACGACGGCATCACCAGCCTCACCCCGGCCTACTCCGTCACCTACATCCGCCGCCTCCTGGTGGCTGTCGGTACCCTGCCCGACTACGACCACCACCTCGACCGGTTCGAACGCTGGCTACCCGGCTGGCTCGCCGCCATCGACGACCCCGAGCACCGCAGAATCCTCACCCGCTACGCCACCTGGCGTGTCCTGCGACATCTCCGCCACGCCGCCGCGCAAGGCGATATCGGCCCCTACCGCAACCAGAACGCCCGCCGCCAACTCCGCGTCGCAGCCATGTTCCTGACCGACCTGAACGCCGACAACCGGCCCCTGGAGTGCTGCACCCAAGCATTCCTCGACCAGTGGCTGGCCACCGCCACCTGGTCCGACAACTCCGTTGTCCGCCACTTCCTCACCTGGGCCATCCGCACCCGGATCGCACCCCGGCTCAAAATCCCACCCGTGAAGGCCTCCCCACCCGCACCGATCAGCCACCAGCACCGCCTCGAGGTCCTGCGCCGGCTGCTTCACGACACCACCATCCCCACCATCGACCGGGTCATCGCGACCCTGATCCTGCTGCATGCCCAATCCCTGCAGCACATCCTCACCCTCCGTCTCGACGACATCACCGACAACGACGACGAACTCACCATCAACCTCACCGGCACCCCCGTGCCCGTCCCCGCACCCTTCGACAACCTGCTGCGCACCTATCTCGCCGAACGCACCCATGGCATGCCGCCAGCTCTGAACATTTCCAGCCAGTGGCTCTTCCCTGGCAGGCTCGCCGGCCACCCCATCCAGCCCACCGGCATCCGGCTCCACCTCCAACACCTCGGCATCCCTAACACCCCCGGCCGCTCCAGAGCACTACGCGAACTCGTCCTCCAAGCACCCCCAGCAGTCATCGCACCCCTCCTCGGCTACAACGCCACCAGCGCCGAGAAAATCGCCGCCGAAGCGGGCAACACCTGGCAGCACTACGCCGCCGGCAGCCACACCCCAATCACCGGCAACAACCACTAAAGGCGCCCCCAGCCCAGTCGAGATGCGGGGCTATTCGCAACCCCCGAACACGAACTCGTACCAGTC
>JAUNVL010000049.1 GCA_030537675.1 Propionibacteriaceae bacterium | reverse complement strand
CCTTGGTGAGGGTGCCCGTCTTGTCCAGCGCGACGGCGGAGATCTTGGCGGAGGTTTCGAGGTACTCGCCGCCCTTGATGAGAATGCCGTTGCGGGCGGAGCGGCCGATGCCGGCAACGATCGCCACAGGGATGGAGATGACCAGCGCACCTGGGCAACCGATGACCAGCAGGGTCAGGGCGAGCACGATGTCGCCCGTGACGAGCCCGGCCACCAGAGCCAGGAGGAACACACCGGGCGTGTACCACTTGGAGAAGCGGTCGATGAATGCCTGCGTCTTCGCCTTGGTGTCCTGGGCCTCCTCAACGCGGTGGATGATGCGTGCGAGCGTCGTATCGGCGCCCACGCCGGTGGCGATCACCTGCAGGAAGCCGCCCCGGGAGACGGTTCCGGCGAAGACGGCGTCGGTCGCAATCTTCTCCACGGGGATCGACTCACCGGTGATGGATGCCTCATCGATGGCGCCACTGCCGGCGATGACCTGGCCGTCGACGGGTACCTTGGCGCCGTTCTTGACCAACACTGTCTCGCCCATCCGCACCTGGGCAGCGGGGATCTCCACCTGCTCACCGTCGCGCATGACGATGGCCACATCGGGCGCGATGGCGACCAGTTCTGCCAGCGCTGAGCGGGTCTTGTTCAGGGTGGCTGCCTCCAGGGCGTGGCCGATCGTGAACAGGAAGGTGACCGCGGCTGCTTCCCAGAAGTTGCCGATGAGGATGGCGCCGATGGCAGCCACGGATACCAGCAGGTCAATGCTGATGTACCTGACGCTCAGTGCGCTGAAGGCCTTGAGGACGATCCCGTAGCCAGCAACGACCGCAGCAGCCAGCATGAGTGCGTCGGCGAGCGTGAAGAGCGCGCTGCCGGTGGCATGAGCCCCAGCGTCGATCCACCACTGGGAGGCCAAGGTGGGGTTGTACCCGCCTCCGGCGACGCGTTCGACCGCCCAGGAGGCGATGATCAGGAGGCCGGAGATGACGGGGATGGCCCACTTGCCGTGGATCCACTTGCGGAGGCTGTTCACTGCCGTGCGTCCCTTCGTGAGGTTTGGGGAGAAGGCCTGAGCGGCCTGATGTTCAGGGTTGGCGCCCCGTTGATGGGGCGCCAGATGGTGAGGGCGGTCAGAACGCCGAAGGACGGGCGGTGTAGCCCGCCTTGGCGACGGCGGCGACGATGTCGTCCACGGAGGTGACGTCGGCGTCGTGATCGACCTCGATGCGTGCGGAGGCGAAATGGACCTTCACGTTGGCGACACCCTTGAGGCGGCTGACCTGCTTCTCAATCTTGGTGACGCACGAGGGGCAGGAGAAGCCTTCGGCGCGGAGGCTCGTATGGGTGGTCGTGGTGGCAGTCATGTCAGTGTCCTTTTCCTTGAAGTTCGATTCGTTCGACGTCTTCAAGTTACGACGAGCACTGGCTGGGCGCCTTGACGAAGATCAAGTTCACCAAAATGATTCTGACGTTGAGAGCCCGCTCACTCGGACGGGGATATCCCTGGCCGAAGGGCTGGACTCGCGGTAGCTTGTGGGAAAGGCACGCCGTATCCCGGACGCCACCCAGGAGGGTCCCAGACATGAACAAGCTCAACTTGGCGGCAAAATCACGTGAACTGGCCAAGCAGGCAGCAACGGCTTCCAGCGGTCGCGCCGCAGAGACGATCTTCGGTGGTCACGAGAAGCAACTGCGACAGACAGTGATTGCGCTGCGCGAGGGAAGCATCCTGGCCGAGCACGCGAACCCCGGTGAGGCGACCCTGACGGTCATCAGTGGACGATTGTGGTTGGTGTCCGGGGAGGAAAGATGGTCCGGTCGCGAACTGGACTACTTGGTGGTGCCCGATGCCCGGCACAGCGTCGAAGCCGAGACCGACACCACGTTCGTGCTGACCGTGACGATGCCTGCCCGATGATCCTGTGGGGATCCGGCTCCCCGAAGGGCTACAGCGCCACCGGCATCTGATCGGTCACTCTCGACAGCCCGCCAACCGGCGCCCGCTTCCCTGAGGGGAGGGACGTGGACCACACATTCCTCGCACCGCTCAGTGAGATCACGGGCGCCTCATCCACTGACGCTCAGGCACTCATCGGCGGCCCGCGCGCAAGGGCATGTCACCAGCCCAGCGAATCAGCCTTCCTGTATGGGCTCGTCGTCAACCTCGAGCTGGTCCTTTCGGTCTTCAATTCTCTGCTGGCGTTCCTGTACCTCGGCCTTGTCCTCTTGTGCTTCAACGCTCTGGTCGTCACTCATCGTGCTCACGCGCCTCTCGTCGTGCTTGTATCGTTTCGGCAATCATGCATCCTGGGCCGGCCACGCCACGGCTTGATAGCGGAATCAGAAGCCCGAAGTTCAGTTGTGCCCATGCTGTGATGACAGCTCTTCACCAGATGGTTGTGGACCTATGGTGAAGCAACGTCTCGGGTGCTGCGCCACATGGAAGGACCACACACATGAATCGACCCATCAACGTCGGGGTCATCGGTTACGGGCTGGCGGGCCGCGTGTTCCACACGCCGTTCATTGAAGCGAACGCCGACTTCTCGCTGCAGGTGATCTCCACGGGCGATCCAGCGAGACAGGAGAGCGCCTCGAACCGTTACCCGGGAGCGACGATCGTGTCCTCGCCCGAGGAACTCCTCGCGCGCGCATCAGATCTGGATCTCATCGTGCTCGCGACACCCGCGCACACCCATCGGGAGCTCGGAACGGCCGCCTTCGCTGCGGGTGCGGCCGTGGTCGTCGACAAGCCGTTCGCGCCATCCAGTGCCGATGCGCAGGCCCTCATCGACGCATCCGTTGAAGCGAACCGTCCCCTGAACGTTTTCCAGAACCGACGCTGGGACGGTGACTTCCTCACTGTGCGGCACATCGTCGACAGTGGCCGGCTGGGCCCCATCCACCGGTTCGAATCCACGTTCGAGCGGTGGAGCCCGATGCGCAAGGAGCGTTGGCAGGACCGCACGACGCCAGCCACCGGCGCCGGCATCACCTTCGACATCGGCAGCCACCTCATCGACCAGGCGCTGGTGCTCTTCGGACCGGTCGAGGAGCTCCACGCGGAAATGTCAGCGGTGCGCGACGGCGCGGTCAGCGAGGACGACGCCTTCCTGTCGCTCCACCATGCCAGCGGCGTGCACTCCCACCTGAGCATGAGCAGCGTCGCCGCGTTGAGCGGCCCACGCTTCCGCGTGCTCGGGGCCAAGGGCGCCTACTCCGTCGACGGTCTGGACGGGCAGGAGGCCGCACTGCGCGACGGAGCCCTCCCGACCGACCCCAGCTATGGGACGACGTCGCCGTCGGAGTGGGGCGTGCTGAGCGATGGTGAGGCCGAGCGCATCCCCACACTTCGCGGGGACTATCCGGCGTTCTACTCCGGAGTTGCCGCCGCCGTTCGGGGTGAGGCCGAACCGCCGGTCGATCCACACGATGCTCTCGAAGTGGTGCGAATCATTGAATGGGCGCATCGGCTGGCCGCGGCGCCGTCGTCGAGGATGGCCTGAACGAGGTCCTCGCCCACGCTGGCATGGCGGCCCTCAGCGAGTGAATCAGCCGTTCCTGATCACTGCTACCTGTGAAACCTTCTCAATCCCGTGCGTGGGGAAGCTTGGTCTTTCCAGAGCGCTTGGGATTCGAGGGTGGCGCGACCACGGGACCGATGTTCCCGTCCGGGGCCTCATCGAGATCCACGATGACGGGCGCGTGATCGCTGGGCAGCTTGCCCTTTCGCGCGGCACGATCCACCCAAGCTGCCGCAACCCGCTCCGCGACCTGCTTTGAGGTCAGGACCAGGTCGATCCGCATGCCCAGGTCCTGGTGGAACATCCCGGCGCGGTAGTCCCAGTAGGAGAACAGCCGCTGGTGCTCCGGCCAGTGGACACGCACCACGTCGACGAGCTCCAGAGCGGCAAGGCGCTGTCGCTCCCGCTCGGTCACGTGTGTGTGGCCCACCCAGGCAGCTGGGTCAAACAGGTCGACGTCGGCGGGGGCGATGTTCATGTCGCCACACAGCGCGATCTCCGCCGGGCCCGCAGCGGTGGCTGCCGCGAGCGCGTCGAACCACTCAAGCTTGTAGGCGTAGTGGTCGGAGTCCACCTCACGCCCGTTCGGCGCGTACAGACTGTGGATGCGGACACCATCACAGGTGGCGCTGATGGCTCTGGCCTCAGTTTCACCCCGGAACATCGGTTGGCCGGCAAAGTTGCGCTCAACGTCGTCCAGCCCCACCCGGGAGAGCAGCGCCACGCCGTTGAAGCCTCCCTGCCCGTGATGGGCGACTTCGTAGCCGAGTTCCGCCAGCGGCGCCTCGAGGAGATCGGCGAATGCCTGATCAGTGAGCTTCGTCTCCTGAAGACAGACGACGTCGGGGCGGCGCTCCTCCAGCCAGGTCAGCATTCGAGGCATCCGCTGCTTGGCGGAGTTGACGTTCCAGGTGGCGATTCTCACCCGAGTCAGGCTACCCGCCGTGATCTGGCGGAGCAGTGGCTATCGATGGGGCACAGTGTCGCCCGGGACCGCGTGCCCGTGGCAATCATTTGGGAGAAGTGGAGCGCCGAGCCGGGAGCGCCTCGCGGCGTGTGGCCGCTCATAGCGGCGAATATTGGAGCCCGGGGCTACCGCGGCTCGACGCGACACTGAGAATACAGCACCGTCCCGGAAACCGAAGCGGTCGCTCAGTCCAGCTTGCCCGCACGCCACAGACGCGCGCTCGCCCTCAAGTCGTCGGCCAACACCATCAACCCTCCCGATGCCTTCCCGTCCCCGGTGTGCAGGAAGTCTCGTCCGGCCGACACCACGCGAGCGAAGGCGGCAGCGCGTTCCATTGCCATGGCGAAGTCGCCGTCGAAGACGCCCCGCAGGATGTCGTCGATGACGGAGCGCACCTCGTCCGGGCCGGTGGGATCGGCACCCGCGACAGCGTGGTTCGGTTCCGAGTAGTGAACGCCAGCCGCGTACTCGCGGGCCGCGGCATCGAGGTCGGCCACCACCCACTCCCGCATCACATACAGCCGGTACAGGACGCCGGGCAAGGAGCGTGCCGGACGAGTGGCCCACAGGTCGGCCAGGGTGGTGATTCCGACCTCCTCGACCACTGCCATCAGACGCCTCGTGACCTCGGGGTCGCTGCCCGCACGGCCGACGCCCAACAGGACCGAGGCTGTTTCGTGGGCGGCGTGCAGTTGGGCCACCGGGTCAGTGCCGCCTGCCATCACGTCGAGCGCGGCGGAGTCCCGCAATGTGGGGCGGCGGGGTTTCGGTACGTCAGTCATTGCTCCCCAGACTAGTCAGCGACACCAACCAGGCGTTGACGTCGACCGCGTGACGGGAGCCGGACCCTGCATTTCTTCCGGTCAGCTACCGACGGAGCAGCTCATGCAGTTGCAGCTTCAGCCGGCATCTCGTGCCGGTACGTCCATGACGTGAGCGCCGTTCCCAGCATGACCAGCAGCACTCCCCAGAAGATGTGCGCCGACGTCGCCCCCGCCTGCCCCAGCGTGTACTGGGCCACCACGCCCGCAGCCAGCGCCACGGCAAGAACGACGTTGACGAGGCCCGCCGAGCGGCGCAGGACCAGGTAGACCACGGCACCAAGAATGCAGACCACCATTGCGACCACTGCGCCCACCCGGTGATAGGGGTAATACTGCTCAGACCCGCCGAGGAACGCCGCGGCCCATCCGGCTTGCCCAATGATGCAGCTGATGACCACCGTCGCCACGGTGCGCAGGATGATCAGGTGTGGATGAGGCAGTGCAAGCCTTGTCATGAGGACACTGTGCCATCTATACGGTTCGGCAGACGTGCCAGACTGGCCAGATGACTGCTTCATCCGCTGATCCATCACCCATCGTCGTCGTCACCGGCGCCAACGGCCTGGTCGGCTCTCGCGTGTGTGAGATGTTGTCCGCCTCCGGCGCCTCGGTGCGCGCCGTCGTGCGCCGCAGCGGTTCAGCCCCTCGGATCGCCGGGGTCGAGGAGCTCGTCGGCGACTTCGGTGATCCGACGTTTGCGCATTCGGTGGTGCAGTCCGCGACCGCAGTCGTCAGCACCGTGCACCCGATGGGCTCGGACGAAGAAACCCAGCGCCAAGTGGCAGTGCAGGGAACACCAGTGCTGGCGCGTGCGGCACGCGAGGCCGGGGTGGCGCGGCTGGTGCACATCTCGACCGCCGCGGTCTACGACCGGTCACCGGAAACAGGCGACGTGGACGAGTCCTCGGCGCTGGTCGGCGACGATGCAGGCGACTACGCAGTGACCAAGCGGGACACCGACGCCGCGCTCGCTGAGATCGGTGGCATCACCACGGTGTTGCTCCGACCGCCGGCGATCCTGGGCTCGGGCCCCCGGTCAACATGGAATGCGCTGCGACCCGCCGCCATTCGTGATCACGAGGCCGCCCGGCGCGTGACCCCTGACCAGACGTTCGCATGGGTTGCCCTCGACGACCTCTGTGCGCTGGCCGCAGATCTGGCGACGGGCCGCATCCCCACTGCCGACGACCCCGCGGCCGGACCACTCGAGGGCAGTTGCACACCACTCAACGTCGCCGGGTCCGATTACGCGACGGTGCGCGTCTACCACGAGACGGTCTGCGGGATCCTGGGAGTGGAGCCGGCATGGCAGGACGCACCCGCGTGGACCGGCCTCTTTCTCGCAGACAGGGCCAGGGAATGGGGTTGGAGCCCGGCCGTCAACCTCGCCGACGCGCTGGCCGAATTGGAGAATGACCTGCGCGGATAGCGGCTATATGGCTGCGCGTCGCTCGATCGCTTATCATGAGCGGGCAATGAACTCTGTGCGAACCGCGAATCCGACTCGTACCCCGCGAAATCTGTGGGGGCGTCTACTGGCGCTGCTGGTCCCCGTGGCCATTCTCGGAGTGACGCTCAAGCTCGTGCGGATCCACGCGTTCTTCCCCTCGGCGGGGGTGCAGGAAACTGCAGCCAAGGTGTCCTCCGACGTCGCGTTCGGCGGCGCTTGGCTGCTCCTGTGGACTCTTGCCTGCTTGTACACCCGCGGTCGCCTTCGCACCATCACCTTTTATACCGCCCACGTGGCAACAATGGTCGTTGGTCTCTTCGCCGCGCTCAACCACGAGTATGTTCTCCACACCGGCAACCCGCTGACGTGGCCCACGCTCGTCGGCGCCGCGCGGCAGGGTGAGGAACTCGAGGCACTGATCGGCTCACAGGTCAGCAACGGCCTCGTCGGCCTGCTCATCGGGGTCGTCGTCGGAGTCATTGCGTTGCCGCTGATTCTGGGCCCATTCATCAGTCGTCTCCTCCGGCCCAATCCCCGAACAAGAGTCAAGACCGCCAGCGTGACGGGGCTCATCCTGCTGCTGATCGCGTCGGGGTGGAGTGCTCCCACCGCATCGGCCGCCTTCTCGCTCGCACCACCCATGCAATTGGCCATCACTCCGGTGCGTACCGCCAACGCCTACCCTCGGGAACTGGCAACTGCATCAGAGATTCCCACGCCGGAGACCACCCGACTGGTCGACCGTGGCGGCGATCATCGCAATGTGGTCATCATCACCCTCGAGTCACAACGCTCAGCGATGACCCTGCAGGACGTCAAACGGCCGGTCACGCCGGTGATCGACGAGCTGGCCACAAGGTCCATCCGGCCGGAGCGCGGCTACTCGGTGCTGCCGCACACGTCCAAGGCGCTGACCGCCATCCATTGCGGCATTGCGCCTCCGTTGGACAGCGCCAACTCCGAGGCCGATCCCGCCAGCCTTCCCGCGAAATGTCTTCCCACGCTGCTCGCGGAACAGGGATACGCCACCTCGTTCTTCCAGTCTGCCACCGAGAGATTCGAGCGACGACGCTCCACAGCGCGCAATTTCGGGTTCCGGGATTTCAAAGCCGTCGACCAGATGAAGTCCACCGGTTTCCACCGGGCCAACTACTTCGGCTACGAGGACGACATCATGCTCGGCCCGGAGCGGACCTGGCTGGAGAAGAACGGCGACGAACCCTTCATGCTCTCCATGCTGACGGTGACCGGCCACCACGACTACGCGCTCAAGGGTTACCCGCGCATTGATTTCGTCGACAATCCCCTGCTCAACAACTACCTCAACGGCATCCACTACCAGGACCGTTTCGTGGGCAAGGTCATCGACATGTTCAAGGAACTGGGCCTGTATGAGAACACCGTCTTCGTCGTCGTCGGCGACCACGGAGAGGGCTTTGGCGAACATCGGGTCTTCCAGCACGACGACACCATCTATGAAGAGGGCATCCGCATCCCGCTCTTCATCCACGACCCCTCGAACGAAGGTCAGCTGATTGACGCCCCCGCCAATCAACTCGCCGTGCTGCCCACAGTCATCGACCTTCTGGGATTCGATCTCGAAAGCGACACGGCCTACAGGCCCTCCCTCGTCAGCGACCTAGCACAGGGCCCTCTGGTGTCCACCTGCTACGCCCGCGGCAGATGCACCGCGACCATCGACGGCGACATGAAACTCATCCACCACTTCGGTGATCGGCGCGACGAGGTGTTCAACCTCGCACTCGACCCGCATGAGACAACTGACCTCGTCGGACAAACGGACCAGGTGTGGCTTGCCGAGATGCGCGACACCGCGCTGCGCTGGTACCTGGACACCGAAAACAGCTACGCCGCCTTCCGCAGTCGTTGACGCGCGTCACCGACTGCTGATTGACCGACGCATCGTCGGGTCGTCCCGCACCTGCCACCCCATGGATTCGTACAGCGGCTGCCCATCGGGACTCGCGGAAAGGTCAACGACTTCCGCGGACGTCTCCTGCGTGAACCATTCCATCAGGGCGTCCACACAGCGACGCGCATGACCGCGACGGCGGTGGCTCTCGATGGTGACGACGTTGGAGATGTGTCCCCTGAGGTCGGTCATGCTGGAGGGTGACGGTGGTGCGGTGTGCAGGTAGCCAAGGGCGCACGCCACCAGCGTCCCTGCGTCGTCGACGACGTAGACGCAGGCGTCGACACCCAGATGATCCCTCAGCCAGTCGGCCGCGGGGTTCCGCCACGACGTCGTTGAGGCGTTGTCGTGGCCCATGTCGGCGAACAGGAGTGCTTGGAGCTCGACGAGTTCGGGAATGTCTTCTACGGTGGCACGGCGCAACATGCCTGACAGTGTCGCGCACCCCGGCGGGATCCGTTGGCAACCGAGAGTCACGACTTCTCATCGCACGGGGGTTGTCGGCCAAAGAGCCGTCGGCACAGCCCGCCCGCTCGTAGCGACCACCCCCGGCAGCCTTGTCAGTCTTCGGGGTTCGCAGACGTGCTCGGGATGGCGCAGGCATCGGCCACCTCGGCGACCACCTGCGGGTAGGTCGCTGGCGCTGGTCGTCGTCCCGAATCCCAGTCAGCGCCGGCGAGCAGTGGCTGCTGAGCGAGTGCTTGGGTTTCGGCGGGGTTGAACACCCTGGAACGAGTCAGGAAGCGCACACCTTCAGGGGCGTCCAGGCTGAACCCCGCGCCACGCCCGGGCACGACGTCGAGCACGAGTTGCGTGTGGCGCCACGTGGCGAACTGTTGCGGCGAGATCCACACTGGCACGCTGTCCGGATCCGTCGGCGCATCCCCCAGCACGTGGTTCGGCGACAGCCGCAGATCGAGTACGCCGAGCAGCACTTCCTGCTCGCCCACGATGAACTCTCCCTGTGGGTAACACATCGGCGACGAGCCGTCGCAGCAGCCACCGGACTGGTGCAGCATGAGTGGGCCGTGCTTCTTTCGCAACAGGACCAGCAGATCCATCGCTGCGGGCAGCACCACCACCCGCGGGACGAGAACGACCTGTCCCGCCCCGGACGCATCCTGCGACGCGCCCGATTGGTCGAGTGGGTTCGTGGTCATGGTGACGTCCTTCACACAAGGGGACAGCGAATCGGGACCTGGGCGACGGCGGCCCGTTAGTCCTGACCCGGGCCGCCGTCGTTGCTGTGCCTCAGAAGAAGCCCTGCGGGCCAGCTGCGTAGGAGACGAGCAGGTTCTTCGTCTGCTGGTAGTGCTCGAGCATCATCAGGTGGTTTTCACGCCCGAAGCCCGACTGCTTGTAACCACCGAAGGCCGCATGTGCCGGGTACTGGTGATAGGTGTTCGTCCACACCCGGCCAGCCTGAATGGCGCGCCCCGCCCGGTACATCGTGCTGGCGTGCCTGCTCCACACCCCGGCACCAAGCCCGTAAAGGGTGTCGTTGGCGATGCGGATGGCATCGTCGAAGTCCTTGAACGTCGTGACGGAGACCACCGGGCCGAAGATCTCCTCCTGGAAGACCCGCATGGAGTTGTCACCCTTGAAAACGGTCGGCTGAATGTAGAAACCGCCGTCGAGGCCAGGAACCGAGTCGACCTCCCCGCCGATGAGCACGTCGGCGCCCTCGGCTCGGCCGATGTCGAGATAGCTCCTGATCTTCTCGAACTGGTCAGAGGACGCCTGGGCGCCAATCATCGTCGTCGGGTCCAGCGGGTGACCGCGCTTGATGGCCGCCACTCGCGGCAACGCCCGCGCCATGAAGTCGTCGTAGATGGACTCGTGGATGAGCGCGCGTGACGGGCACGTGCACACCTCACCATTGTTCAAAGCGAACATCGTGAACCCCTCGATCGCCTTGTCGAGGTAGTCGTCGTCGGCGTCCATGACGTCCTCGAAGAAGACGTTGGCCGACTTTCCGCCGAGCTCAAGGGTCACCGGGATGATGTTCTGGGTGGCGTACTGCATGATGAGCCGCCCGGTGGTCGTCTCACCGGTGAAGGCGATCTTGGCGATCCGGGGGCTGGAAGCCAGCGGTTTGCCCGCCTCGACGCCGAAGCCGTTGACGATGTTGAGCACGCCGTCGGGGATGATGTCCCCGATGAGGCTCATGAGGTAAAGGATCGACGCCGGCGTCTGCTCGGCCGGCTTCAACACGACTGCGTTGCCAGCGGCCAGTGCCGGGGCGAGCTTCCACGTGGCCATGAGGATGGGGAAGTTCCATGGGATGATCTGCCCCACCACACCGAGGGGCTCGTGGAAGTGGTAGGCCACCGTGTCGTCGTCAATCTGGGAGAGACCGCCCTCCTGGGCGCGCAAGGCCCCGGCGAAGTAGCGGAAGTGGTCGATCGCCAACGGGATGTCGGCGGCGAGCGTCTCACGCACCGGTTTGCCGTTCTCCCACGTCTCGGCGACAGCAATCTTCTCGAGGTTCTCCTCCATCCGATCGGCGATGCGCAGGAGCACCAGGGCGCGCTCGGCGGGCGACGCGCGACCCCAAGCCGGGGCGGCTGCATGTGCCGCATCGAGAGCAAGTTCAATGTCTTCTGCTGTGCCGCGTGCGACGGAGGTGAACGTCTGCCCATCGACGGGGCTGGGGTTCTCGAAGTACTCCCCCTTGACCGGCGGCACCCATCGCCCGCCGATGTAGTTGTCGTAGCGCTTCTCATAGCTCATGACCGCACCGTCCGTGCCGGGCGCGGCGTACACGGCGGATGATGAAACTTGCGTGGTCTGCTGGCTGTCGCCTGCTTCCTTGTACATTTCACTCCTTGGATGTGTGTCCACGAGTTCACCGTCGAACACGCGCAGGACACCTCGATGTGACCGGGACAAACGACGATAGATCACAACCGCGGTCAAAGGAAGACCTTGCAGAGTGGGAAATGATGTGCGTGCAGAGCGATCGCCGATCTCTGGGCCCGTGACCTCCTCCTCTGTTCTGAACAGCGACACCCCAGGACCGACAGGTTTTCCGGCAGCGGGAGCAGACGGATTGGCCTTGGTGGGACGGCCTATCGACTGGTGCCGCCGGAGTTCTTCCGCATCCTCTGCCGTTGACCTACCAGCCGGGACCTTCAGCGCAGTTCGAGCCCATCAGCGACCACGGCTCCACCTCGCAGCACAGTGCGATCCGCGGGGCGGTCCATCACGGCGGAGGTGACACTTTCTCCTGCCAGCAGCACGAGATCGGCGGGGTCGCCGGCTGACACACCGGGACGGTCAGCGAGTGACGACAGGCGCGGACTCCCGCGGTCGACGATCGAGCGGCCCCCCATCGTCGCCACGGCTGCGCAGTGCCCGATCCACTCGTCGGCCCTCGCTCCTTGCGTGAAGGCCAGCTGCCACGTGCGGTCCAGCATGTCGCCGTTGCCGTACGGGGACCAGTAGTCGCGCTGCCCATCCTGCCCCAGCCCCACTCTGACACCGGCCGCGACCAACTGCTGCAACGGGAGACGCTGCGCCGTGGCGGGAGCGACCGTGGACAGAGCGATATCTGCTCTCGCCAGATCCTCGATCACCTGGCTCGTCGCCGCGCCGCCGTCGAACAACCCGTAGGCATGCGAGATGAGCACGCTGCCCTGCATCCCCAACGCCTCGGTGCGCTCGACGATGAGACTCGCGCTGAACCTCCCCAGCTCACCGGGCTCATGCAGGTGAATGTCGACGGGCACCTGATAGCGCTCAGCCAGGTCGAAGACGATGTCCAGGTGCCGCGCCGGGTCCCGGTCAAGTGAACACGGATCGATCCCGCCGATCACCTGCGCGCCCGCACGCAACGCATCCTCCAACACCTGCACCGAGCCGTCCTCGCGCAGCAGCCCGGCTTGCGGAAAGGCCACCACCTCGACGTCGGCGCGGTGGGCATGGGCGTCCTTCGCTGCCAGCACGGCCTCCAGTCGCTCCAGCCGGCAGTCGACGTCCACCTGGGCAAAGCTGCGCACGCGTGTGGTGCCGTGGGCGATCATGCGCCCGAGCAGATCGGTGGTGCGTTGAGTCATGCTGACCTCCGCATCGCGCCAGTGGGCCCGGTCGTTGAGCATCATCTGCCACACACCCGGGCCGCCCGTGTGCTCCCGGAATGGCAGACCGACCCTGTTCGAGTCCAGATGGCAGTGCGCGTCGGTGAACGAAGGCAACACCAACCTGCCGCGACCGTCGAGCACGCCGTCGCGGTTGGTGCTGGGTCCTGTATGTGGTTGGACAGCCGCGATCCGGCCGTCGACCAGGTGCAGGTCGCACAGTTCTTCGCCCCACGGACGGCAGGCCTCGATCGTGGTGATCATCTCGTCTCCTCGACGTCGTGTGATGCGGCTGGGCCACACGCTCGTCCGCCAGTCCAGAATACGAGCTGGCGGCCGTCCGAAGTCCGAAAGGACTGCGTGTGCCTTGCTGCGCTCAGTGAGCGACGCTACCTCCCCGAAGAATTCATGACACTCCTCGAAACACACCTCAAGGCCCACCGCGCAGTAGGACTCCATCACTGCATGTGATGATGTGGGGTCATCCCCCCTGTGCAAAGGAGCACCTCCTGTGAAGTTACGTGTGCTTGCCGTCGTGGCAGCCATCACTCTCGTTCTGAACGGCGGCCTCGCAGTTCAACCATCCGCGGCTGCTGATCCACCCCGGCTGCGGGACCTCATCATCAATCAGTCTCCCGTCCTCTCCCCTGCCTTTGAGTCGGCCGTCACCGCATACAACGCGCAGGTCTACCGCTCTGTGACGGAGGTCGACATCAAACCGATGGTGGATGATGCCTCGGTCAGTGTTGCCGTGAACGGTGTTGCCCCGGCGGCGAACGGCTGGGTCAAGGTGCCCGTCGAAGTCGGCGTCAATTCCATCCCTGTGACTGCCACCAAGGGCGGACAGAGCACCACCTACACCGTTGCGGTGACCAAGGTGGACACGGATTACCGCGGCCGCAAACCCATTGCGGGCATGACGGTGACGTCGAACAAGGACTCGGCCGCCGCGGGCCCAGTCACCAATGTTCTCGATGGAAACGCCACCACGTACTGGCAGCCAGCCGCCAAACCGGTTACCACCGACGACGCCGACAGCGATGACACCACCAAGGTGCTGCTGGATCTGGGAGGGAGCCACAACGTCTCCCGCATCCAACTGGACACATCGTTCTCCCCCGCTGGCGCTTGGCAGCCCAACATCTGGAACAACAACATCGACGTCTCCGTCTCCGCCGATGAAGGAGCCACGTGGAGTTCCGTCGTGGACAGGGCGAACCTCCGGGAGGACCAGGGCGATAACTCCGTGCGCTGGGAATTCGGAAAGGTCGCAGAGGATGTGACCCACGTGCGACTGGCGTACGTGAAGTACGATCAGGCCCTCGACTGGATCCGCTGGCACCGTCTCGAGGTGTTCGCAGGCGACCAAGGCGCACTTCCCGAATATCCTGCGCCGGCAGAGGCGGCCACAGCACCAGCCCCCTCCAACCCGGACATTCACCGTTCACAGGAACTCATCCTGCGCAACGGTCTCCACCTCTCCACATGGATACCGTCAACCGGCTACGGACGCGGCGTCCCCACGCCCGAGGAATGGGAAGCTTTCGGAAGTCCTGCACCCCTGTTCTACGACCCGGACCTGTTCAATATTGACTTCATGAAACAGAACCCCACGGCCGAGTGGGCTCTTGCCAAAGCTCCCTGGGGCGGCAACGACATGGCCCACGCGGGTGAGCCTCGCAATTTCATCACAGCGGAGATGGAGCCGTATCTCGGCAACGCGCTGAGCTTCGCCTATGGCGACGAGGGGCAGTACTCGACCGCGGAGAATGAGCGGTTCAAGAAGTGGTTCGACTATTCCAAGGAGCAGTGGCCCCACGTGCTCGTGCACTCCAACCAGGCTCACGGCCGAGGGTGGGATTCGCCGGCCAAGATGCGCGAGTACACCGATGCCGCTGATCCGGACATTCTGTCCTTTGACCGATACCCGTGGGGATGGGGCGCAAACGATCCCAACGGCTTCTGGGCCGGTTCGGCTGGCCGTCAACCGATCTACGACATGCTCGGCTCGCCTCTGTCACGCGCTCAGCGGCAAATTGCGCTGGAAGGCGTCGACGGTGACCGGGAAACTCCCATCGTTTTCGGGCAGTACTTCGACAATTTCGATTACGACGTGTCCGAGTCGCAGAAGGCCATGACGTTCAACGCCTCACTCGCCTTCGGCCAGAAATGGCTTGACCTCTTCCGCACCGAGTTCCAGTTCGACGGCTCCTTCATGTTCGATGAGGACGGAGCGCCGACGCGTGCCCTCTACGAGTTCGCGCGAATCATCAATGAGACTCGTAACCTCTCCGACTACCTCACCCCAATGACCAACGACTGGGTGGCCTTCGAGCCCGGAAAGCGCATGGTCAACAACGCTGCGGTGGACAATCAGATCATCACTGGATGGCGCATGGGGGCCGTTGCCGACGCAGCCAACTCCGTGGCGCACTACGGTGTCCTGGATGTTGAGGCCAGCAACGTCGGCACCATCAACGATGGGCTGCCAGGCGATGTGATGCTCGGCTACTTCAAGGCACTTCCGGGTCTTGAAGACGCCGACCTTGATCCTGTCTTTGGGCAAGACGTTCGACACGCGATCATGGTCGTCAACGCACTCAACGGCACCACACCGAAGAATGGCTCCGAGCGGCGCAACTTCCTCCGCAACGACAACGGTCAACGCTGGGAGAGCGCGCAAGACATCACGATCACGCTCGACCCAAGCATCACGGCCGTGAAAGTCGTTGATCCAGCAACAGGCGAGGCCGTCAACCTACCCATCAAGACGGACGGCGGCGCCCGATCCGTCACGCTGGCGAACGTGGGCGGCGGTGAGTCCCGCTTGCTACTGCCTGCCGGTGTGGGTGAAGAGCCCACGTCCGACCTGCTCGAAGCCGAAGACGTCGCCAACGTGTTCGTGGGCAACGCACGGGTGGAGACGCTGTACAACCAGGCCTCAAACGGTGCCACTGTCGGCTACATAGGCGGTGGGAACGGAAAAGTCGGGATCCGCGTTGACGATGCCCCCGATGCCGAAGGCACGGTGAAGTTGCAGTACTTCTACCCCACGGGGGATCGTGCACTGCTCTACGCCTGCACGAACACTGACACACCACCCACAGAAGGCACGGAGCTTCCGGTGGTGAACCTGAACCATGCCGATCTTCCATCAACACCGGCTCAGAGTCTCGAGTTCACCTGTGAATTCTCCGAGGGCACCAACTGGGTGTGGTTCTGGAGCGCCAAGGGTGCACCGGGCGTTGACTTCATTGAGGTTGGCTTCCCGGACGACGTCGAGCCAACACCCACGGCCACACCGACCACCATTCCGACCGTGACAGTTACGGCCACGGCCACGGCCACAACGACCGCCACGGCCACGGCAACTGCCAGTGCCACAGAGACCGTGACAGCCACTGCCACAGCCACTGTCACAACCACCGCCACGGCCACCACAACTACCAGTGCCACGGAGACCGTGACCACAACACCCACGACCATCGTCACCCCCACGGTGACGAAGACCGTAACGGCATCACCCACGAGTTCACCGTCGGCCACCAAGCCCCCCGTCATGGACTTGTACTCGACGCCGGGCTTCCACGACGTGAACGGTCGCCGCTGGTACACGTCATGTGAGCCATATTCACAAACCGTCAGATGTCGCACCGAAATCTGGTCCACGCAAGTGGAGTACACCGCTGGGAAATTCGTGTCAACAACCGGGTGGCACTTCAACAACCTCACGTACCTGCCCCAGATGACACGCGGCGCATGGGGTGACAATCCCTTGGCGAACCCAGGCACGTTCACCAGCGGGAACCGGCAGTGGCGCACGGAATGCGACACGCCTGAGACCGGTGGCAATGGATGTCGCAGCTTCATCTGGACACCAGGTGCGATCGAGGCACAGAAGTCCTCGACCGGGGACACACACTACGTCCGGGTGGACAAGTGGGTGTTCAACAACATCGTCCGATTCCGCTGACCAGCTACAGACACGAGCGACTCGCGGGGATCTTGATTCCAACGGGTCGTCGCAACACCAAGTGAACTAGACAAGTTCAAGCAGGCGCTCGGCCGGAGTTCTCCGGCCGAGCGTTTTGCGTTGTCGGCCACTGAGCTTTTGAACGACGGACTCCCCAACGGAGTCGTCAGTGAGATGTTGGCATCCATCGCCGGGAACTCACTGCGCGTCCTGTCAGGGTGTACGGGATCCGAAACGCGAAAGACCCCGGCCTGGAGCGGTTCCCCTCCTGAGGGTTCGCCATGAACCACGTCTGGCTGACGTTGACTGTCGACCCAGTGGAACTTGCCGCGCACACCCACCGCTCGGGCTGCCGCCTTCACCTCAGCGTCGCTCGGAGCCTGACTGGTTCCTTCTTTCAGGGCCGTAACGGACTCTTGCGCACCGACCGGGTTCAAACGTGGCAGCGGCCAGCCGCCGGGTTGAGGAGTGCTGGAGGCACCTTCCTCCGCCGCCAGCACACTGATGCAGAGTGACCCAGCGTCGTTCGACATCTCCCATGATCGATGGCTGCGTCGCGCGCCGCAGCATTCCTCGCGGGAAGATGGCCCCATGGACGCCCTGCATGCCGCCGCCACCCCACATACTTGGCGTCGCGTCGCCTTGGCGATGCTGGCTGCCGGGTGGGGCGCCAATCAGTTCGCGCCCATGCTCCTGGTGTACCGGGCCGAGCGTGGCTTGACCGAACAGCTCGTCACCGGCATGTTCGCCGCCTACGTGGGAGGTCTGGTGCCAGCCCTGCTCGTGGCGGCCTGGTTCTCCCAGCACTACGGCAAGCGCCCCATGGTGCGGATCTCGACCGTGCTCATGCTGGTGGGCAGCGTGCTGCTCCTACTCGGAGCCGACAGCCCGGGCCTGCTTTTCGCCGGACGCATCGCCTCGGGCGTGGGCATCGGGTTTGTCATGGCGCCCGGCACCGCCTGGGTCAAAGAGCTCTCTGCGGGAGCCGCTGTGGGCACCGGCGCACGCCGATCCACCGTGGCGCTGACCGCGGGCTTCGCCATCGGCCCCATTGTGGCGGGCGTCATGGCGCAGTGGTTTCCCGCACCGCTTCAGCTCCCTTACGCGGTGCACCTCGTCTTTCAAGTGATCGCGGCGCTCGTCGTCTGGACGGCCCCCGAACTCGACAACTCCAACAATCCGGCCCCCTCGCCAAGAGCCGCGGCCTCCCACCTCATGCAGGGCTGGTTCCTCAAGCTGATTCTTCCGTCCGCGCCGTGGGTGTTCGGGGCGGCCACCGTCGCGTTCGTCGTCATCCCCTCCCTCATGGGGCCGGTGCCAGGACTTCCACGGGTCGCAGCCGCGGGAGTGACCGCAGGCCTCACGCTCGGCACGAGCGTCCTCATCCAACCGAGCATCCGTCGCTACGCCGCCCACGATCCCGGTCGGACGCCGCCGCTCGCCATGGCCATGCTGGCGCTCGGCATGCTGATCGCGACCACCGCAGCGCTGTTCCCCAATCCGGTCTGGCTGGTCCCGGCAGCCTTGGTGCTGGGCTCAGCCCACGGCCTTCTCATGGTGGGCAGCATCACGATCGTGGAGCACCACACGCCCGCCCATCTGATGGCCCCCACGACCGCGGTCGTCTACAGCCTGACCTACATCGGCTTCCTCGCTCCGTACTTCGTGAGCCTGGCGTCGCTGGTCATTCCCGTGTGGACGGTGCTCGCCGCCGGCGTGGGAGTCGCCCTCGTCACGCTCCTGTGGCTCTGGTACGTGCGCAGAGACGCCTGAGGCCCGGGCCGAATCATCAGAGCCTACTGAGTCCACAGTGGTCTTCGGTGAAAGAGGAAGCGCTCGTGCGGGGGCTCCAACGGTGCCGGTAGATCTCGTCTCCATCCCCCGTCGTGACACACCACTTCGTCGGGCAGGTGCGGAGTAGACCGCAACGTGCATGGCATTGGAACTCCGATCGGCCTGAACCACATCGCGCGACGGGCCTGGACCGCTTCACAAAGAGTCTCGCCGCAACGTCCTGCATACGGCAAGATCGTGCGCGCGGACGGCGGCAGATCCGGGCGTTGACGCCTGATCGAATGTAGC
>JAUNVL010000048.1 GCA_030537675.1 Propionibacteriaceae bacterium | reverse complement strand
AGCATTCGACTGTTAATCGAAGGGTTGCTGGTTCGAGTCCAGCCGGGGGAGCCACCATGAGAACCGCTTTGACCAGGTGAGACGCCTAGCCAAAGCGGTTTTCTTGTCTCCCTGAAGAACCCCCGGGTCACGTCCGCAAGTTTCGATCCGGCGTGGCGGCGCAGGAGAATCCCGGCAAACACGGTCGTGACAATGCCAGCTTCGTGCTTGGCGTCGACCAAATCCCATTTCTGGTCGACGGAATTCAGGGCTGTGTGCGAGCGGGGTGAGCACGTGCTGATCTGGTTGAAGGGGCCGCGAGGAATTGGTGCGAAGCAGCTGCGGCGTTCCCTCCCAGGCTGCGGACGGAGTCGCGATTCTGCAGTGGCATGGGGACCAAGGTGTCGGCCGGGGCGTTCCCGTCGAGCACCAGGTCCATGGCGATGCGGCCCATCTCGAGGTAGGGAATTCGCATTGTCGTGAGGCCGGGGTGCAGGTAGGAGGCGAGGTACTCGTCGTCGAAGGAGATGACGGAGAGGTCTTCCGGCACTCGGAATCCACGTTCCTGAGCGGCCTGGTAGACGCCGAAGGCTATGCGGTCGTTTGCTGCGATCACGGCGGTCACGTCGTTGTGGTCGAGAATCTCGTTTGCCCCGCGATAGCCCAAGTCAGGTTCCCAGTACATGCCTTCGATTTCCGTGGTGAAGGTCAATCCTGCTTCCGACATTGCTGCGTCAAGGCCTGAATATCGGATGGGGATGGTGACGGACAATGCAGGATTGATGAGAGCGTCAGAGCGTCCGATCAGTGCTATCCGATGGTGTCCACGGTCCAAGAGGTGACGGACCGCTTCGTAGCCGGCTTGGAATTCGTCGGGTAGTACACACGGATATCCAGCAGAAGACCGGCCGTTGACTATCACCACAGGCACATCCGAGATCGTGGGCACGTCGATCAGCTTGGCTCCCATGAGCCCGAAAATGATGCCGTCGGCGCTGCGATCCATCATCATGTCCACCGCATTGGCAATCCGCTCGGGGCGCCTTCCGGATTCGGCGATCAGCACCGTGTGGTCGCGCGCCTCGGCCCCCTCCAGCAAACCACGAATCAGTGCCGACGCATATCGGGTGATGGTCACCTCGTCAGAGATGAAGCCCACGGTCCGGGTTTTACCGACGCGCAGGCCCCGGGCTGCCGGGTTGGGCCGGTAGTTGAGCTCCGTCGCCGCGGCGCGCACCCGTTCGGCTGTTTCAGGGGACAGCCGCGAGTTGGGCCTGTCGTTCAGCACCATGCTCACCGTGGTGGGAGACATCCCTGCCAACCGGGCAACGTCCGCCAGGGTTGCTCGCTTGGTCATTGGCCTGCCTATTCATTGCCGGGGATGTCAACCAGTGTACCCATGCGCAGTAGTGCAGAAAGCTTTTAGCAGGTCCTTGCGCAGCCCGCTGAAGTGTGTTACTTTCATCCTGCTAAATGCATTTAGCACATGAGCAGCAACAGGACGCGAGTCCCCAAATCCAATGGAGGAGCAGTGCTCAATCGCATCGTAAAGTTGGCCATCGTGACCGCCGTGACGGCTTCACTGACACTCACGTTCGCCGGATGCACCAAGGGTGGGTCGGCAACCAATGGGCCCAGTGAAGAGGGTGGAATTTCCACTCTGTCAATGTGGACCCACAACGCTGGCAACACCGATGAGCTCAACGCCATCGAGCAGGTCGTCAGTGACTACAACGCCAGCCAGACCAAGTACAAGGTGGAGCTCCAAGCGTTCCCGCAGGACTCCTACAACCAGTCAGTGGTGGCGGCCGCCTCGGCCAAGAAGTTGCCCTGCATCCTGGATATCGATGGCCCCAATGTCCCGAACTGGGCCTGGGCCGGCTATCTCGCACCCATTGAAGGCATGGATGACACCCTGTCGAAGTTCCTTCCGACGGTGCTGGGCAAGTGGAGCGACAAGACCTACTCGTATGGGTACTACGACGTGGCCCTGAACCTTGCGACGCGAACAACCACGCTGGAGAAATACGACATCCGGATCCCGTCGATGGACAAGCCATGGACCAAGGACGAGTTCACTGCCGCCCTGAAGAAGGTCAAGGACTCCGGAGACTTCCAGTACCCGCTCGACCTGCAGACGGGCAACACGGGTGAGTGGTGGCCGTACGCCTACTCTCCGTTCCTTCAGAGCGCAGGCGGTGATTTGATCAACCGCTCCGACTTCAAGTCGGCCGACAGCGTGCTCAACGGACCCGAGGCCGTTGCCTGGGGTGAATGGTTCCGTAGCCTGGTGACCGAGGAGTACATGCCCTTGAAGTCGGGTGCCGACCCAGCCAAGGATTTCTTGAATGGGAAGACGGCCATCCTCTACACCGGCTCCTGGAGCGCAGCGGATGCTCGTGAGAAGTTCGGAGATGACGTGCTGTTTGTCCCGCCCGTTGACCTCGGCAAGGGACCCAAGATCGGTGGTGGTTCCTGGCAGTGGGGTATCTCTACGCAGTGCGGCGCCGCTGAGGGTGCTCAGGACTACATGAAATTCGCCGCCGCCGACAAATACGTCGCGTCGGTGTCCAAAGCAACCGGGACCATCCCTGCCACGGACGCCGGGGCCGACATGGTGCCGGGCTACGAAGCTGGCGGCGAGAACGACATCTTCCGCCAGTTCTCGAAGAAGTATGCGCTACTTCGCCCCGAGACTCCCGGGTACCCGTTCATCGCCACCGAGTTCACCAAGATCGCTCAGGACATCCTGAACGGGGCGGATCCCAAAACGGCTCTGGACACGGCCGTCAAGAACATCGACGCCAACCAGGAGTCCAACAACTTCTTCGAGTGATCGACGGCCCGGGACTCTGTCGCCCAGCAGCGTCCCGGCCGCACAATCCAGAAAGGTTCCCATGACCGTCATCGACGCCGCGTCACACACTCCCGCGGCCCAGACCAGCGTCAACCCAACCCGGCGAAAGACTGATGGTCACACCCGCGTCGCCGCAACCCTGATGCTGCTGCCTGCGGCTGTGCTCATGCTCACCTTCCTGATCATCCCGATCGGGCTGACCTTCGTGCTCGCCTTCACCAACGCCCGGCTGATCTCGCCGGAGCCAGCCACGTTCGTCGGCGTTGATAACTTCCTCCGGCTCTTTGACAACGCAACGTTCTGGAAGTCTCTGACCAATACGGTGTTGTTCGCCGTCGTCGTAGTGCCGGTTCAGTCCGCTGTGGCACTCGGACTGGCTGTCCTGATTAACACGCGGATGCGTGGTATCAACTTCTTCCGGACGGTGTACTTCCTGCCTGTTGTCACATCCATGGTCGTCGTCTCGATGCTCTGGATGTTCATGTACCAACCCGATGGCCTCATCAACTCCGTGCTGGCCAAGGTAGGCATCCAAGGACCTGACTGGCTCGGCGACCCGCAGTGGGCACTCCTGTCCATCATCCTGCTTTCCATCTGGCAGGCCTGTGGGTTTCACATGATCATCTGGCTGTCGGGCCTGCAAACCATCCCGGGTGAGCTGTACGAAGCCGCTGCACTCGATGGCGCCAGCCGCTGGAGGCAGTTCACCAACGTCACCTGGCCGGGGCTGAGGCAGACAGCAGTCTTCATCCTCATCACCATCACCATCGCCGCATTCTCGCTCTTCACACAGGTCAACATCATGACCCAAGGAGGACCTCTCGACTCCACCTCGACGGTCGTGTACATGGCTGTGAGAACCGGATTCCAGCAGCAACAAACCGGCTACGCCTCAGCGATCTCCCTGGTGTTCTTCGTGATCGTTCTGGCTGTGTCCCTCGTCCAGCGCTACTTCACACGAGACAAGGAGGCCAAGCGATGACCGTCACCGCCAGGCCAATCAAGACCCGCCAGCTTGAATTTGGCCCGGGCATGCCCTCGAAGGGTGTCGTCCCACGTGTTCTTGGGATGCTCCTGCGGATACTCCTGGGCTTGGTATTCGGACTGCCTCTGGTGTTCATGATCGTGTCCAGCTTCAAACCAGACCTGCAGATATTTGCCGATCTCGGTACACCGAGCGCCTTCCTCCCAGTGGGGGAGCTCAGCTTCGAGAACTACCTAGGCGTGTTTGATCGTGTTCCGTTCGCGACGTTCCTGATGAACTCGGTACTCATCTCGGTGGCCACTGTGGTCCTCGGAATAATTGTCAACTCAATGGCGGCATTTGCGTTGTCCCGACTGCATTTCAGAGGTCAAAAACTGATCCTCGGCGTGATCCTCGCCACCTTGATCGTCCCGTTCGAAACCATGGCCCTTCCTTTGTTGTGGTGGGTCAACCAATTGCCGTGGCTTGATGCCAACGGCCTCTCTCAGGGATGGCTGGACACCTATCAGGTGCAGATCGTGCCATTCATCGCCAATGCATTCTCGATCTTCCTCTTCTACCAATACTTCGACTCGATCCCCAAGGAACTGGACGAAGCCGCTCGCGTGGATGGCGCCAACTGGTTCCGGATCTATCGCAGCATCGTCATACCTCTGGCTGGTCCGGCGATCGCTACCGTGGCGATTCTGACGTTCCTGCCTGCCTGGAATCAGTACTTGTGGCCGCTGATGGTGGTCCAGAGCGAGGAACTCCGGCCAGTCATGGTTGGCATTGACTACTTCAAGCAACTCAACGTCTCCTGGGGGCAAATTATGGCGTACGCCAGTATCATTACCGTGCCGGTGCTCATGTTGTTCATCGCTTTCCAAAAAGCATTCATCAACTCCATCGCATCGTCAGGAGTGAAGGGTTGATGTTTGCTCTTAAGGACTCGTGGGTGTGGGACTTCTGGTTCGCAGATGATGGTGATCGCTATCACTTGTTCTACCTGTTCGCACCCAAAAAGCTCCAAGACCCGGATGACCGGCACTATCACGCGTCCATTGGGCATGCGGTTTCCGACGATCTGACCAACTGGTCGCGAGTCGACGACGCACTCGTCCATGGGGAAAGCGGGGACTTCGACGAGCTGGCCACCTGGACCGGTTCCACCGTCAGACACCCGAACGGCACCTGGTACATGTTCTACACCGGTACCACCCTCGTCGAAGGGAAGAACGTACAGCGCATTGGCTACGCCACTTCGCCAGACCTGTGCCAGTGGTCCAAACAAGGCCAGGTGGCCGAAGCGGATCCACGCTGGTACGAACTCTTGGCTGATCAGGGATGGCACGACGAAGCCTTCCGCGATCCATGGGTCTTCGCGGATCCCGACGGCAATGGCTGGCACATGCTCGTCACCGCGCGGGGAAACTACGGACCCACAGATGACCGAGGGGTTGTAGGTTACTGCTGGTCACCTGACTTGGAATCCTGGGAAGTGCGAGAACCCCTCACCCGAGTAGGGCAGGGATTCGGTCAATTGGAAGTCATGCTCACAGTCAAGGTCGAAGGGCAATGGTTCCTGTTGTTCAGTTGCCTAGCCGCGGACTCCAGCGCGCTCACTAAAGCCACAGGCACCCCGGGTGGAACATGGGCTGCCAAGGCTGAAACACAGACAGGGCCCTATGATATTGCGGGCTCCAAGCTGATCTCGCCGCCAGGGCTCTATGTCGGCAGACTTGTGCAACTCCGCGAGACGGGAGAATGGAAGTTCATGGCATTCGTCAACGAGGAGGGCGAAGGGCATTTCGGTGGGCGGATTATCGATCCACTCCCCGTTTCCTTGCTTGACGGGGAACTCGTCATCGGCTGAGGTCCTCGACAGGACACCGGTGACTGTTTTGCCGTGAGGACGCTGTGACGTGGCGTTGAAATAGTTTTACGGCTTGGTGGGACAATGAGGCATGCAGCCGGTCGAAAGTGGGTAATGGTGCAGCGATCATCACCCAGACGTTGACGCCACCACGGAAGAGCTCGGAGATCACGCATTTGGTCGAGCGGACCGCTGGCGCCAAGGCCTGGGATGCAAGAACAACGAGTTGCACGGAAAGGATGTTGGCGGTGTTGCGAATCACGCCGGCTGAGCCGATGACCTGGGTTTTCGTGGGGGACAGCATCACGCATGGCTGCCTCCACACCCATGGCAACCGCAATTACGTGGAGCACTGCACAGAGGTGTTGCGCTGGCAGACCGGGCGGACGACTGACGTCGTCATCAACGCCGGCGTTTCTGGTTGGCGGGTGCCCGATCTGCTCGGCGACTTCGACTTCCGGCTCGCGCGCTTCATCCCTGACGTGGTGGTCTTGATGCTGGGCACCAACGACGCGACCGCAGGCGAGTCAGGAAGGCAGGCGTTCTCCTCCCAGTTGCAGGAGCTCGCGCCGCGTATCAGAGCGCTAGGTGCAGAACTGGTGCTGCAGGTGCCACCCCTGCTGCGGGGCGAGTCTTCCGGCCGCGCAGACATGCCCGCCTACCGTGACGCCATCCGCGCTGTGGCCGACGGGCTCGATGTCCCGATTGTGGACCACGCGCGCGACTGGGAGGCTCATCTTCCGGACGGAGGCCTCGACGAATGGCTCGCGGATGACATCCATCCCAATGCAGCCGGCCATCTCCGTATGGCGCGGACGTTGCTCGGTGCACTGGGTATTGCTGGCGATCCGCTGTGCAACCACTGACGCAACCGGCGGTGGAATGCATCCTCGCGACTTTCCGTGGGCGATGCGTCAGGCCTCAGGTGATGGATGCCTCGTAGACCGAGTCGATGGATTCGGCCAGCAATCGGTCGAATTCGCGCTCGGTCTGATCGACGCTCAAGCCTTCGGTCAGGGCCCGGGAGAAGCTGGCAATCAGGCCGTGGTGGCGTGACAGCCGGTCGTTGGCCTCCTCACGGGAGTAACCGCCGGACAGGGCAACCACCCTCATGACGCGGGGATGGGCGATGACGTCGGCGTAGAAGTCGGTGACGTTGGGGATGGTGAGCTTCAGCATCACCTGCGAATCCTCGTCCAGGCCATCAAGATGACGCAGGAGTTCGGGCTTCAGAATGTCCTCACACTCACCCTTGTCGGCTGCGTGAATGTCGATCTCCGGCTCCAGAATGGGTGCCAGCCCGCTCGCCAGAATCTGGCGTCCGATCGCGAACTGCTGCGCAACGTTCGTGGCAATGCCTTCCGCGTTGGCGGAATTGATCACCGAGCGCATCTTGGTGCCGAAGATTCCCTTCGCCTTGGCCCGCCCCAGTAGTTCGTTCAAGCCGTCCATGGGCTTCATCAGGCGGACGCCGTCGGCTTCGTCCTCCAAGCCCTTGTCGACCTTGAGGATCGGGAGGATCTGTTTCTTCTCCCACAGATAGGTGGGTGTGTCGACGCCTTCCACCTGTCTGTCCATGGTCTGCTCGAAGAGGATGGCGGCGAGAACCTTGTCCCCGGTGAAGGAGGGACTCGACATGATCCGCTGTCGCATCACATGGACGAGATCGAACATCTCGTCGCTGTTGGAGTAGGCGTCCTCACTGATTCCATACCGGGCCAGTGCTTTCGGGGTGCTTCCCCCGCTCTGGTCCAGAGCTGCCACAAATCCCCGACCAGTCTGCATCCGGGTGACTTGAACGTTGTCCATGATGTCCTCCTGAATATCACTCCTTACCATATCGCGGCGTCTCGCTTATTTCAGCTCGTTGCCGAAGTCAAGGGACGTTTGTCGCGCGAATGAGCAGTAACGAAATCCAGCTCCGCACTCTGTTGTCGAGAGTGCCAAGAATCCGTGAAGAAGGCCCTGCAAACATGAAAAAGCCTTGGCTGAGCCGACACCATCGCAACGAGCGACGATTTGCCGTTGAGGCGGACATCACCGACAACCCGACGCAACGTCTCCCTGCCGTGCCATGAGCATCCATGGCTCATTGGCGGGCCACGACCTCAGGGCCCGGGCACAACTGTGACGCGGGAAGCATCAGCCGGCGTTGGTGTCCTTGCCCATGTCGCCCTTGGCATCCAGATCGGTGAGGAACTTGTCGGCCCACTTGTCGATGGTGTTCTCCGAAACCTGCTTCTTCAAAGCACGCATCCTGCGGCGCCTGTTCTGGGTGGAGTCGGTGGCCGCCTTCATCACGACCTCCTTCATGCCATTGAGGTCGTACGGGTTCACCATGTACGCCTGCCTGAGTTCTCGTGCTGCCCCAGCGAACTCGCTGAGCACCAGCGCGCCGTCGAGGCCGGGATTGCAGGCGATGTACTCCTTGGCCACGAGGTTCATGCCGTCGCGCAGCGGGGTGACGATCATGACGTCGGCGATGCGGTACATCGCGGCCATGGTGGCGCGGGGGAACGACGCGTGGAGGTAGACGATCGGGGGCCGTCCCACACCGCCCACTTCCGAGTTGATACGCCCCACGAGCAGGTCAATGTCGTCACGCAGACGCCGGTACTCGTCGACGCGTTCGCGCGATGGCGTCGCCACCTGGAGGAAGACGGTGTCGTGCGGATCGAGCGTGCCCTCGGAGAAGAGCTCGCCCATGGCGCGGACTCGCTGGCGAAGACCTTTGGTGTAGTCGAGCCGGTCGATGCCGACGAACACCTTGGAGGGGTTGCCCAGATCTGCCAGGAGTTGCTCGGCCTCTGCGATCGCCTCGGGGGAGTTGGCGAGATCGGCGAAGCCCTGCGTGTCGATGGAGATGGGGTAGGCGCGCGCCACACACGTGTGCTGGTCGGGGCCCACCAGTTTGGCCCGGTCCCGATCCACCCTGTGTTCCGTGCGCCGACGCACCAGGCGAAGGAAGTTGCTGGCACCACCGGGCACCTGGAAGCCGACGAGGTCGGCACCGAGCAGGCCTTCCAGCATTTCGACGCGCCAGGGAAGCTGGTCGAAGAGTTCCATGGGCGGGAACGGGATGTGGAGGAAGAACCCGATGTTCAGGTCGGGGCGGAGCTCACGCAACATGCGGGGCACGAGTTGCAGTTGGTAGTCCTGCACCCACACCGTCGCGCCGTGGGCGGCCACCTGCGCGGTCTTCTCCGCAAACCGCTGGTTCACCACTTCGTAGGCCTCGTACCACTCACGATGGTACTCGGGGAAGGCGACGGAGTCGTGATAGAGCGGCCAGAGGGTGGCGTTGGAAAAGCCCTCGTAGTACTCCACAACTTCCTGCGCGGACAGCGGCACCGGCTCGATGGTGTAGCCGTCGTGCTCGAATGGCTCGACTTCCTCATCGGGCGCGCCATGCCATCCCACCCAGGAACCACCGCGCTGCCGCATGACGGGTTCCAGCGCCGTCACGAGGCCGCCTGGCGCTGTCTGCCAGTCGATTTCACCGTCCTCTCCGACGATGCGATCCACGGGGAGACGGTTGGCGACGACCACGAAGGTGGCGCCCTGCTCCGTTGACTGGGGGGTGTTGTTCACGTTGGTTTCCTCCTGGAAGTCCTTGTACATCGTATCGAACGGGCATGACGACGGACCTCGGAGGGCGGGCATGGCAGGCTGGAGACCATGACCGAGCAGCTCTGGCGAACCACCACCGAACACGGCGAACGCTTCCTCGAAGCCTTCAGCAAGTCACCTCGGGAGGCCCTTCTCGTCTTCGATTTCGACGGGACGTTGGCGCCCATCGTCGACGATCCGGAGGACTCCCGTCTGCACGAGGGGTCGGCAGCCTCGCTGACAGCACTGAGCCCGTTGGTGGCGCAGTTGGCGATCGTCACGGGGCGTGGGGTGGAGGCCGTTCGACGGCTCGGGCGGCTGGATGCTCGGGAGGGTCTGGAATCCCTGGTGGTGTTGGGCCAGTACGGCGTCGAGCGCTGGGATGCTGCCTCAGGTGAGCTGCGCCACCCCGAGGTGCCTGCCAGCGTCATCCAGGCGTGGGCCGAGCTGGAGTCGATGGTGGCGGATCTGAAGGAATCCGGTACGGACGTCGAGGGTCTGTATCTGGAGGACAAGCAGCGGGCAATCGGCGTGCACACCCGCCGGGCGAAGGATCCGCAGGGACTGCTGGAGCTGCTGACAGAGCCCGTCACAGAACTGGCGAAGCGTCACGACCTGCAATTGGAGCCGGGCCGCTTCGTCCTTGAGATCCGGGCGTCGAGTCAGGACAAGGGCGACGCGCTGCGCGAATTGTTGGAGGAAACGAAACCCACTCTGGTGGCGATGGCGGGGGACGACCTCGGCGACATTCCCGCGTTCGAGGTACTGGAGGAACTCCAGGCTGGCGGCATGATCTGTGCTCGGGTGGTGAGCGGGTCGAGCGAGCAAACCGTTCTGCAGTCGCACGCAGACATCAGCTGTGACGGCCCGGATGGCGTCGCGCAATGGTTGGAACACCTGACGAGAAGTATCGACTGACTCAGCCGATGGGTGAGCCCGCTCCTGCTGCAACATCCCACTTCACGTGGTAGTGGGGAATGTTGTGCTTTGTGGTGGGGCGGGCGGGGCTCGAACCCGCGACCGTCAGATTATGAGTCCGATGCACTAACCGGCTGTGCTACCGCCCCTTCGCTGCGTCCCCAAGTCAACCATTGCTTCCGTCTCAGCGCGAACGTGGCCAGCATGCATGCACATCTGATCCACAGCCTCAGCGGATAATCTTGCCGTGTGAAGGATTCCTCGTGACGATCCCCTTGCTGCTCGACCTCGTGCTTGTGCTGCTCATCATGGGGAACGCGCTGCGTGGTTGGAGCAACGGAATTGTCGCTGGCACCCTCGGGCTCGCAGGCATGTTGACGGGGGTTCTCGTCGCCCTGTGGGCAGTCCCGCTGCTCATGGAGCGCTTCGACGCATTTCCAGTCGTCGAACCCTGGCGCTCCTTGACTCTCATTGCAGCGGTGGTGGTGGGCGCTGAAGTGGGACGCGGGATCCTGGGTGGGATCAGCCGGAGGATCATCAGGCCACGAGCGGTTGTGGGAACGGTGGATGGCGTCCTGGGGTTCATCGCCGCCGCCCTCGTCAGTGCGCTGTTGGCCGGGGTTCTGGGCGCGGCCGTGAAACCCGTCGTACCCCTTCCCTGGGCGAAGGCGATGAACGAATCACGAGTGCTTGGCACGATCGAGCGGGTCCTGCCTGGCCAGTCGCAACGATGGGCATCCCGACTCACGGATGCACTGAATGCCACGGGTCTGCCAGGCGCATTCTCCGGACTGGTTCCCGAACCGATCCTCCCGGCTGATGCGCCCGAGGCTGCAGACGCCACCACTGAGGCCGTTCAGAAAGCGGCGGGCAGCGTCGTCAAGGTGGGGGCCGACGCGTGCTCGCGGGCGCTGTCCGGCAGCGGATGGGTGGTGGCTCCACAGAGAATCGTCACCAACGCACACGTCATCGCGGGCGCGTCTGCTGTCACCGTGCAGGTGGCTGGCGCAGGTGCCGCTCTGGAGGCCCGCGTCGTCGCGTTCGATCCGGACCTCGACCTGGCGATCCTTGACGTCCCAGGGCTCTCGGCGCCCGCGCTTGAGCGTGACGGAGAGCTCGTCCAGGATGAGGCTGCTGTCGTGGCTGGTTTCCCGCTGGGGGGTCCGTACAGCGCGGAGGCCGCCCGCAACAGGGGTGAGATCAACGCGCTGGGGGTGGACATCTACGGCGGCAAGGGCGTGAACCGCGAGGTGTACGCCCTGTATGCCACTGCCAGGCCCGGGAATTCGGGTGGGCCGCTGCTGACCACTGAGGGCCGGGTGGCTGGCACGATTTTCGCTCGCTCGCAGGTGGACGCCAACACCGCGTATGCGCTGACCGACGCAGCGACGGACGAACTCCTGGACGGTGCCGCAGCCTTCTCGGAGACGGTGGGTGCGGGCTCCTGCACGCGATGAAAGCCGCTGCGAGTCGTCTGTTCGATGCCGATCAGGGTTCTTGGGTCGTGCTGCCTCTGCATCGGCGAGAACCACAGCTGCGGGACGCCGAACGGTGCCGGCGGGTAGGTTGGCTGGCATGCGTGAAATGACCCCGATTGATGCCATTGCCGAGCGCTATGTTGACGCTCTCGTCGCCCACAGCCCCATGACGGCCACTGCGATGGGGATCCCTGGCCACGACCACCTGATGGATGACCTCTCGCCCGCCGCACGAACGCGCTGGGCGCAGGTCGAGCGCGACACACTCTCTGAACTCGCGACGGTGCGGGCGCACGACACCACGGACGAGGTCACCGTGGCAGCCATGCAGGATCGGCTCGGCCTCTCCATCGAGGCGTTCGAGGCCGGCGACCACAAGGCAGAGCTCAACAACATCGCCTCCCCGGTGCAGTCCCTGCACGAAATCTTCGACCTCATGCCCGCTGACACCCCGGAACACTGGGCGGCCATCGCGTCCCGCATGAGCGGAATCCCCGCCGCCATCGACGGCTACATCGACACTCTCCGTGAAGGCATCCGCGACGGCATGGTCCCCTCGCAGCGGGCGGTGCGCGACGGCATCACCCAGGCCGGGCAACAGGCCGACCCCCTCACCTCCCGCTTCCACGCACTTGCCAGGGGCTCGGGTGTCGAAGACGGAGGGGGACAGGATCTCGACGAAGCGGCCAGCGCCGCCTCCGCAGCCTTCGCGCTGCTTGCCGATTTCTTCTCCGACGAACTGGCTCCCGCAGCACCGGAAGCGGATGCCGTCGGACGCGAACGCTACGAGCGCGCGTCGCGTGAGTTCATTGGTGCACGCATCGATCTCGACGAGACCTACGAATGGGGCGTCGAATCCCTGGCGCACATCGCAGCCGAGCAGGAATCGCTCGCCGAGGAGATCGCTGGACCCGGAGCGTCGGTGTCTGATGCCGTGAGAGCCCTCAACGCGGACCCTGCCACGCAGATTCACGGCACCAAGGCTCTGCAGGAATGGATGCAGGAGACATCGCAGCGCGCTTTCGAGGACCTCGACGGCGTGCACTTCGACATCCCCGCGCCCGTCAGGACGCTCGAGTGCCGGATCGCTCCGTCGCAGACGGGTGCCATCTATTACACGGGTCCCGCTGAAGACTGGTCGCGCCCCGGCCGGATGTGGTGGAGCGTGCCGGAAGGCGTCACCACGTTCAACACCTGGATGGAGAAGACCACTGTCTTCCACGAGGGCGTGCCCGGTCACCACCTGCAGATCGGTCAGGCGGTGTTCAATGCCGCTGAACTGAATCGCTGGCGACGTCTCGTCTCCTGGAACTCGGGATATGGCGAAGGCTGGGCCCTCTACGCCGAGAGGCTCATGGAAGAGTTCGGTTTCCTCGAATCCATGGGGGATCGCTTCGGCATGCTGGATGCGCAACGCCTCCGCGCCACACGTGTCGTCGTCGACCTGGGCGTCCACCTCGGCAAGCCTGCCTTCGAGCGCTACGGCGGGGGCACGTGGGACTACGACAAGGCGTGGGCGCTGCTGCGCGACAACGTCCAGGTGGAGGAGAAGCAGCTCCGCTTCGAACTGCACCGCTACATGTCATGGCCCGGACAGGCGCCCAGCTATCGGGTGGGCCAACGGATCTGGGAGCAGATGCGCGAGCAGGCGCAACGGCTCGCCACCACGCGCGGGGAGTCCTTCACGCTGAAGGAGTTCCACACCCGGGCGCTGAACATGGGCGCACTGCCGTTGGACGTCCTCCGCGCGCAACTGGTGCGCTGAGGAAGCTCGGCCACCGGCCTCCCGAGCCGGTGGCACAAGTTGCTCAGGCCTGCTTGATGGCCGAGATGTCGAATTCCAGGACGATCTTGTCGCTGACGAGTACCCCACCGGTCTCCAGCGCGGCATTCCAGGAAACGCTGTAGTCCTTGCGGCTGATGGCGACTGAGCCCTCAAAGCCGGCCCGCTCGTTGCCGAACGGATCGGTGGCGGTGCCCTCGAAGGTGAAGGGGATGGTCACGGCGTTGGTGACTCCCTTGATGGTGAGGTTGCCCGTGACGTCCATGCGCGACCCGTCGGTGAATGCGACCGACGTCGAGGCAAACGTGATCGTCGGGTGCTCAGCCATTGCGAGGAAGTCGTTGCTGCGCAGATGTGCGTCGCGGTCCTCGTTGCGGGTGTCGATGCTGGTGGCCTGGATGGTGACTGCCACCTGCGCGGTGGAGAGGTCGTCCGTGACTGTCACGGTGCCGTCGAACTCATTGAAGGACCCACGGACCTTGGTGACCATGGCGTGACGGGCGGTGAAGCCGATCTGGGAGTGCGAGGGGTCAATGCTCCACGTGCCGGTGATGTCGGTGGGGATGGTGGTGCTCATGGTGTCTCCTTGGAATTCGATCAATCTAGTTGATGTGTCAACTACATTACAGGATGCAAGCTGTGATCGCAGCATGTCCGCCGACACGGCACAGCCCGGGTGGGTGCGCTCACGTGTTCCACCGGTAGCCTGTGGTTCGTGCTGACGATGCAAGATGCCCTGCGTACCCTGTCCGACTACTGGACCTCGCGAGGCTGCCTGACGTGGCAGCCCTTCAACACGGAGGTCGGTGCGGGAACCATGAACCCTGCCACCGTGCTGCGTGTCCTCGGTCCCGAGCCGTGGGACGTCGCGTATGTGGAGCCCAGCGTTCGCCCCGACGACTCGCGCTACGGACTCAACCCCAACCGGTTGCAGACCCACACCCAGTTCCAGGTCATCCTCAAGCCGGAGCCAGGCGATCCGCAGGAGCTCTACCTGGGAAGCCTGGAGGCGCTCGGTATCGATCTTGACGCGCACGACGTGCGATTCGTCGAGGACAACTGGGCGCAGCCAGCCATCGGCGCCTGGGGACTGGGCTGGGAGGTGTGGCTGGACGGCATGGAGATCACGCAGTTCACTTACTTCCAGCAGGTGGGTGGCCAGGACCTGGACCCCATCCCCGTGGAACTCACCTACGGCATGGAACGCATCCTGATGGCGCAACAGGGTGTCACGCACTTCAAGGACATCGCCTACTCCCGCAAGCCCGACGGCACAGTCATCACCTACGGTGAGGCGTTCGGTCAGCAGGAGTACGAGATGAGCCGCTACTACCTGGATGACGCTGACGTCTCCGTGAACCAGCAGCTCTACGAAGCCTTCGTCGCGGAGGCCACCCGCATGGTGGAGGCACGCCTGCCCGTGCCGGCACACCAGTTCATCCTCAAGTCGTCCCATGCGTTCAACGTGCTGGATGCCCGTGGCGCCATCAGCACCACGGAACGGGCGAAGGCATTTGGCACCATGCGTGGCCTCATGCGCCAGACCGCAGCACTGTGGGTGGAGCGTCGCGAGGAGCTCGGCTTCCCGCTGGTCAAGACCGCGGTGGAGAAGGACATTCCTGCCAAGCCCACGTTGCAGGTGGCCGACGGCGCACAGCCCGCCGCCTTCGTCCTCGAAGTCGGGGTCGAGGAGTTGCCGCCGCACGTGGTTCCCCAGACCATCGAGGCGCTGCGCGCCGCCCTCACCGCAGGGCTGTCTGCTTCGAAGCTGGAGCACGGCGAGATCACGGTGGACGGCACTCCGCGCCGCATCTTCGCGGTGGTGGAGGACGTCTCGGCTCGCGAGCCCGACTCCCAAACGATGCGCAAGGGCCCCAAGTGGTCTGCTGCGTTCGACGCCGACGGCAACCCCACGAAGCCACTCCAGGGCTTCATGCGCGGCCAGGGTGTCAGCGTGGACCAGGTCATCAAGGCGGAGGTAGGCGGTAACGAGCACGCCTGCGTCGCCATCGACACCCCGGGACGATTTGCCTGGGAAGTGCTGGGCGATCTCGTCGAAACCACCGTGAACGGCTTGCGCGCCGAGAAGAACATGCGCTGGAACGACCCCCAGCTGTCCTTCAGCCGCGCTGTGCGCTGGCTGCTGGCGCTGTGGGGCGACGACGTGGTGCCTGCCCAGGTCTCCGATGTGACGACCGGCCGCACCACGTACCTGATGCGCCCCACCGCCTCCTCGTTGGACACCGGGCGACTGGCGGACGGGACGCTCGTGGGGCACCACGACGTGGCAACCGCCTCCGATTACCTCCCCATGATCACCAGCGCTCACATTGCAGCCTTCACGGAGCTGCGGCGGGCGTCCATCATCGAGCAGGCCGTCGCGCTGGCTGAGGGAGTGGGTGGCGTGGTGGACGTCGAGGGCAATGCTGAGCTCCTCGACGAGATCACCAACCTGGTCGAGGACCCGCACGGCGTCCTGGGAGGTTTCGACGAGCGATACCTGGAGTTGCCGGACAGGATCCTCGTGTCCGTCATGGCGAAGCACCAGCGATACCTACCCGTTCGTAGCGCCGACGGCACGCTGCTGCCGCACTTCATCACCATGGCCAATGGCATGTGTGACGACGCCGTCGTTGCCGCGGGCAACGAATCGGTGCTGCGCGCCCGCTACGAGGACGCCCTCTTCTTCTGGAACCAGGACCTCGAGGCTGATTCGGTGGAGCACTTCGTGCCCCGCCTGGAGAAGCTGACGTTCGAGAATCGCCTCGGCTCCGTGGGCCTGCGTGCCCGACGAATCGCCGACGTCGCCCAGTCCCTCGCGGCCGCGGTGGGGATTGATGAACCACAGCGCGCGACCCTGACCCGTGCCGGAGCTCTGGCCAAGTTTGATCTGGCCACCAGCCTCGTCACCGAGATGACCAGCCTGGCGGGCTTCGTGGCCCGCGAGTACGCGTCCCGTCTGGGGGAAACACCGGAGGTGGCAGCCGCGTTGTACGAGATGGAGCAGCCACACACCACCGCGGACGCCGTGCCCGCCTCCACACCGGGCGCTCTGCTGGCACTGGCAGATCGGTTCGACCTGCTGACGGCGATGTTCGCACTGGGTGCCAAGCCGAGCGGCTCCTCGGATCCGTTTGGCCTGCGTCGGGCCGCGCTGGGCATCGTGCGCATCCTTCGTGAAAGCTCTGACCTCGCGGCCCTGAGCATCCGGGAGGGCCTGGAAGCTGCGGCAGACCGTCTGAGGGAGCAGGACATCGACTGCTCCGCGGACGCGATGGATGCCGCCGAGGACTTCATCATTGGTCGCTTCGCGCAGTTGCAGCGAGACGAGGGGCGCGGCGCCGACGTCGTTTCTGCAGTTCGTCCGTCGGCCACGAGGCCCGGCATCGCCGATGCCCATGCCCGGTCGCTGGAGGCGCTGCAGGATGACGAGTCGTTCCGCTCACTCGTGCAGGGCATCGTCCGCATCTCGCGGATCCTGCCAGCCGGAGTCGACCCGCTCTACGATCCCGCACTGCTCACGGAACCCTCAGAGATGACCCTGCACGAGGCGATCTCCGGATTCGCGGCGTCCTCGAACGTGGAGGACTTTGCCTCGCGGGGGAGGGCTCTGGTTTCGCCGATCTCGGCATTCTTCGACGAGACCCTGGTGATGGCAGAGGATCTGAACGTACGTGCGGCTCGGTTGGGTCTGCTGGCAACCATCCTGTCGACGGCTCCGGCTGGACTCGACTGGTCGGCGGTCGACGCCCTCATGGGCTAGTTTTCGCCGGGTGATGATTGCGGCCCTTGGCGCGCTGACCCAGAGCTGGCCGGGTCGCGCCATTGCTGAGTAGGGGGAGCTGCGCGTCGATTCATCGGCGATGACCACATAGTTCTATGAACAGTTGTGTGTTCTGCGTGGTTATCCACAGATCGCTCTGGGATGTTCTTTTTGTCGTACGTATGTTCTATTATTGACGTATGGAGAAGGAAAGATGTCTGGAAGCAACAACACTGTTGCTGAACGCTGTGAGGCAGGAAAAACAGGCTCAAGCTGATCAATTGCTCGCCATTGTTTCTCTTGCCCAGAACTACTCCGCCACCATGGGCACCACCATTGACGATGATCTTCTCGACGAGTTGGTCGAGGACACCGCTCCGGGCGGTTCCCTGGGTACTTGCGAGATTTCCGAGTTTGCGGCCATGGAGTTGGGTCCCCTGCTGGGGTGCAGCCCGGCCCGAGCCCGCATCGTCCTGTTCGAGACTTTGAATCTGCATTACCGTCATCCATCGCTGTGGGTGGCGGTGCAGGGCCTAACCCTGGACGCGCACCGAGCACGCAAGGCTGCTGGGAAGCTCGGGGCTTTGAACCCGGAGACGGCTGATCGGGTCGGGAGGCAGTGGGCCAGGCAGCAGCACCGGTTGTCATGGCAGGGCGCCATCAACCTCTGCGACAAGCTCATCGTGGCTGCCGACCCGGCCATCGCCGCTGAGCGGGAGGCCCGTCAGTTGCGGGACCGGAACGTGCAGCTGTGGGAGCCCCATGAGGGCACGGTGAACCTGACCGCGAAACTGGACGTGCTGGATGCGAAGTACATCAACGTCACCATCAGTGAGTTGGCAGGGATTCTGCACCGGAAACCGGAGTACACCAATGTGGCGCTCGACGTGCTCCGGTCCAAGGCGCTGGGCATCATGGCGCATCCTGCCGTCGCCCTGGCGATGCTCCAGGGAGCGCTGCAACAACCCCTTGTCGGGGATCCGGGAGACGGGGCCGTCGAAGGGGACCAGGAATGGACAACGGGCACGGGGATCGCGGCGGCGGGGGTGGTTGATCCTGCCACCGGACGTATCAACTCTGATCCAAGGGTCTGCTTGGGACACACCTGCGGCACCATCACGGTGCCGATCGCGAAACTGCAGCCACGGGTGCAGGTCTACATCCACCTCAACACGGATGGCACCGCCGACATCGAAGGTGTCGGGACCGTCGCCGTGGCGACGCTGCGGGAGGTCCTGGACGGGAAACAGGTGAAGGCCACCCCTGTCATTGACCTGAATACCATCCCCGCCGAGCACCAGTACAGGCCAAGTCACCGAATGCGAGAGGCAGCGTTTCTGGTATTCCCCAAGGAGGCTATTCCCTTCAGCAATCGCAACAGTCGGGGACTGGATCTGGATCACACATCCTCCTACCAGGCATCGTGCCGGGATCCCCAGACGAAAATTGGCAACCTTGGCCCCGTCAGCCGCCGACCACATCGCGCCAAGACCGCCGGATTCTGGAAATGCCAACAACCCAGCCTCGGGAAGCTGCTGTGGATCAGCCCCCTGGGATTCCGCTACATCGTTGACAAGGACGGGACGCTCCGCTTGGAGTGATGCAGCCGGACAAATCAGTTGAGGCGGGGAAGGGTGCGGGGGCAGGGGGATTTCGACACGCCGACGCTCGTTCCTCGCGGTCGGCTACTCAATCAGCTGTGTTATTTCGCCACGCCGACGCCCGTTGGATTCCCAGTTCGTCGAGTAGGCCGTTTGCGGCCGTGTCGAGACGT
>JAUNVL010000195.1 GCA_030537675.1 Propionibacteriaceae bacterium | reverse complement strand
CGTGTGCCTGCTCTCGGCGAAGTGTTGCGAGCTCGCCCACGAGCTGCATGCCCGCGGTGGAACCAGTTGTGGCGATCAGGCCCCGGAGGTAGTCAGCCTCGGCTGTGAGCCGCTGTTGCACTTCCGGTTGCCGCGTATCGAGGCTGCCGCGCGACATGGCACTGAGTGTGGAGAGAACCGTGTCATGGAGCGTCCGGTACTGACGTAGGCGCTCCGATTCGCGAACGTCCTGCGCGCCGAGCAGTTGTCTGCTTCTCTCCAACTCCACATCGCAGCTTCGGCGGCCACGATCCAGTTGGGCCACATGGTGGGCCACCAGTGCGACCACGGTGGGCAGGCCGACGAGCTGCAACACATTGGCGACGGTACTGATGAGCGCTCGGGGGCCCAAGGACACGGTCTCGGAGACACCGATCACATATGCACCCCCGAGGACCCCCAGCACCAACAGCGTCCGTTTGAATGGCCAGAACAATGACACGGTCAGTGCCGTGCCAATGGCCATTGCCAGGGTCGGGTGGTTGAAGTCGGTGCCGTGAGGCGGGCGCGTGAGGAATCCACCGATGAGCAGGCTCAGGGTGGCCGCCACGATGTCAAGGATGGCCAGAGCTGTGACCAGCCGGCGAAAGATCCACAGCGAGAGCAGGACGATGACGGCGACGCCAGCAGCCACGGCCCAGACTGCCCAGGCAACGTCGGGGGACTTGAGACCCGTGATACCGCCAGTGGTGACGGCAGCCGGCCAGGATGCCACCTGAATAATCCTGACAACGCTGAGGGCGGCCAGAACGATCGTGCTGGCACCCGCCACGGGCGGTGCGACGAGTCTGGTGGCAGGCATAAGCCCATCATCGTCGAAATGCGCGTCCGGCGCTGTCGGCAACTCTGCTGACAACACAACTTCCATCTTGTCCGAGAGCGAACGGCGCTGAAGGATGAGGACCAACAGGATATCCTGCGCACACGACGGGGGACGATCATGACCAGAGCAATCTCAACCAGAAGTCGGCTTCAGCGTGCGGTGGTGGGATCTATCTCGGTATTCACATTGTTGGTGACTGTGGCGTGCGGCAACTCGTTGGTGCCGGTGGAAATGCCTTCGTCCGCCGTTCCCGTCACCTCCATGACATCACCCACTGTCACCACCGAGCCCAGCAAGCCGTCGTCGCCCAGTCAGACATGGTCCGAAAGTACGAACGCATCGCCCACAACGACAGCACCCTCCGTCGGGGTGGAGACACCGGTCACCAGCCGCACCGAGTCGAGTCCTCCCACCGGTCAGGCACCAGGCACGCAGGCGCCCCTTGTGAGGGCCACTTTGGGCGTGGGAGAGACCGCGCGGCTCGCGAACTGGGAAGTGACCGTGCTGAATGGAGAGCCCGGTGAGGATGGCATCTCCTATGGGTGGAAGGTCAAGGTCTGCTACGTGGCGCCCAGCGCCTTGGCAGATGACGGACGTATCACGGTCGGCGATGCGGTGTGGTCGCTCATCGTCCAGGACCAGGAGGGAGGGTGGAACCCTGTCGAAACCATCCCCGTCGGCGAGTTCAAGCGGGATCACACCTATCGTCCGGACTATGCGGACACCACCCTGGCTCTCGGCGAGTGCAACCTTGGATGGATCGGTTTCGTCCACGGCAATCCAGATCTCGGGTGGCTGGGCATCAGGTACGAACCTGCCACCGGGGAGAGCATCACCTGGATGTGGTGAGGCAATGCACAGTTCGAAACGATCCACCTCTTCACCGACGGCAATGGCCGGGTTGGGCGTGCCCTCACCCACGCAGCAGTACCTCGGCAAGGCCTCACGGAATGAGCCGTGCTCCCGGTTATGACTCATTTCCCAGGCTCCTGATCCGCTGCGGAACCTTCTTCTGTGGACTCGCGCCAATCACCCCGGATCAGTCAGGAGCGCGACAAGATGGTCCCGTATGAACAATCGTGAACTCCTCATGCGCGCACTGACCGTCGTGAAGATGGTCCTGCGTGTCACGCCTTTCTCGGCTGCCGTCGACCTCGCGCAAGATGCCGCTGCCTTCAACGTTCCGAAGGATCTCGAGGGGCTTTTCACCTCTGCGAGGGCCACAAGAGCCGCCGTAGCCAGAACCTTCAGCGACATTGACGCCGCGGACCGGAGTGCGTCAGACGGGCAACTCATCACCATGCTGGATGCCTGCGACGAGGAGATGGTGCTGTCCCATGCCCTTCATGGCGCCTCCGCCCTGGAAGCATGGCTACTCGACGAGCAGTTGGTACGCATCCCACCCTTCCTTGGCCAAGCAGAGACCTATTTCAGGGACCAGCTCACGCTCTTCTGCCACCTCGCTGCGCACGCGGCACTCGATCCCAGACGCCCGTACACCCACGTCGTCCTCGCCGTTGCGCGGCATGGCAGCAGACTGGAGCAGATCGCGTCGGCGGTGGCTGACATCCAGGACGAGCTCACGCTGATCAAGGCGCAGATCCTGGCAGTCGATTTCATTCCAGAAGTCAGCATCAGCCGTGACGACTGGATTGAG
>JAUNVL010000047.1 GCA_030537675.1 Propionibacteriaceae bacterium | reverse complement strand
TCGGGCCCTCCGGGGACGCCATGCGGAAGCTGGGCGACAAGATCGGCTCCAAGCTGATCGCCGAGGAAGTGGGCGTGCCGGTGGCGCCCTGGTCGCGCGGCGCCGTCGACACCCTCGACGACGCTCTCGCCGAAGCAGAACGCGTGGGATACCCACTCATGTTGAAAGCCACCGCCGGCGGCGGCGGCCGCGGCATCCGCAAGGTCACCTCCAACGCGGAACTGACCGATGCCTACCAGCGCACACGCGACGAAGCGCAGCGCGCGTTTGGCTCAGGCGTGGTCTTTCTCGAGAAGCTGGTCACCGGCGCCCGCCACGTCGAGGTACAGGTGATTGCGGACGGCCACGGCAACGCCTGGGCCATCGGGGTCCGCGACTGCACGGTGCAGCGCCGCAACCAGAAAATCATCGAGGAGTCAGCCTCACCGCTGCTCAGCGTCGAACAGAACGACGAGCTGAAGGCCTCCGCGGAGCGCCTCGCGCTTGCCGTGGGCTACCAGGGCGCCGGCACCGTCGAGTTCCTCTACCACCCGGGCGACAAGCTCTTCGCCTTCCTCGAGGTCAACACGCGCCTCCAGGTGGAGCACCCCATCACCGAGGTCACCAACCAGTTCGACCTCGTGCGCGCGCAGATTCACGTGGCGGCCGGCGGGCGGCTCGAGGAGCGTCCCACCGAACTCGGACATGCCGTCGAGGCCCGTCTCAACGCCGAGGACCCGGACCGCGACTTCGCGCCTGCGCCGGGGCTCATCACCCGACTCGACCTCCCTGCCGGGCCCGGCATCCGCGTCGACACCGGCGTCACCGAAGGCGACTCGATCCCCGCCGACTTCGACTCGATGATCGCCAAGATCATCGCCCACGGCCGCACACGCAGCGAAGCGCTCGGCCGGCTTCGCCGTGCCATGGCCGAAACCACCGTCGTCATCGAGGGCGGCGCCACCAACAAGAGCTTCATCCTGGAACTGCTCCGCCAGCCGGAGGTGACGGGACCCGCCGACGGCGGCACCTGGGCAGACACCGCCTGGATCGACCGCACGCGCGCCGACGGCGGCCTGGTGGCCGACCGGCACGCCGGCATCGCCCTGGTAGTGGCCGCGATCGAGGCCTACGAGGAGTCCACGGGACTCGAAACCGAGCGCCTCCTGACCACCGCCCGCGGTGGACGGCCCCAGACGCAGCACACGTCGGGCCGGAAGGTGGACCTCAAGCTGCGGGGCGCGACGCACCAGATCACCACCTTCGCCATCGCGCCGGGCCGATACCGCGTCGTCGTCGACGGCAAACCCACGGAAGCCGAACTGCATCGTCTCGACGACGTGCACAGCCGTGTCGCCGTCGGCGACGAGCATCACCGCATCACCTCCGCCACGCACGGCCCCATCCACGCCATCGAGGTGGACGGCGTCACGCACCGCGTCTCACGCGACGAGGGTGGCGTGCTGCGATCCCCCGCCCCCGCCCTCGTGGTGGCCACGCCCGTGGCCGTCGGCGACGAGGTGGAGGCCGGCGCCACCGTGATTGTTCTCGAATCCATGAAAATGGAAACGGCCGTCCACGCGCCCTTCGCCGCCCGGGTGAAGGAACTGCTGGTCATGACCGGCTCCCAGGTGGAGTCGATGGCCCCGCTGATGCGCCTGGAACCACTCGGCGAGGACGACGACCTGGCCGCCGTCGAGACGCCCACGGTGCATGTTCCTGCATTCCCAGAACGGGCAGAACCTGCCGCCCGTGCCCACCGCCTGGTGGCCGACCTCTCCGCGACGCTGATGGGGTTCGACGTCGACCCGTCCGCCGCGACGTTGTCGAACTACCTGAGCGCGCGGGAGGAAGCACGCAGCGTCGGCGCCAACGTCATGGCCGACGAGATCGGGCTGCTGACGCTGTTCGCCGACCTGGCGGAGCTGAGCCGCAACCGTCCGTTCGACGAGCAGACGAGCACCGAGTTGCGCGTCCACTCCGACCGCGAACACTTCCACCGCTTCCTGACGACGCTCGACACGGAGCGCGCCGGAGTTCCGGAGCAGTTCGTCGAGCGCCTGTCCGCTGCCCTGCGCCACTACGGCGTCGAGCTCCCGGAGCGCACACGTGCACTGGAGGAGGCCGTCTTCCGTATCTTCCTGGCGCAGAAGCGCATCGCCTCCGACGTACCCATGGTGCTCGGGATCCTCGACCGCTGGATCGCGGAAGCCGCACCCGACAACGACATCGCCATCTCCGCCCGGGCCCAGCTCGAGCGACTGGTGCGTGCCACGCAGCTCAGGTTCCCCGCCGTGGGTGACCTGGCCCGCTCCGTCCGGTTCCGCTGGTTCGACCAGCCACTCGTCGACGCCGAGCGCGCATCCGTCATCGCCGACGTCGGTGACGAGGTCGAGGCCCTCGCCGCCCACCCCGAAGCCCCCGACTACGACGCGCGCATCGCACGGCTCGCTGCCATCCCGGAATGGACGGCCAACTTCCTCGCCACCCGGCTGGGACACGGAACGCCGGCGCACGAGCCGATGCTCGAGGTGTTGCTGCGCAAGTACTACACCGAATACGACCTCTCCGACGTCACCAGACTCACCGTCGACGGCCGCTCCGTCATCCTCGCCGACTACGTCCTCGACGGCCGAACGCGTCGATTCGTGGCCACCGTCGGCACGGAGGAAGAACTGCACGCGGACGGCGCCCTGGCTGCGTTGGTGAGCGAACAGGTGGCCGCCCGCGCCCCGGGTCACGACGCCGTCGTCGAGCTCTACGTCCTGTGGCCAAGTCATCCCGAGGCCGGAGAACTCTCGACAGAACTGATGCGTCGGCTCACGGACTGGAATCTGGACCCTTCCGTCAAGCGCATCGCGATCGCGGTGTGCAGTCCCGACGGCACGGTCGAGTACAGGACGTTCCGCTTCGAGCAGCGCGAAATCTGCGAGGACGAGCGCATCCGGGACCTGCATCCGATGACCGGGCGCCAGCTCGACCTGTGGCGGCTCAAGGAGTTCCACACCACCCGGCTCCCCGCCCCCGCCGACGTCCTGCTCTTCGACTGCATCGCCAAATCGAACCCCCAGGACAGGCGGCTCGTCGCGCTGGCACAGGTGCGCCAGCTCGCAGTGATCCGTGACGAGAACGGGGTGCTCGTCAGCCTCCCGCATGCCGAACGCGCCGTCGCCAACTGCCTCGAAGCCATCCGACGCACCCGCTCCGCACGCGGGAAGGCCGGCTCCAGGCTGGACGTCAACCACGTCTGGGTGCACGTCTGGCCCGAGGTGGACCTCCAGATGGCCGACATCACGCCGCTGAAGGACCGCATCACGCCGCTGTCCGACGGCGCCGGCATCGAGGAGGTGCTGTGCATGGGGCGCTTCGTCCGCGGCACGGCCCTGGTGCCCATGGCAGTCCGCTTCCACTCCCAGCCCGGCGCGGGTGTGACCACCACCATCACAGCGCCGCCCACCGAGCCGCTGAAGCCCCTCGATGACTACGCCGGCAAGGTGCTGCGCGCACGCCGTCGCGGGCTGGTCTACCCCTATGAGCTGACCGAGGCACTGGCCGGCAAGGGTGGCTCGATCGCCGAGCTCGACCTCGACGACGACGGGCATCTCACCGAGGTGGACCGCGCTCCCGGCCGCAACAGCGCCGGCATCATCGTGGCCCGCGTCACCACCCCCACCGCGCTGCACCCCGACGGCATCACGCGCATCGTCCTCTCCGGTGACCCGACCAAGGGGCTGGGCGCAGTCGCTGAGCCGGAATGCGCCCGGGTCATCGCCGCCATCAATCTGGCGGAGGAGTTGGACGTGCCGGTGGAGTGGTTCACGCTCAGCTCCGGGGCACGCATCTCCATGGATTCCGGCACCGAGAACATGGACTGGGTGGGTGCGGCGCTGCGTCGCATCGTCGAGTTCACGCAGGCCGGTGGCGAGATCAACGTGGTGGTGGCCGGCATCAACGTGGGCGCCCAGCCGTACTGGAACGCCGAGGCGACCATGCTCATGCACACCAAGGGCATCCTGGTGATGACGCCGGATTCGGCCATGGTTCTCACTGGCAAGCAGTCGCTGGACTTCTCCGGTGGTGTCTCAGCCGAGGACAACTACGGCATCGGTGGCTATGACCGTGTCATGGGCCCCAACGGTCAGGCACAGTACTGGGCGCATGATCTGGGCGCCGCCATGGGCATCCTGATGTCGCACTACGACCACACCTGGGTGGCCCCCGGCGACGCGGGACCGCGCCGCGCTCCCAGCCAGGATCCCGTGGACCGCGACGTGTCCAGCTATCCCCACAATGGCGACTTCGCGACGGTGGGGCAGGTGTTCTCGACGACGCACAATCCCGACCGGAAGAAGCCGTTCGACATCCGCACCGTCATCGCGTCCGTGTGTGACCAGGACCATGCGCGCGTGGAACGCTGGGCGGGCATGGCGGAGGCGGAAACGGCCGTTGTCATCGATGCACGCATCGGCGGGCACTCGGTGAGCGTCATCGGCATCGAGTCCACCCCGGTACCACGCGCCGGATTCCCTCCCACCGACGGCCCGGACACCTTCACGGCAGGAACCCTGTTCCCGCGCTCGTCCAAGAAGGTGGCGCGCGCCATCAACGCCGCTTCAGGGAACCGCCCACTCGTGGTGCTGGCCAACCTGTCGGGCTTCGACGGCTCCCCCGAATCCATGCGCAATCTCCAGTTGGAGTACGGCGCCGAAATCGGGCGGGCCATCGTCAACTTCGACGGCCCCATCGTCTTCGTCGTCATCTCCCGTTACCACGGCGGCGCGTTCGTCGTGTTCTCCAAGCGCCTCAACGAGAACATGACGGTGCTCGCGCTGGAGGGCTCGTTCGCGTCCGTCATCGGCGGGGCCCCTGCCGCCGCGGTCGTGTTCGCCCGCGACGTTGCCAAGCGCACCAGCGCGGACCCACGGGTCACTGAACTCGAGAGCAGGCTTCGCGACGCAGCGCCCGCGGAGCACGCCGAGCTCCAGGTGGAACTCGCCGACATCACCGGAGCTGTGCGCGCCGAGAAGATCTCCCAGATCGCCGCCGAGTTCGACGGCGTCCACAGCATCCACCGAGCCGTCGAAGTGGGCTCCGTCGACAGGGTGATCTCGCTCGCCGAACTGCGTCCATCCATTGTGGCAACCATCGAAGGCCACGGAAAGAGCTGATCGGGAGTCGGGTGTGGTCGATCACGAGTTGAGTGACCACACCCGCAGTAGCCTTGCCCAGCAACCGACTTGACCAAGGTTAAGGGCATAGCCCTTGGTTGAGATGGGCACATGGCCAATGCTGCGACCAACCCTTGGGCCTTCGCGACGTGAGAAGGTGCCCATCGGGGCCCCTACCTCGCCTCAGTTCCACCATTCATCGCCAGGAACGGTCACCGCAGCTCGGTGTTCAGCTTTCGGTTCCGTTCAGGTGACATGAACGCCTGGCGAGAGTGAACACCGGTAGCCGGTGGACGCAGCGTGGTGACTGCTGCCCCAAAAACACCACGTTGACTTCGACGCACGGACGTTCTGCGCACCTACGTTCGCGAATTCTCTTCTCGACGGTGAGAGTTTTCTTGCGGCCCTTCAACAGGCAGGGTCAGAACCGCGCGCAGTCCCCCGAGCTCTGAATCGCCCAGAGTCACGTCGCCGCCGTGGTCACGGGCGATCTCGCGCACGATGGCGAGACCCAACCCGCTGCCGCCGGCCTCCCGGTCCCGCGCCTCCTCGAGGCGCACGAATCGCTCGAACACCCTCTCGCGATCCTGCTCAGCGATGCCTGCGCCGTCGTCGTCGACGACGATGCATCCGTCCGAGATGGTGACTCGCACACGGCTCTTTGCGTGACGGGTCGCATTGTCAATCAGGTTGCGCACCACGCGCGTGGCCGCGGCTGGGGCCACACGGGCGACACCTTCCCCGCGAACCTCGACGGCCAGGCCGGGCCGGGCGGCGCTGGCAGCGTCGGCAACGATCTGGCGGAGGTCGTGCTCCGCGCGCTCAGCGGGGGCGGCTCCGACGCGTGCGAGCAGCAGGAGGTCGTCCACCAGCGACTGCATCCGCAGGACTTCAGGCTCCAGGTCGGCGGCCAGTTCGTCGGTTCGCATGGCGTCGGGATGAGTGCGCGCGATCTCGACGGTGGCGCGCAGGACAGAGATGGGTGAGCGCAGCTCGTGGGCCGCGTCCTCGACGAACGCGCGCTGCCTCGCGGCCGCGCGCTCCAGCCGGTCCAGCATCTCGTTCAGTGTGCGGGCCAGTGCACCCAGTTCGTCGTCGGCATCCGGGACAGGCAGTGCACCGGGGCCGCCTTCGCGTGCGACCCGTGCGGCGGCACTGCGGAGCTGCTCGACCGGTCGCAGCGCGCGCCCCAGCGCGAGCCAGATCACCGCGGCCAGCAGGAGGGTGAGCGTGGGAACCACGCCGACGAGGGACACCCGGAGGGCGTGCAGCACGCCCTCCACGTCACGCAGCGGGAGCGACACCACCACGGTGACCGGGTCGCCCCGCAATGAAGCGGCCACCGCCACCATGCGTGCCTGCTCGTCGTAGGCACTGCCAAGGGTGGCGGGTCCGGCGCCCCGGAATCGGACCAGGTCATCGGCCGACAGCACGGGCAGCGTGCGGCTCGCGTTTGCCGAGCTCGCCAGCACGAGACCCTGACCGTCGAGAACCTGGGCGATCTCGCCCGCCTCCTCCGCCGGCAGTGGCTCCGGAAGTCGGTCCTCCTCGGCCAACCGGATGATGGTCGTGGCACGCGCCTGTGCCAGCTCGTCGAGCACGGAGATGCGGCTCGCCGAGACTACGGAGGTGAGGGCCACGGCCCCGAACACCAGTCCCACAGCCAGCAGTCCCGCCGTCACGAGCGTGAGACGGAGCCGCAACGACAGCCCACCCCAGCTCCTGGACGGGCTGGTCATCCGACGACCCGGTAGCCGGCACCCCGCACCGTCATCACGGTGTCGCGCCCCAGCTTGCGGCGCAGATAGCCCACATAGACCTCGACCACGTTGGGATCCTCGCCGTCCCCGTCCCACACGTGGTCCAGCAGCTCCAGCTTCCCGACCACGCGGCTGGCATGGCGCATCAGGTACTCCAGAAGCGCCACCTCACGAGTGGTGAGTGCCACCAGTTCCCCACCGCGTGTGACGGATCGCGTGGAGGGGTCAAGTTCCAGCGCACCCACGCTCAGCACCGCGGGGCGGGCCTCGGCTGGCCGCCGCACCAGCGCACGCAGTCTGGCCACCAGCACCACAAAGGAGAACGGTTTGGTGAGATAGTCATCCGCACCCAGATCCAGCGCGTCGGCGACGTCGTACTCGCCGTCCTTGGCGCTCAGCATGATCACGGGCGTCCACACGCTCCGCTTCCTCAGTGCGGCCACCACGTCGTAGCCATTGAGCCGCGGCAACATGATGTCGAGGACGATGGCGTCGTAGTCGCCATGCGTGGCCAGGGAAAGGCCGCTCTCGCCATCATGGGCGCAGTCGACGGCGAACCCTTCGGCAGCCAGTCCGCGCTGGAGTGTGCGCGTCAGTCCGCGTTCGTCGTCCACCACCAGTACCCGCATCGCCCCATCATGCCAGCGCGAATCCGGGCCCCGGCCTCTCAGTGTCCTCACAGGCACCCCCAACTACTCTGGCGGCATGACCAGTACTGCGCACTCACGCCGTTCCTTCCTCCGCTCCCCATGGGTGGTCCCGATTGCTGTGACCAGCGCCGTCGCGGTTTCGCTCATCTCAGCTCCCCTGTTCGCCTCCGGCGATGCCAACGACCTGCCGGACATCACTGCCGAGCAGCTCATGAACCAGGTTCTCGACGCCGAGCCGACTGCAATGTCCGGCACCGTCGTGCACACGGCCCGGCTCGGTCTGCCGGACATGCTCTTCACCGAGGCCACGGGCGCCGACCCCATCTCGCTGCTCGGCGGGAGTTCCACCATCCGGGTGTGGACCGACGGTGAGCAGCGCTCCCGCGCTGCCCTATTGGGAACCATGTCGGAATACTCCGTGGTGACCGACGGAGCCGAGATGTGGACGTACTCCAGCTCGGACGATGAAGCCGTCCACTATTCCGTCAGCGACGCCGACCTCGCCCGCCTCGAAGCCATGAGCGACGAGGCCCGCGCCGAAGCACTCAAGCGACAGGGCGAACTGCCCACTCCGCAGGAGGCTGCCACCGAGGCGCTCACCAAGGTCGAGGAGTTCTCCACCGTGCGCGTCGATGCCCAGAGCACCGTCGCCGGCCGTGAGGTCTACCAGCTCATCGTGACCCCCGACACTGACGAGACCCTCGTCAAGCGCGTGGTCCTGTCCATTGATGGCGAGACCAAGGTTCCGCTGCGCGTCCAGACGTGGAGCACGCAGGACGACACGGCCCCCGCAGTCGAGGTGTCCTTCACCGACGTCGACTTCTCCATGCCGGCCGAATCGGTCTTCGACTTCAAGGCACCCGCCAGCGCCACTGAGCGCGAGGTTGTCGTGCCGGTGCCCGAGAAGGACGGCACCATGGCTGGCTCGGATGTCCAGCATGAGATGCCTGTGGTCACCGGCACCGGTTGGGGCACCGTCGTCGAGTTCAAGGATCTCGACATCGCTGCTCTCCTGGCGAAGGATCCCGCGTCCATGACCGGCACCACCGATCGCATCATCGGCTCCGAAGAGGCGCAGAAGATGCTCGAGGAGTTCGTTCCCGAGCACTCCGCCGGCATGGGCCTTGAGCTGGGCGCACTGTACGACCAGCTGACCACCGAGGTTCCCGAGGGTCGTCTGCTCAGCACCACGCTGCTCAGCATCCTCGCCACCGACGACGGACGCGTCCTCGTGGGTGCTGTGCCCGCTGAGACTCTCCGCACGATGGCGTGATCGCCCCGGCAATCCGCACAGAGGGACTCACGAAGCGATTCCGTTCCGGCCAGGTGGCCGTGGACGGAATCGACCTCGTGGTCCCCCGCGGTGCCGTGTACGGCTTCCTCGGCCCCAACGGTTCAGGCAAGACCACCACCATCCGCATGCTGCTGGGTCTGGTGAGACCCACCGCCGGTGCCGCCTGGCTGCTCGACGAGCAGATGCCCAAGGCGGGCGGCAGCGTTCTGCCACGCGTCGGGGCGCTCGTGGAGGGTCCCGCCTTCCATCCCTACCTCAGCGGTCGCGCCAACCTGGTGCGCCTGGATTCGTGCGATTCGACCGCCGATCCGAAGACGTCGCGATCCCGTATCGACACGTCGCTGGACCGGGTGGGACTCACTGCGGCAGCCGCCAAGCCCTACCGGCAGTACTCGTTGGGCATGAAGCAGCGCCTCGGTCTGGCTGCTGCACTGCTGCGGCCCAGGGAACTCCTGGTGCTGGATGAGCCGACCAACGGCCTCGACCCCCAGGGCACCCGAGAGGTGCGCCACCTGATTCGCGAGCTCTCCGCGGAGGGCACCACGGTGCTGGTCTCCTCGCACCTCCTGTCCGAGATCGAGCAGGTCTGCACCCACATCGGCATCATGGGCAGGGGCAAGCTGCTCGCCCAGGCCGAGCGGCAGTCGCTCATAGCCGACGACGACATCCGCATCGTCGTCACCACCACCCCCGACCACGTCTCTGATGCCGCCGCCGTGCTGACATCGCTCGGACTCGACGCGACGGTGGACAGCGTCGAACTGCAGGCCCAGCTGGGAGACACCCCGCCCGAGCGTGTCTCGGCAGCACTGGTGCATGCCGGTGTGGACCTCGTGGGGCTGGACGTTCGCCGTCGCAGCCTCGAACAGCTGTTCGTGGAACTGACGGGAGAGGGCTTCGATGTCGCACGCTAGGGGCTCATTCGGGCGACAACTGCGCAGCGATCTGCGGATCCTCTTCGGACGGCCACGCACCATCGCCCTGCTGGCCGGGCTGGCGGCTGTACCGCTCCTGCTCGCCATCGTCCTGTTCGTCGCCCAGAACTCGGGCATGGCCGGTCAGGGGCCGGGATTCATCGGCCGGGTGACCGGTAACGGTTTGTTCCTCGTGATCGCCTCGCTGTTCCTTTGTTTGCCCTTCCTGCTCCCGCTCACCATCGGGATCACGGCGGGCGACGCCCTCGCTGGCGAGGCGCAGACCGGAACCCTGAGATATCTCCTGACGCTTCCGGTGTCCCGGACACGGCTGCTGGCCTCGAAGGCGCTCACGTCCCTGGCATTCGCAGTGGCGGCGGTGTTCCTGATCGCCACCGTCGCGCTCGCCTCAGGTGGCGCGTTCTTCGGCCTGACGGACATGACATTGCTGTCCGGCTCCACCGTGGGGCTCGGCAGTGGCATGGCACGAATGTTCGGCGTGGCTGCCTACGTCGCGCTGTCGCTCACGGGACTCGTCGCCGTGGGGCTGTTCTTCTCCACGCTCACGGAGGTTCCCGTGGGTGCCATGGCCGGAACGACGATCGTGGCGGTGGTGTCATCCGTGCTCGACACGCTCCCCCAGCTGGCGGCCATCCACCCCTACCTGTTGACCCACCACTGGTTCGACTTCGCGGAATTCCTCCGCATCGAGGTGAACTGGTCGGTGCTCAGCAGCGGGATGATCGTCCAACTGGGGTGGGTGGCCATCTTCGCCACGCTGGCGTGGGGCCGCTTCACCACGGCCGACGTCACGTCCTGACATCTGGGCGCCTTTCCCGGCCTCCACGCGGCCCTGGTGCTCCGGACGCCCGCCATACGGCCGCACGCCCGCTTCACTGTTCGACGCCCGCCGAATTCGGCGGGCGTCGAGCGTTGAGGCGGGCGTCGGCGTCGGAAGGCGGGCGTCGGTGGCGTCCCGCGCCGTGCGTGTTGGCGGTGCCGGTCAACGGCACCGGGTAGTTGGACATGTGTTTGCTTCCGCGGTGTGGTCAGCGGCTCCGCTCGCGGCGGGCCTCGATGCTCTGGTCTGCCAGGTCGCGGCCGGCGCCTCCGTACATGTGCACCACCACGTCGATGCCACGTTCGTACAGTTCGTCCACGTCGTCGACGTACAGCGCCACCGCTGCCACGGTTCCCGTGAACTTTCTCTGACGCAGTTCCTGCAGCGCGTCAATGTTGGCGAGCTGCGACGGCATGGCCAGGACGATGATCTCGATGACGCCGTTGCGGACCACGCGGTCCCAGAAGTCGGTGTCCGTGGCGTCGCCCTCGATGACCGAAATCCCCTTGTGAAGGAGCGCCTCGACGCGGTCGGGATCGTGCTCCACCCCCAGCGTGTTCAGCCCGTACTCATCGACGAGCTGGTCATAGGTGGCGCGCCCCACACGGCCCATGCCCAGCACCAGCGCACGGGCGTTGCCGATGGGGATCGGGCGGTCGTGGTGGTGGAGTTTCTCGGGCGGACGCGGCGGGATGCGGCTGGCGAACTGGGACAACGCCGACGTGCGGCGGGGGTTCATGATGGCGGAGACCACGAAGCTGGCGGCCACAGCGATGGCGATGCTCACCAACCAGTGTTTCGGCAACCATCCAGCCGTGACCCCGGTGGCCGCGACGATGAGCCCGAACTCGGAGTAGTTGGACAGCAGGAGTGAGGCCAGCAGGCTGGTGCGGTGCCGCATCCCCTGTGCCCACAGCAGGACCCAGTACCCGAGTCCCTGCAACGGCAGCAACAGCAGGAGCAACAGTCCGACGAGCAGGTTCCCTGCGTCGGGCAGCCCCGTGAAGCCGATGTTGACGAAGAAACCGATGAGCAGGAGCTCCTTCAGCGTGAAGAGACTGTGCGACAACTGGTCTGCGCCGGGGTGCGACGCCAGCACCATGCCCATCACGAGTGCACCCAGCGTGCCCTCGAGCCCGACGTACTCGAACAGCGCGTAGCCCGGGACCAGCGCCATGAAAATGCCGAACAGCGCCTGCATCTCGGCCCTGCCGAGGCGCTGGAAACGCTTGAAGAACAACCACAACAGCGGAACCAGGACGATCAGCCCCAGAGCCAGCGGACTGGGCGGGGTGCCGCGCGACACCGACAGGAACACCACCGCAGCGATGTCCTGCATGATCAGCACGCCGATGGCGATCCGCCCGTACAGCGCCTGCTCGTCGCCCCGGTCCTGCAGGATTTTGATCACGAAGACGGTGCTGGAGAACGACAGTGCGAACGCGAGGACAGCGATGACGGGGAGGCTGCCCACGGTGATTGCGCCCAGCAGCCCCAACAAACCCACGAACGCGGTTCCCACCACGACGGAGCCCGCCATGTGGGCCGTGGCGGTGAGCCACACCTCACGTCCAAGCAGCGAGCGCACATTGAGTTTCAGACCGATGGCGAACAGCATGAGTGTGACGCCGAGTTCTGCGATGAAGTCAAGGCCACCAATCTCCTCGACGCCCATGAAGTTCAGCACGAATCCTGCTGCCAGGAACCCCACGAGCGGCGGTAGGCGGATCACGATTGCCAACAACCCAGCCGCAAAGACCACCAGCAGGTAGATCAGTATCGTCGTCACGCCATCACCCACACTGGACTGCTCACAGGGACGATTCTTTCATGGACGACAAGCAGCGAGGCCGCGCCGCCATGCTGCAGGGGTCTGACCAGACACGCCGCGTCGAGTAGTCGCTGCGGCACCAACCTCCCCGCCGCACAGTGCGCGTGGCGCGTCCGGTCCACGGACGTGGTGGACTCCGACATTCACCAACCCCTTGACACCGAATGACACGTCCAGCATGCTTGTCATAGAGATGTAAACGTTTCCAATGAGGGATTCGGAGCCAGTCGATGCCGACGAGAGCCACGTTGACACAGGTCGCAGCGCGAGCGGGCGTGTCCATCGCCAGCGCATCCCGCGCCATCAACGGCCTGGTGGCCAGCCCCGAAACCATGCGTGCCGTTCAGCAGGCTGCAGAAGAACTCGGCTACGTCCCCGATGCCAAGGCACGTGCCCTCAAGATGGGCGCCACATTCCAACTCCTCTTCGCGGTGGCTGACATCGGTAACCCGGTCTACGTCGAGATGATGCGCGCCGTCGAACAGGCCACGCGGCCACTGGGGTACCGGCTGCTCGTCTCCTCGACCGGGCTTGAGCCCGCCGGGATCCTCGACGTCATCCGGAGCATGGACCGCGGGTTCGCGGATGGTCTCGTGATCAGCCCCATCCAGGTGAGCGACGACGTCCTCGCCGCCCTGCGCGCCTCGAGGTACCCCATCTCGGTCATCGGATCCATCCCGCCGGACCTCGACCTGGATTCAGTCCGCGCCAACTCGGCCGACGGCATCGCGATGGCCGTGGCACACCTGCGGTCCTCGGGACGACGCAGGATCGGGTTCATCAATGGGCCCCGCAACACCACTCCCGGCATGGCTCGGCACGCGGGATACATGGCGGCGATGGAGGCCCACGGTTTCCCGGCAGCGGACCGGTTCCTCGTGGATGCGACCGACTTCACCGTCGATGCTGCACGCGATGCGCTCGGCGCAATGCTGCACAGCGTGGCCCCGGGCACCCAGCCATTCGACGCACTGATCGCCGCCAACGACCTGCTGGCCATCGGGGCGACCCATGCCCTGCTGGGCGCGGGCGTCCGGGTGGGCATCGACGTTGCCCTGGTGGGCATGGACGACACCTTTCTCGCCGAGGCCTTCAATCCTCCCCTGACGTCGGTGAACCTCGGTTCAGCCGAACGCGCGACCCGCGCCGCCGAACTCCTGATGCACCGCATCGCCCATCCCGACGCCCCGGTGAGCCACCTGACAGTTGATCCCACGCTCACCGTTCGTGCCTCCAGTGCCCTTCGACCCGTTGGAGCAACCAGTGACTGACACAGCTGTCAGGCCTCCGGCGATCAAGCCGAGGAAGACGACCACCATCGCCCGGACAGAGCGGCGCGAGGCCATCGCGCTCGTCATCCCGGCCACGCTGCCCATTCTCATTTTCAGCGTCTTCCCACTCGTCAACGGCATCGTGCTCGCCTTCACCGACGCGACGCTGCGGCGCAACGTCGAATCCAACTTCGTCGGTCTCCAGAACTTCGGCCGCCTCGTCGGCGACTTCATGTTCTGGGAGTCGTTTCGCATCGGGCTCGTCTGGTCGATCTCCGTGACCGTGCTGCAACTCGTCGCAGGCATGGGGTTGGCGCTGCTCCTCAACGCCGACCTCCGGCTCAAGGGGTTCACCCGGGTACTCGCGCTGGTTCCGTGGGCCATGCCCCCCGTGGTCGTCGCCATCATGTGGAAGCTGATCTACCGGCAGACCGGCCCCCTGAACGCCATCGTGAGCGCCTTCGGTGGCGCCAGCAACACGGACTGGCTGTCCAACTTCGACACCGCGCTGCCCGCGGTGATCGTGGTCGGGGTGTGGGTGGGCATGCCGCAGACCACCATCACGCTGCTGGCCGGTCTCCAGCAGGTCCCCATGGAACTGAACGAAGCTGCGCAGGTGGACGGCGCCAACGCCTGGCAGCGGTTCTGGAAGATCTCGGTGCCCAGCCTGCGCCCCATCATCGCCGCCATCACCAGCCTGAACTTCATCTGGAACTTCAACTCATTCGGGTTGGTCTACGTCATGACGGAAGGAGGACCGGGCGGGAAGACGATGCTGCCCATGCTGTTCACGTACCTCGAGGCCTTCAAGAGCAAGCACCTCGGCTACGCCGCGGCGATGGGGTTGGTGCTCGTGGTCTTCGTGTTGATCCTCATGAGCTTCTACCTGTGGTCACAGTTCAGGAAGGACAAGGACTGATGGGACGCTTCACCAAACCAGGGCAGTACCTCCTCCTGTTCGCCTACCTCATCTTTCTGGGGTTCCCGCTGCTGTGGCTGGCCTCCGCCGCATTCAAGTCCTCGGCGGAACTCAACTCGCTGCGGGTCAACCTCATCCCCGTCGAATGGCACTTTGCGAACTTCCCCGAAGCCCTCGCCAAACAGGGTCTCATCCGCTCCGGAATGAACTCGGCGATCGTTTCGCTGTCGACCACCATCCTCGTCATCGTGGTCTCCATTCCCGCCGCCTATGCCCTGGCGCGATTCAAGGGACGGCTGCGCACCCTCGGTGTGGGCTGGATCCTGACCAGCCAGGTCTTTCCAGTGATCCTGATCATCATCCCGCTGTTCATCATCCTCAAGAACCTCAACCTGGTGGACTCACTGCTGGGTCTGATCCTCGTCTACACCACCTACACCATGCCTTTCGCCCTCTGGATGCTCCAGGGATTCGTGGCTGCCATCCCCAAGGACCTGGAGGAGGCCGGGGCCATCGACGGCGCCAGCCGGTTCAAGGTTCTCAAGGAGATCGTCTTCCCCCTTCTGATGCCGGGGATCGTGGCCACCGCCATGTTCGCCTTCGTGTCAGCCTGGAACGAGTTCTTCTTCGCCCTCGTGCTGATCCAGACGCCGGACAACTACACGCTTCCCATCACCCTCAAGATGTTCGTCGGTGGCGAGGGCAAGGTGGCGCTCGGCCCACTGGCTGCAGGGGCAGTGATGGCAGCGATCCCCAGCCTCGTCTTCTTCGCAATCATGCAACGCAAACTCACCAGTGGACTGCTCGCCGGAGCCGTCAAGGGCTGACGCCCGCCTAGAGAAAAGGAAAAGCACATGAACAAGCGCACATCACAGCTGCTGGCACTCGTGGGGGTCGGCGCACTCGCCCTCAGCGCCTGCACCTCCACAGGCGGCTCGACGACGCCGGAGGACACACCCGGAGAGGCTGCGTCCTCAGCACCTGCCCCCACGGAGAAGGTCGAGCTGACCTTCCAGTCGCTGTCCGACCAGCCGGGCGCCATCGCAGCGACCGAGGAAGTGGTCAAGGAGTGGAACGACGAGAACCCGATGGTGCAGGTGACGATCGTCCCCGCAGGATGGGACGGGGTGTACGACAAGCTCGTCACACAATTCGCGGGCGGGGCGGCGCCCGACGTCATCCACTACGAGGCCGGCTCCGTGATCCCATTCGCCCTGGACGGTTACCTGGCGGACCTGACCCCCTACATCTCCGACGACCTCAAGGCGGACGTCAGCGAGGGTGTCTGGGAATCCGTCACGGTCAACGACCAGATCATCGCCGTGCCCACCGAACTGCAGTCCTACATGGTCTTCGCCAACACGAAGTTGCTGGAGGAGGCTGGGGTGAGCATGCCGGAAGGCGACACCCTGAAGTGGGCGGACTTCCGCGACATGGCCAAGCAGGCCACCACCGACGCGCACGCCGGGCTGGGATGGGGCCTGAAGTCCCCCACCGCCACGTTCCTGTCGCTCGGGTTGGGCAATGGCGGCTACTTCTTCGAAGGTGAGGGGGACGACGCCAAGGTGATGATCGGCGAGGGTGAGCTCACGCTGCCCAAGGAGATCATGGCCATGAACAACGAGGACAAGTCCATCGAGACCTCCACGTTGACCCAGTCCGGAGGCGACGTCCTGGCCGGTTTCTACGCCGGCAACTACGCCATGACGGTCCAGGGTTCGTTCCAGGCCGCCAACATCGCCAAGGATGCACCCGCAGGCTTCGAATGGGTCGTGTTGCCAGCCCTCGAGGGCACCGAGTCCGCCGCACAGTCCGCCAACCCGCAGACCCTCTCGGTGAACATTGATTCCACGAGCGTGGACCAGGCTGCTGCCTTTGCCACCTACTTCACCAACGCCGAGAACATGGCCGCGCTCAACATGGCCGATGCGCTGATCCCTGCCTCCAAGGCGGCGCGTGACCTGATCGCCGAGCAGACGGGCGGGGAGGACGGCTGGACCCAGATCCTCAAGTCCGGAGAGTTCCTGGAGTCAGCACCCTTCATGAAGGTGACCAACTACACGCAGTGGAAGGACACGGTGGCCACACCTGCCTTCCAGAAGTTCCTCGCCGGCCAGACCGATGCTGACGGGCTCAGCAAGGATCTGACCGATGGATGGGACCAGATCAACCGCTGATCGTGGACCATGTGGGGAGCGGGGCGACTCGCTCCCCACATGTGTTGTCAAGACAACAGTGGAATGACTCAGAGGGGATCATCGTGAACGCAGTGTTTCTGGACCGTGCAGAGGCCGTGGTGGTGGGGGTGGCCGTGGCGGACGCGCTGGGGGGTGCCACGGAGGGCTGGACCCCGGAACAGATCAGGGAACGCCACGGTGGACCTGTCACGGGGATCGTCGGACCCTACAACCGGAACTGGGCCACGGCACGGCCCATCGCGCCCTACCACAAGGGTGATGGCCACATCACGGATGACACGTTGATGACGAACCTGCTCATCGACGTGTACGCGGAGCGGCGCACCCACCTGGACGCCTATGCCATGGCCGATGGTCTGGTGCCGTTGATGATCAGCAAAGTGGTGTGGATCCCGGAGCTCGAACGCGAAACCATCCCTCTCCAGCGGGTTTTCCTGGCAGAGAAGTACCTCGTCCAGCGCCTGCACTACGGACACGTCGACCCACGTGAGGCTGGCGTCGGCAACCTCGTCAACTGCGGCGCTGCCATGTACATGGCACCCGTCGGTGTGGTCAATGCGGGCGACCCGGCAGCTGCCTACGCGGAGGCGATCGACATGGCGGGCGCACACCAGTCCTCGTACGGCCGTGAGGCCGCCGGGGTGTTCGCTGGTGCGGTCGCGGCGGCGCTCACGCCGGGTGCCACGCCCGCCGGCGTCATCCAGAGCGCTCTGGACCTTTCACACGACGGGACTCATCTCGCCATCGAGGCCATCGTGGACGCCGTACGAGAGGTGGAACCGGGAGACGACGCGAACGAGGTCCTCCGCACGGCCGTGGCTCCCTTCGACTCCGTCGGCCCGGACTATCGCAACCAGTCCATGGAGGCCCGGCGCCCCTCGCGGATCAAGGCCATCGAGGAGTTGCCCGTCGCCCTCGGATTCGTGATCCTGGCTGACGGCAACTACCGCGAGGCGGTCCTGGGCGCCATCAACTACGGCCGTGACGCCGACTCCATCGCCGTCATGGCAGGTGCCATCTGTGCCGCGCTGCAGGGCCTGGACGCCATCCCGAAGGACTGGGCGACGGACATCTCCGCGGCTTCCCGTCTGGACCTGCACGCTGCTGGCAAGGTGTTGGGCGAGGTGGCGGCTGAGATCCTGCGGGACGACGCGGCGCGGGCACGCGAACGGCTCGCTGGCCTGAAGGGGATGGGGATGGCGTAATGCGGTTGACCTGGGCGCATCCCGAGGACCTCCTCCCCCACGAACTGGTGGCCAGTGCGGCCTTCAGCAAGGACCCGGCTGCGCTCTCTTCGGTGGCAGAGCGTTGGGAATCCGCTGGCGGCTCGCTCGTCCCGGTGGTGTCCGGCGCCAGTGATCTGGATGCCGATCTGCGCCCCCTGGCCCGCTCCCTGCTGGATGAACTGGACGCCCTGCCAACCCCGGAGGATCCGGCTCAGCCGGAAGGTTTCGCCGAGATTCGAGCGGCTGCGAGCCCCATGCCCGTCCTCGACGGCCCCGGTGAGGATTTTGAGGACCGCGTCCGGGGCGGTTGGCTGGGGCGCTCGGCCGGATGCGTCCTTGGCAAGCCCGTGGAGAAGATTCCACGCCAGGGCATCGAGGAAATCGCCAGAGCCACCGGGAACTGGCCCATCACGGGCTACTTCACAGCCGTGGGCCTGCCCGTCGAGGTCGCCGAGCGCTGGCCATGGAATCGACGCAGCGCACCCACCTCGCTGGTGGAGACGATCTCCGGGATCCCCGAGGATGACGATCTCAACTTCGCACTGTTGGCCCTGGAGTTGGCGGAGCAGCCGGACTTCGACACTGACTCCGTGGCGGCCCTGTGGCTGGACAACCTGCCGGCGGGACGGGTGTTCACGGCTGAGCGGGCCGCCTACCGCAACCTGCTGGATGCGTGGCCCGTGGGCGATGTGGCCGAGCGCCGCAACCCCTTCCGGGAGTGGATCGGTGCGCTGATTCGCGCCGACGTCTTCGGCTGGGTGAACCCCGGCCAACCCGTTGCCGCGGCCAGGCAGGCCTGGACCGATGCCCGACTGACCCATCGTCGATCGGGTGTGTACGCCGCCATGTGGTCGGCAGCGCTGTGCAGTGCAGCGGTCGTGGTGTCGGCCAAGGACCCGGATCCGGTGTCGACGGTGTTGGCATCAGGTTTGGCCGTGGTCCCGGCCCATTCCCGCTTCGCAGCCGACGTCCGCTTCGGTGAGGACGCCGCAGCAGGAGCCAGCAGCCTGGCGGACGGGCTGGACGCCCTGCACGATCGCTTCACTGGCATGCACTGGGTGCATTCGCGGAACAATGCCGCCTCCATCGCGTTCGCGCTGCGCTGGGCGGCACGGGGGTCAGCGCCGGATTTCGGGGCGGGCATCGCA